>JAZJXN010000037.1:0-11585 GCA_040390885.1 Pseudomonadota bacterium | reverse complement strand
CCACCCTGAAGAAGTTCTCGCTGAACTTCCAGTCCAAGCCTTTGGCTGGCCGGCGCGAGCCGCCGGCGGACGGGTCAGGCCAGCCCGAACCTGCGCCGATACGCCGTGAACCGCTCCCGGATCTCATCGGCCTCCAGCCCGAAGTCCGCCGGCGCATACCGGTGCGCGCCATGCTGCTGTGTCAGCTCGACCAGCCGCGCCTCGGCGGCCTGCTGCGACGCGTCGGTCCAGTCGAGGTCGCAGGCCTCGCAGATCGCCTTGGCCGTGGCGATCGGATCGGCGGCGAGGTCGGTGAAGGCGATATCGATGAAGGCCGCGTCTGGGTGGGTGTCGCGCGCCGCCATGGCGCGGTCGAACCAGATCGCAGTCATGTCCAGCTGGTACCGGCCGACATCAACGGGATCGACCGCGTCGCTGTAGGTTGACCGGAACACCGCGAACAGGCTGGCGCCGGAGGTCACGGTCTGGACCACGTCGCGATGCAGATGAACGACGAGCGCGTCCGGGAAGGCCGCCAGCAGGCTCGGCAGCTGCGCGGTATGAGCCGGGGCCTTGAGGATCCAGCGATCGCCGCTGTCGTCCTGCAACAGTCGCAGGATGTCGGCGTAGCGGCGATAGGCGCCGTCGAAGTCCTGGCCGAGCAGCCAGTCGGCATAGCCCGGGCAGCGGACGGTCGAGGTGAAGCCCCAGTTGCGCAGGTCCGACCCCATGGCCAGCACGCATTCCTCGGCCAGGCGCGGTCCGGACGGGTGGATGGCCCACATGGTCGGGTTGAGCACATGAAGCCGTTGGTGCGCCCCCTCGCCGGCGGCGAAGGCGGCCTCCCGCGCGGACCGGTCGAGCCCAGCGAAGCGCGACGGCGCGGTCAGCTCGGCCGGATAGGCGCCGCGAAGGCCGGGCAGGGCGGACAGGAGCCGCTGCAGCAGCGTCGTGCCCGTGCGCCAGCCGCCGATGACGATGATCGGACGATCGATGCGTCGCGCGCGTATCTCCGGGGCCTGTGAGAGCGAGCGGGCGATCGCCGCCCGTCCGAGCAGGCGTCCGGTGGCCGAGGCGACGACATTGCGCACGCCCAGCGCGTTCAGCCGGCCCTCCTCGCGGGCGCTGCGCAGATAGACGGCCAGGCCTTCCTTCCAGTCGCCGTTGTCGTCGTCAGCCAGGGGCGACTTCGCCTGGGCCGCCGCGACGATGGCTTCGGGCTCGAGTTCGTAGCGCTCCGGATGGGCGGCACGGTCGGCCTCGGCCCGGTCGTGAAGGGCCTGGGCTTCGTCGGATCGGGGCGGCGCGGACCACATGGCTCAGCCCCGCAGATCGGCGATCGGGACCACCCGCACGGTCGGCAGGCTCGGCGCCTGGGTCGGCTGCAGCCATCGGATCGCGAACAGACCGTAGGCCCGGCCTTCTGTGTCCAGCCAGTTGGCGACGCCCGGATTCTCCGCGGCGATCACGATCCGGAAGCCGCCGTTCGCGTTCGTCTTGAAGCGAGGGCCCGCGAGCGACACGGGGCGATTGCGGTAGTCGAGCGAGTTCAGGAAGCGGCTGTAGAGCAGAACGCTGCGGTGCCGCGCCTCGACGGCCTGGCCTTCGATCACCAGCGCCTGACCCGGGTCGAGCCGCCAGGCGCCGCGCTGGTAGTGGATTCCGGGTTCGGTGTAGACGGCGCCGCCCTGCATCTCGGACCAGTCGCGGACGCTGTTCGATGGCTCGGCCTCGTGGCTGCCGCCGCGGGCGATGACCTTGGAGGCGCGATCCAGCGTCAGGCCCATGTTGGCCAGCCGTCGCGTGAACCGGGCCGCCTCGATCATCGGCGGCGCGGGCGTCGGATCGATCCGCACGATGGAGCAGTCGCCGTCCATCCTGGACGGGTCGTCGTAGAACTGGCGGACCCAGATCATGTTGGCGCCCTCGGGCGCGGCGACCCACTGGCCATCCGCGTCGGCTTCCTCGCCGCCCAGCGTGATGACGAACCGGCCGTCGGCGTCGAGCTGAAGATCGTCGCTGGTGATGCGGGCCACGGTCTGGGCCTTAAGCCCGGCGCCAGCGTAGACGTTGACCGAGGTGAAGGCCGCGTTCCGCGCCACGCCCTCGATGCGATAGCGGCCGCCCCTGGCGATCTCGGCCACCCAGTAGAGGCAGTCGGGATTGTCCATGTAGAACTTCTGTCGCCAGAGGTTGAACGGCGCCAGCTCCGGTCGGGCGTCATCGACCTCGAGACGGCCAAGCTGGTTGGCCAGCGCCCGGGCCAAGGCCCGGAAGCCGTCGGCGCGCTCGTCGGCGTCGAGCTCGGCCGTGGACGCTTCCATGCGGCGGCCGGCCTCGGACAGGCTTTTCACCAGCGTCTGCCAGGCCGCATAGGCCTCGCTCGCGTCGTCGGTCATGAGATCTCCCGGGCTTCCTCCGGGGCGGCTTCGTCGTCCGCCCGCGTGTCCTGCCGGGACTATGAGCCCCATGCCCCAGCGGAAATCTCGCGCAATCGCGGGGCGGGAGGCGCTGGGGACTAGAGCGCTCTGGCCAGCCTCAGGAAGCCGTCCACCGGGACTGTCTCGGCGCGCACGTTGGGATCGATGCCGGCCCGCTCGCACAGGCCCTCGCCGCCGAGCAGCCGCAGGCTCGAGCGCAGCATCTTGCGGCGCTGGCCGAAGGCGGCGGCGGTGATCTTCTCCAGCGCCGCGATCTCGTCGCCCGGGGGCGGGTTGGCGAGCGGGTCGAGGCGAACCACGGCCGAGGCCACCTTCGGCGGCGGGGTGAACGCTCGGGCGGGTAGATCCATGACCACCTTGGCCGTGGCCAGGGCCTGGGAGATCACGCCCAGCCGCCCGTAGGCGTCGCTGCCGGCGGGGGCGGCGATGCGGTCGGCGACTTCCTTCTGGAACATCAGGGTCATGGAGATCGGCCGCCAGCGTCCGGTCAGCCACTTGATCAGCAGTGGCGTGCCGACGTTGTAGGGGAGGTTGGACACCACATGGCCCGCGCCGCCCGCCAGCGCCCCCTCGTCGACCTTCAGCGCGTCGGCCTCGATCAGGGTCAGGCGACCGTCGGACACCGCCGCCAGCTCGTTGAGCAGCGGCAGGAAGCGCGCGTCCTTCTCGACCGCGATCACGTTCGCCCCGGCCTCGACCAGGGCGCGGGTCAGGCCGCCGGGACCGGGTCCGACCTCGATCACCGTCTGGCCTTCGAGCGGACCCGCGAGGCGGGCGATCTTCCGCGTGACATTGAGGTCGAGCAGGAAGTGTTGGCCGAAGCTCTTGTTCGCCAGCAGGCCGTGCTCGGTCAGGCTGTCGCGCAGCGGGGGGAGGTCGGCGATGCTCATGCCCGCCGCTCCGCGATCTCGGCCGCCAGGCGGATCGCCGCGATCAGGCTGTCGGGGCGCGCCAGCCCTCGTCCGGCGATGTCGAATCCAGTGCCATGGTCGGGCGAGGTGCGTACGATGGAGAGGCCGAGGGTGACGTTCACCCCGCCCCAGAAGTCGAGCATCTTCACCGGGATCAGCGCCTGGTCATGGTAGAGGCAGAGCACCGCGTCGTAGCGGGCGCGGGCCTCGGGGTGGAACAGGGTGTCGGCGGGCGAGGGGCCGGTCGCGTTGACACCCAGCTCGCGCAGCGCCCGCACCGCCGGCTCGACGATCTCGATCTCCTCGCGGCCGATCGAGCCCGACTCGCCTGCGTGGGGGTTCAGGCCGGCGACCGCCAGGCGTGGCGCCTCGATGCCGAAGTCGCGCTTGAGGGCCTGGGCCGTGACCAGCCCGGCATTGACGATCTTCTCGACGCTGAGCAGGCGGGGAACGTCCGCCAGGGCCTCGTGGATAGTCACCAGCGCCACACGCAGGTCGGCGGCGGTCAGCATCATCACCGGCCCCTGGGCGCCGTCATGGCGGCCGGCGGCGGTCAGTTCGGCGAGAAACTCGGTGTGGCCCGGAAACTTGAAGCCTGCCGCGTAGAGCGGCGCCTTGGCGATCGGCGCGGTGACGACGCCGCCGACAGCCCCTGACAGGGCCAGGCCGGCCGCGGTCTCGATCCAGCGGATGACCGCCGGCGCGTTGGCGCTCGACGGCTGCCCTGCGACGACCGGGGCGGACAGCGGCAGGTCAAGAACGGGAAGCGCGCCTGAGAAGACGCGCAGCGCCTCGTCCGGGCCGGTGACCGCGCGCACAGGGGTCGGCGGACCGGGCGCGGCGGCCAGGGCCTGGACATCGCCCACGACCATGAAAGGCGGGCCCTCGGCGCACAGCGCGCGCCAGGCCTTGGCCACGATTTCCGGTCCGACCCCGGCGGGATCGCCTAGGCTGAGTGCGAGGGGAGCCCGCGTCACCGCGTCTCGATGGTGGCGGTGTTGCGCAGGTCGCGCAGCAGTCGCCGGGAGATCATGGAGAGCTGCTGGCCGAACAGGCGGTTCTCGATCTGCTGGGCGGTGGGGATCTGGGCGCCGCTCTGACGACGGCCGCAGACCATGATCAGGTGCAGGCCGGCGGCGGTGCGGATCGGTTGCGACAGCTTGCCATCCGGCGTGTTGGCGACCGCCTCCTGGAAGCCCGGGGACAGGCCGGCGATCTCGGCCTCGCCGAGGTCGCCCGCCATGACGCCCTGGACGGTGGCCGCCTGGGCCTCGATGTCGGCGCAGCCGGTGACTTTCGGGCGCACGGCCTCGAGCGTCACGCGGGCGGCCTCCAGCTGCGCGGGCGTGGCGTCCTGGGCCAGCGGCACGGCCGCCTGCTTCAGATTGACCAGCACCACATTGGAGCCCGCGCGCTTGTCGCGCAGATAGACGATGTAGATGCCGTCGCGCGTCTGGATCGGGCGGGACAGCTGACCGGCGCGGAGCTGGTCGAGCGCCGCCTCGACCTCGGTCGGGATCTCGCCGCTGCTGACCCAGCCGGCGTCGCCGCCGTTGGCCGCGGTGGGCGAGGACGAGAACTGGCGGGCGACGGCCGGGAACGGCGCGCCCTGCTGGATCTGCTGGATCAGCTGCTCGGCGCCTTGCATGGCCGCTTCCTGGCCGCCAACGCGCGCGGGGTCGATGACCACTTCGCTGATCTGGAACTGAGGCTTGCCGGCCGAGGCCTGAAGCTGGGTCTGGACGGCCTTGATCTGGTCCTGGCCGATGCGCAGTCGCGAGCCGAACCGCCCGCGGATGTAGCTCTGCCAGCTGACTTCGGCGCGGATCTGGCTGCGGAACGTCTCGGGGCCGACGCCGGCGGAGCGCAGCGAGGTCAGCAGCTGCTCGCCGGTCATGTTGTTGCCGCGGGCGACTTCGTTGATCTCGTTGTCGACTTCCGTGTCGCTGGCGATGATCTCGACCTTGTTTTCCTTCTCGACGCGGCGCAGCTCCTGGAACTGCAGGCGCTCCTCGACCAGCGAGCGCAGGGCTTCGCGCTGCAGCTGGGGAAGGCTGTTCTCGTCGGGTTGGATGCCGGAGGTGACGCTGAGCAGGCGCATGCGCTGCACCAGGTCATAGGTCGAGACGATGTCGTCGTTGACGATCGCGGCGACGCTTTCGGCCAGGGCCGGTTCGCCCGGCCGGGGGGCGGGAGCCGCCGCCGGCGCCGCCGTCGGCGCCGGCGCAGCCGCGGGCGCGCCCTGGGCCGAGGCGATGGGGGCGAGACCAAGGCTCAGCACGGACGCGGCCGTCGCGGCCAGGCCCGTCACGCTACGCGCCGTCTTGTTCAATCTCGTAGTTCCCCTGACTGCTACGCACGGTGGAATCCTCTTGGTCCGACCGGTCGTCACTGGCTGTAGCCTTTATCGCCCAATGTGGCGAGCGTTAGGCGCAGGATGACCGAGTCCGACGGGCCGAGCTGCCGGTTGTAGGTTTCCTCGTGCACCCAGACCACCGCGATATCGAGGCAGTCGTCGCGGTAGAGGGCCCCGAATTCCTGCCGGCGCCAGACGTCGTTCTCGACGTCGCGAACGCCGGCGAAGGTCACGCCCCAGTTGCCCGAAATCATCACGTCGCCGGCGAAGTCGACGTCCTCGCGCTGGACGCCGGTGATGTCCTGGTTGTCGCGCAGATAGCGGATGAAGCCGCTGGCGCGCTCGGTCTTCACGTCGATGCCCGCTTCGATCCGCCGCACGTCGCCGTCGTCGTCGGAGAAGCGGGCGCGGCCGAACAGGGACACGCCCTTCATCGGCTTGGCCTCGGCCGCCACGATCCAGTCGGACGAGGTGTCCTGCAGGCCGCTGCGGGCGGGGAACTGCGGGTCTTCCTTGGCGCGGAAACTGCGGCCGAGCAGCACGCTGGCGCCGCGACCGTCGTCGTACATGACGCTGGCCCGGCCGCCGATGTTCACCCGCTGGCCGCCTTCGTAGAGGTCGAAGCCGGGGAACTTGTTGGCCCGCATCAGGATGGTCTCGTCGAACTCGAGGACCATGCTGTCTTCGTTCGGGATGCGGGCGTCGGGGTCGCTGTCCGGCGACAGGGCCACCTGCAGCATCGGTTCGAGCACGATGGTGCGGTCGCCGTCGCGACGCCACAGCGGGTAGCTGATGTCGACCCCGGCGACGCCGACCGCCCGGGCGACCGTCTCGCTGTCGGGGTAGGTCGGGTCGTTCTCGTCGATGTTGTAGACGTCGCCGCGGAGCTGGGCGAACGGCGACAGGCGCAGACCGCTGCCGAAGGTGTAGCTGGCGCGCCAGTCGGCCAGGGCGCTGGCCCGGCGGCTGTCGGTTCCAGGATCGGTGGCCACATACTGCGACTGTTCGCGGGTCAGGGCGACCGCGCTGCCCTCGAACCGCAGCCTGCCGCCGAGAACGGCGCTTTCCGGTTCCCAGCGCGCCTCGACCAGCGGTGCGACCAGCGGGAAGGTGCGGTCGATATCGTCCGGGCGCAGGCCCTGGATGCTGAGGGCGGCGATCGAGAAGTAGGACCGCTGATCCTGGCGCACGGCGTAGATCTGCGAGGTCAGGCGCTTGTCGTCGGAGGCGATCAGGCCGCGTTGCGCATAGACGTCGCCGATGTCGTACTTGTCGAACAGCAGGTCGTCCGAGGTGCGCTCGGCCGCGAAGCCCCACTTCCAGTTCTCGTCGATCTGGAAGGCGCCGTCGGCGAGGATGTAGCTGCGCGACGTCTGGTCGCCGATGCGATCGCCGTCGCCGTCGAGGTCGTACTCGTAGGTGTAGCCAAAGCGCGCGTTGATCTCGCCGGAGTAGAAGCGCTTGCGCCACTGGAAGTTCACGAAGGGGTTCACCTTCGTGTTGATCTGCGGACTGATCACCAGATCCTGCGACGGCGAGATGATCCAGGCATAGGGTTGTTCATAAGACAGGCCGCGCCGGTCGGAGAACAGGATCTTGGGGGCCAGCAGGCCCGAGGCGCGCTCCGCGCTCGGATCGGCGTGCCAGAACACCGGGGCGTAGAAGATCGGCACGCCGAACATCTCGATCACGGCGTTGCGGTAGTAGATGATCCGCTTTTCGCGGTCCTGGATCACCTTGTCGGCGCGGATCGACCACGTCGGCGGCTTGGTCTTGTCCTCGGCGCAGATCTCGCAGGGCGTATAGATCGCGCGGTTCAGCTCGTTGACGTTGTCGCTGCGGCGGATCGCGGTGGCGGCGGCGATCTTCACATTGCCCTCGAGCCGGGCCGAGAAGCCCCGGGCGACCCCGGCCCGCATCTCCTCGTCGAGCACCATCTCGTCGGCGAAGCTGACCGCGCCGGAGGGGTCGATGATGACGACGTTTTCCTTGGCCGTGATCAGGCCGGTGCCGACCTCGTAGATCAGCTTGTTGGCGCGCAGGGTGCGGCCGCGATAGCGCACCTCGACGCTGCCCTCGGCGGTGACCACCTGGTTGGCGTCGTCCTGGGTGAGCAGGTCCGATTCGAGATAGAAGCCGCTCTGGCCGAGGCCGTCGTCGGCCGGTGCGGGCGGCGTCGGCGCTGCCTCCTGGGCCAGCGTGGGCTGCGCGACGGCGAGCGTCAGCAAGGCGACGCCGGCCATCAGCCCGACGCGTCCGATCCCGACCTGAAGGCGTCGGCTGGCTCTACTCATGTGACGCTCATCCTCCGGGCGGAACGTCCGCGGACGATTCCCCCGTCCTCGGTATAGCAAAGCAGCGTCAGCCCCGATAACAGCGCCAACAACGGCGGCGCCCAGGCGGCGGCGAAGGCCGGGATGATCTCCGCCTTGCCCAGCGCGCCGCTGAACTGATTGAAGAAGAAGAACACGAAGCCGAGGGCCACGCCGGACCCGGCCAGCGCCGCCAGTCCGCCCAGCCGCATAAGCCGCAGAGAGAAGGCCGCCGCCAGCACCGACATCGCCGCGAACAGCAGCGGTGTCGCGAGCAGCTGATGCAGCCTGAGCCGATAGGGCAGGGCCGAGAACCCCGCCGCCTCTGTGCCGCGGATGGTCGCCGGCAGTCGCCAGAAGGCGATCGCGTTGGGAGTCGTAAAGCGTTCGATGGCGGCCTGCTCGTCGAGGGTCGACGGAATCGACAGGGTGTCGGAGCGGACCGAGCCGGCCCCGGGGGCCGCCTCGCGCACGCCCTTCAGCCGCCAGTAGCCCGGCATCAGCCGCGCCTCGTCGGCCTCGATCCGGCGCGAGAACTCGAGCCCGCCGGCTTCGTTCACCCGGTAGACGAACATCGACACGTTCTTGAGCCGCACCGAGCCGTCGGTCTCGTCGTGCGAGCGGGCCCGGATCACCACCTGCGAACTGGCGTCGCCCTGGCGCAGCCAGGTGTCCTTGGGCTTGGAGGTCTGGAACTCTTCCAGCACTGCGTCGCGCGACTGCTCGAACTCGGCGCCGAGCATCGCGGCCAGGGGGTTGAACGCCGCCACCGTGAAGGCGCCGACGACGAAGGCGGCCACGGCGGCGGGCAGGATGAAGCGCCAGGCCGAGACGCCGGCCGCGCGCATGGCGATCAGCTCGCTGCGCCGGTTCAGGCCGACGAAGGCGGCCAGCGTGCCGAACAGGAAGGCGAACGGCAGCAGGGTCAGCACCGTCGACGGCGCCTTGAGCAGGGTGAGCCACAGCAGGCGCGGGAAACCGGCGTCGCCGCGTCCGCCCACGGTGCGGGAGACCTCGACGAAATCGATGAGCAGGATGACGGCCCCGATCACCGCCAGGGCCCCGGCGACTCCGGCCAGGGTGCGGCTCAGCACATAGCGCTCGAGGCGACCAACGCCGGGGTTCATGACGCGACTCCGGCGGGTTTCTGGGCGCTGTCGCTGAAGCCGAACGGCAGCCATTCGCGCAAGCCGTGGCGACGCCTCACGGGGCGGTACAGCTGGCCGAACGCCCAGGCGGTGGCCGCGAACGGGATGACGTACTGGAGGATGTTCAGCCCGGGGCTGTCCTCGCTGGCGGCCTGGACGGCGAAGCCGATGATGCGCACGACGGCGGCGGCCGCGCCGACCGCGGCGATGCGCTTGGCGTAGCCCAGGCGGCTGAAGCTGCCGCCGAGCACCGCCGCCAGGGCCATGGCCATGAAGGCCAGGCTGTAGAAGGGCGAGGCGATCCGCGAATGGCCCTCGGCCAACAGCTTCTCACGGTTCTTCTTCTCGTAGTCCTTGGTCAGGTCGGGGAAGAACAGCTCGTGCAGATACCGGTCGGACGCCTTGTAGGTGATGGTGTCGCGGGTGTTGAGGAAGGGGGCCAGCTCGAGGGCGTATTCCTCGAACGACAGGAAGTTCAGCACCCCGTTGCGCGAGAACTCCTGGTTGGAGCCGTGGCGCATCACCAGCACCGGCTCGCCGTCGCGATAGGTGATGCGGCCCTCACGCGCGGTGTAGGTGGTCGCGCCGCCTTCGTCCGTCCGCTGGTGGATGAAGAGGTTGTGGATCAGGCCGTCGGCGTCGACGTCCTGTCCGTACACAGTCAGCTTCGGCGCCGGCTGTGTGAACTCGCCCTTGCGGACCAGGGTGGCGGCGAGGTCTGTCTTGGCCGCGAACACGATCTCGCGCATCGCGCGGTACGATGCCGGCTGGACGAACAGGTTCACGAACAGCCCGACCAGGACCGCCAGCATCGCCAGCCGGATCGCCGGCGATATCACCCGCCAGCGGGTCATGCCGGCGGCCGAACAGACCACCAGTTCATGGTCGGCCTGCAGCCGGTTCAGGCCCACGAGGGCGGCGACGAAGATCGCGATCGGCAGGATCAGGTTCATCAGCTGCGGCATCGCCAGCACGATGACCTGCAGGAACACCCAGGCGGTCTGGCGCTGCTCGATGATGATGTCGAGCTGGCCCAGGCTCTGGCTCAGCAGGCCAACGCCGCCCAGCGCCGCGGCTGCAAGCAGCGTCGGCGTGAGTAGCTGGCGAAACAGATAGCGCTCGATCAGACGCATGGGGGAGGGAGGCTAGCCCGTCTGGAGTCAGGGAAAACCCCAAATCGGGGGCCGACCGTTCTATACGCCGGTCCACGCGCGAGACAACCGCCCAAGCTTCCCTCCCGCGCCCGGTTGGACTATGCCGCCCCGACGAGTTTTCAGGAGCAATCCATGCGCATCGAGTTTGTCGCTTCCAAGGCCCCCGTCGCCGGCGCGGTCGCCGCCGCCGTCTTCGAGGACGGCCAGCTGTCGCCGGGCGCCGAAAGTCTTGAGCAGGCGACCTCCGGCGCGGTGGCCCGCGCGGTCGCCGCCGCCGGTCGTTTCGCCGGCAAGCCTGGCCAGACGGTCGAGATCCTGGCCCCTGCCGGCCTCGACGCCCAGCGGCTGGTGCTGGTCGGCGCCGGTCCGCGGGACAAGTGGAGCGGCGAGGCGGCCGAGACCTTCGCGGCCCAGGCCTATGCGGCGGTGAAACTGTCGGGTGTCGAAACCCTGACCCTCGCAATGCCGGGCGCCTCGGCCGAGGAAGCTGCCCGCGCCGCCCTTGGCGTCGTGCTCGCCGCCTACCGCTTCGACAAGTACCGCACCACCGAGAAGGCCGAGAAGAAGCCCTCGGTCACGGGTGTTCAGATCGCCGTTGACGATGTCGCCGCCGCGCAGGCCGCGCACGCGCCGCTGAAAGCGCTGGCGGACGCCGTCTACTTCTCGCGCGACCTCGTCTCCGAGCCGCCCAACGTCCTCTACCCGGCCGAGTACGCGCGCCGCGTGAAGGAACTCGAATCACTGGGCCTCGAGGTCGAGATCCTCGGCGAGGACGACATGGCCAAGCTCGGCATGGGCGCCTTGCTCGGCGTCGGCCAGGGCAGCCGCCGCGACAGCCAGCTGGCCGTCATCCAGTGGAAGAACGGCGGCGACAGCCAGCCGATCGCCTTCGTCGGCAAGGGCGTCACCTTCGACACCGGCGGCATCAGCCTCAAGCCCGCCGACGGCATGGAAGACATGAAGTGGGACATGGGCGGCTCGGCCGCCGTGGCCGGCCTGATGCACGTGCTCGCGGCCCGCAAGGCCAAGGTCAACGCGGTCGGCATTCTCGGCCTGGTCGAGAACATGCCCGACGGCAACGCCCAGCGTCCGGGCGACGTGGTCACCTCGATGTCGGGCCAGACCGTCGAGGTCATCAACACCGACGCCGAGGGCCGCCTCGTGCTGGCCGACGTGCTCTGGTACGCCCAGGACCGCTTCAAGCCGCGCTACATGATCGACCTGGCCACCCTGACGGGCGCCATGATCATCGCGCTCGGCCACGACTACGCCGGCTGTTCTCCA
>JAZJXN010000036.1:29193-89399 GCA_040390885.1 Pseudomonadota bacterium | reverse complement strand
AGCGCAGGGCCGGATTTCGGACATCAGGGCGAGACCCGACGCGGCATGGCGCGCAGTTGGTAGCCAGCTGCCCGTTCATGGCGTCGACGTCGGCTGCCGTGATCCGGTCCCGGGGCTTCGGGCCGGCAAGCTCGCGGGCGTCGGCAATCATCGCCTTGATCCTGTTCGCGCCGCAGGAGACGCAGCGGGCGAGGTTCTCGACCGCGTAGGCCGTGGCGGTCGGTCCGAACCTCTTGATAGCCTGGGCCCGCGTGGCCTCGAACCGCGCACCGCAGCCCGGCGCCGTGCATTCGAGGACCAGCCGGCTCGTCGGGGTGAGCCGCCGCGCGATCGTATCGGGTTGCGCCATGGCTCGACCGTCTATGCCCGGGCGAAAGGGATGACCTTGGCGGACGGGGGTGTCGTGCAGAACGCCTCCCAGTCGGCCATGAGCGCCCGGCGCTTCTCCAGCGCATCCCGGCGCCGGTAGGCGCGCTCGACGGCGCCGCCGACCGAGTGAGCAAGCGCGGTTTCGATGATCACGTTCGAATGCTCGGTGCAGTGCTCGGCCCAGTCCTTGAACGTCGCGCGGAAGCCGTGGACGGTGACGTCGACCTTCATCCGCCGGAGCAACATGAGCATCGCCATGTCGGAGAGCGGATCGATCCGCTGATCGCCAGGGAAGATGTAGTCGCCGGCGGCCCGCAGCGGCTTCATCACTTCCAGGATCTCGACCATGCGAGGCGTCAGCGGCACGCGGTGGTCCTTGGGCGTCTTCATGCGCTCCTTCGGTATGACCCAGACATCACCGACGATCTCCGACCATGTCGCCTCGACCGTGACCGTTGTGCGGGCGACCGTGAGGATTGTGAACTCCAGGGCCCGGGCAGCGGTCGCCGCTCTCTGCCGGAGGCTGACGACGAACGCCGGCAGGTCCTCGTAGGACATCGACGCGTGGTTCTCGACCACGTGCGAGACGCTCGGAAGCATGAGCTGCATGTGGCCGCGCCAGCGGGCAGGGTTCTCGCCGTCGCGGAATCCTTTGACGCATGCGTAGTCCAGGGTCCGTTCGATCCTCATCCGGACCCGACGCGCGGTCTCATGGTGAGAGGCCCAGATCTTCTTGAGCGCGTCGAGCACGTCGACGGTGTCGACCTCGGCGACCGGCCGCGTCCAGATCTTCGGGGCGTGCATCTTCAGCGACGATTCCCACTGGGCAGAGGTGACCTCGCTCTTCCAGCCGCCCTTGAGTTGCTCGATCAGCTCGAGCGCGACTTCGCCGAACGTGCGCGGCGCGGCGGCGAGCAGTGCGCGCTTGCGGGCCTCGATGGGGTCCACGCCCTCGCTCAGCAGCCGGCGAGCATCGGCTGCGGCAAGGCGCGCCTTTGTGAGGTTACCGCCCTCGGCCGCGCCCAGGCCCATCTCGCGACGACGTCCACGCCAGAAGAAGACGAAGACCCACCGCCGGTTCAGGGTCTGGTCGATGCGCAGGTACAGGCTGGCGCCGTCCGCGTGCAGGCCGGGGTCCTGCAGCGCATCGACGGTCTTGCTCGTCAGCCTGTTGATTTCGCGCGCCATCGCCTCACCGTGAACGGACAGAGAACATACGTCCGGGGTCTTGGTCTCGCCACCCTAAGTCCCGCCCTAACACCAGCCCTAAGGCAAGAAGCGTCGGCGAGCGGTGATCAGCGGGAGCGGGTCTGGAGAAACCCTGCAGTGGGGAGGAGTGAGCGGCAACCAGCGTCGGCCAGCGGTGCACCGCTGGCGGTCCAGGAGGGAATAGAAGCCTTCGCGGTCTACTTCCCCGGCACAACGCGCCAGTACTCGACGAGCGGTTTTGTCCTGACCCAGCCCTAGACCGGGCCGGCGACGCGGTCGAAGAGGCCAAGGGAGAGGTCGTCACGCAGCTCCCTGATCAAGGAAGTGATCCACCAAGCCCGGCGCCAGCGTGGTCTCGAGCGGCCAAGCGGACATGGGGCGTCGTTCATCGCCGTCGCCGGCCGATCGCCGAGAAGCTCGAAATCTAGCACGGGAGCAGTGGCCGGTGCGGGCATTCGGGACTTTCTCACTCACTGGGCAGCCCAAGTTGAGAGCCTCCCTCAAACATTGCCATTCTAGCTGAAGCGCTGGTGGTGGACGCTCCACGCTCCACCTAACCCGGACCTTTGCAACCCGCGCGCCGGAGCCCCAACCCCCTTGGCGCACACGAGAGTCGAACTGCGTCTTCAGCTCAGCATTTGCGCAACCACCGCGTTCGAGCACCGCGATGACAGTTCGACTTTAGTCTGCGCAGTGGGCGGTATGAAGGTGGCAGGCGTCTGGAGGGTCGAACGTTTGGCTCGGCGCTGATGCGGAGAGTGGCCGGCAAGCGGAGCGCCCGAAGGTCGGCAAGGATGGGAAGCGGACGTCGATTGCGTACCGCGCGAAGCGTCCGCTTTCCGCCTCCGCGCCGATGTACGCCTTTGGCGCATGGCTGACGGAATGCGGACATGGATATGGCTAGCGCCTGCTACGGTAGCCCTACGGCGCAACCGCGCTTGATCGGCGGTCTCGTTCCCCCGCTGCCGAACAGCCTGAATTGAAAGGACGGCGACATGGCTTTGCTCGACGAGCTCAAAGCTGACCAGCTAGCCGCACGGAAAGCGAACGACCGTCTGAAGGCTGACCTGCTCACCACACTGATCGGCGAAGCTACGCAGATCACGACCGAAGAGTTCAAGCGCGGCGTGACGAAAGTCACTGATGAAAAGGTCGGCGCAACCGTCGCGAAGTTCCTAAAGAGTACGAAGCTGACGCTGGAGAACCTCGCGAGCGAGCGCGCGCGCCTGATCGAAGCCGGTAGCGATGCGTCGAAGGTCGACCAGCGCGCCAAGGCCGCTGAAACCGAACTGGCAATCCTTTCCTCGTATGGCCCAAAGCAGATGACGGAATCGGAACTGCGCGAGGCCATAAACGATTTCCGGGGCAAGAACCCCGATGCCAACGTCGGGACTATCATGGCCTACCTGAAGACTAGCTTCGGCGGCCAGTATGACGGCAAGGCAGCCAGCGCGTTGGCGAGGGATTAATGAAGGGCGCCCCCGCCTTTAGGAGCTAAGCCCTCACATCTTCCGCAATGGTTGGAAGCGGGCCTTCATCCCCGATCTGCGAATGACCACGTCCCGCGCGGGTGCCAATGTCCGGTAGTGGCGCATAGCAGAAGTCGCGGGTTTAACCCGGCTACCCAGCACATGCGTACGCTGCCTAATCCCCTCGACAAGTTCCTGCTGAACAAGGAGTCGGGTCTGAAGTACGGCGACGACGGCTCGCTGACCCTCTGTTTCGGGCCGGAAAAGCCCTCGGGGACGCCCGAGTTCAACTGGCTGCCGACCCCTGGGGAAAGGGACTACCGGTTCACCCTCCGGTTCTACGGACCGCTTGGGGGAGCGGTGGACGGTTCGTACTTCCCGCCCCCGGTCGACAAACTGTGACGGCAGCCCGGGCAGCTGGAGAACACCCGCGGCATCGGCGTCCGTAGTGGTAGGCAGCGGTCCTTGGGTGCTGCAATACCGCTGAGTGTTCGCTTCTGCGGGACAGGTCAACGCGCGGGCGGGAGGCGACCTCTATCGACGCCTAGCGGAAGCGGTGCTTGCTAGTCCGGGACGCCCGGAGGTTTTCGCCGGGCTATCGCAGCGCGCTCCTCGCGTTGGAGTGCGGCCGCTCTCGCCTCAAAGCCTTCCGCCGCAGAGATAAAAACCTGCGCCATGCTTTCGCTTGATCTCGAAGCTTGGTCGCGCGCGGCCTTGGCCGCCTTGAGCAGTTCATTCGAATCCAAGGAACCCCCAGCATGCTGCCGGCTCGCACCGGGCTACGAAGACCCACACTACGCGAAGCTGGCGCGGCATCTGTCGGATAAGCGCCTTAGCGTGCCGCTATTACGTGATGCGGTGTTGGCGCGCTTACGCCGGCGGCGGGCCAGCCGCGACATTTCATATCGTCGTTGGTAGCCTCCATCTGTCAGTTTGCGAGGCGTTCATAGGCCGCGAGCCGCCAGGTCTTCTGGAACAGCGGCTTGTCCGGAGCGGAACAACGAAATCCACTGGCGGCCCAGGGCGTTCGGGATCCAGTTGACCGCGTTTCCGGCTGGCTCGGCAGAACCGAAATAGAGGTCGACCGAGCCGCCTTCGTTGCGGTGCATGTCTTGGTCGTACGGCATTCCCGCGAACTGGCTCAAGAGGAACACGTCACGGTAGAGCGGCGGCAGCCCATCAATGAGTTCCTTCAGCAGTTGCGCCTCGTCCTGCTCAGAGGGCAGGGCGCATCGATCTCGGCTGCGTCGCACTCAAGCGCCAGGTTGGCGACCCGAGTCCGCGAGGCCGCGTGTCGCGTCTGGCTGAGCCCGGCGTTGAGGGCCACCTTCAGGAGCAGCGTGTTGGGGTGCCGCACCTCATCCATGTCGATCCGGGACATTCGGAGATAGGCTTCCTGGGCGATATCGTCGGCGAGCGTCTCGCAGAAGCGCCGGCGGAGCCGGGCGACGAGCCAATTCGAGGTGCTGCGATAGTGGTTTTCGAGCGCGGACGGCGCTGGCCGCGGCCGGGCCCCGGGCGTCGGTTTGACAAGGCGCCTCGAAAGGGGGCGGTCGAACTTCATGCGTGAGGCCGGTGCTTCAAGACTCACCGCTGCCTGTGGCGATGTCCACACCCCGGCTCAAGATGGGTCTCTGTCTCCACGCCGCCGGAAGGTCCATAGTCTGTCGGCCCGGATCGATGAGCAAGACAGCGGCCCGTCTTCCGCGCAGCAACGAAGTCCTCTTCGGCTATCGTCCGCCTAACCTGTCCGGCGGCTGCCGAGGCCTGGATCGCAGGGGGGCGCGCCACGGCTATTTGCGGCGCCTTGGCGACCCGTCCCGTCACTTTGGCCGGTGAAGCCTGTTCGACGGGCGGTTAGGTTTCGGCTCCTGGCGGTACGCTTCGGGTAGCGCCTTCCACCATTCCGCATACGCGGTATTGTGGACGAGATGGCGGTTCACGTCGGGTGCGCCATCCGTCCACCAGACAGGGCCGCGTTCGCCGAGCCCCACCTTCGCCTCGTCGACCCTCCGGCCCGCATCGGTCAGGGCCTGCCGGTCGCCGGCCTTGCGGGCCACACCGACCGCGCGCCGGGCGTCCATCAACTGGGTCACCAATTCAGCGCGGCGGTCCGCTGGAAGGCTCGGATTGGACTGCCGCCACAGCCGGCCGCGAATGACCAGATAGCGGCCGTCCGGCGTGTTGAGCGGGGCGGTCATGGACCGGATACGGGCCAAGCCGCTTTTCGATCCCGTCAGCGGACGTTGCGGGACGTTTGCCTGAGCGTGTCGATATGGAGGTCGGGTGAGTAGAGGACCCGCGCCTTGAGTGGCGGTCGGGTGCGTGGATGCGGCGATGATCCTCGGGCCCTTCATCGCCGCGGCCGTGGAGGAGAGGGAAGGGCGTGTCTCGCTGGCCCAGCCTGGAAAACCGCGGGGGCGGGGCGAAGACCTTGTACGCGACCAGGTGGAGCAGGCTTAGGGGGGCTGCGTCACGGCTGCGGCCGCTTCGGCGCGGGTCTTCATCATCGCGTAGAGGTTACACATCTGATCGCTCACGAAGCCGAGGGGGCATTTCAAGGTTCGCCCCGCAAAGTCGACTTGCTCCAGGCGGCATTTTGCCGGGTGGCTGAGATGTTGGCGTTCTTGACGCGCGAGCATCGCTGCCTAGATTATGCAGAGTGAGTAAGGGAGAAGCCTCGTGAAGAAGGTATCTGTCCTACCGTCCGGCGCCGGTTGGACCGTTCGAGCTGATTGCCTCGATAACGACCAGGTGTTCTTCAGCGGCGAAAAGGCCGAAGCTGCGGGACGGCGCCTTGTAAGAGCTCTATGGGCCGCTGGCGAGCTGGCCCGACTTGAGGTCACGCTGAGAGACGGATCGCTCGCTGTGTGGCGACCTGATGCGCGACGCGGATGGACCGGGTCGGTTGCTCTGCAACAACGGCCGACCTGATCGTGCCGTCCGATAATCCCGTCGAACGCGCTTACGCGCTCCGGCCGATACCCCTCCCTCACCGACATCCGCACCCAACTTAGGCGCGAGGGCTTTCGCAACGTCGACGGCCACATCTCGGGGCTGAGAATACGGCGCGCGTTGAACCAAACCATCCGCGAAGCACGGGCGGACCAGGGGCGCCCGGAGACGCAATAGCGACGACAGGCGACGACGCGGCCGTTGCGGCGGCTAACCTGCACACCACTCACGGACCAGCATCGGCGGCGACGGATCGCCCGCCGGCGCCCACGCCGCTAGTGCTTCATGTCGTCCATCGCCCGTCCCACCGCGTTAGGCCGAGCTGGCTGGCCAGCGCCGGCTTCATCGTCGGCATTGGTCGTGCGGTCGAGACCTGTAACCATCTTGGCATGGGTCTCGAGCTTGGGGGCTGTCGCCGCAGCGAAGGCTTTGAGGTCAGCGTTGTCGCCGGCGGCTTTGTAGCCATTGAAGGCCAGCAGAGCCTCATGGTGGGCCATGGTTTGCTGGTCGAGGAAGCGATCGTCAAAGTCGTCGGCGGCCGCCCCTTGGAGGTTGTCGAGCATCCCCTTGCGGCGTTCATCCAGGGCCGTCGGCAGAGGACCAGGCGCCTTGCCGGCGGCCACCAGCGCCTTCAGCGCCTTATCGGCGGCCGTGTGGTCCTTGATGATCATCTCGGCCGCAGCCCGAACATCTGGATTCTTTGAGCGGACGAGGGCGAGCTTGGCCGACTCGATTTCATAGAGGCCTGCGATGGCCGCATCGCGAACGAAGGCCTCGGTGCTGAGCGCCGCGGTGGCTCCGGTCGCCACGCCCGTAGCGGCCCCGGCGACGTCTTGGGCAATGTTGGTCGGCTCCTGGTCCTGGCTTTCGGGCTGCTGTTCACCGGCCTTCTGACCACAGGCCGCAAGCAACAGCACCGCCGTCAGGCCGGCCGCTTGGAACAGTCGATTACGGATCATTTCACTCTCCCCATAGAGGCTCCTGATGGAGCTTGAAGCTGCAACTTCCTGACGCGCGTTCGGTTGCGCCCCGACACGCCGGGCGCTGGCCAAAACCGGCACGGCCGAGCCTCGCGGCGTGTTCGCTTGCGCGCGCGGACGTTCTGATCGCTAACGACGAAGCCCCCGGCGCGAACCGGGGGCTTTGCGCAGGATAGCCCCTGGAGGGGACGGGGGCGGCGCCTGCGCGAAGGACAATCCCGCCGCGACCGACTCGTTCCAGATCGCGACCCAGATCGCGACGCACCATCCTGCAGAGCGGCTCCTCTGACGGCGGCTGCATCGCCACGGCTTCGCGCCCTCGCATGAAGCCTGAGACCTGGGCCGGGCGAGCCCTGTCCTGTTGCAAGTGGCCTGAACCAATCACGCCTGCGCGTTGTTCACCCCGCCGAACAGGAGATCTTGAACATGCCCCGCCGTCCTTCCAACCTTTCCGAACTCGTCGTGGTGATCGCCGGCGCCTCGAGCGGCTTTGGTCGGGGCGCCGCCCTGCAACTGGGAGCGCATGGGGCCAAGGTCGTGGTCGCTGCGCGCCGCAAGGCAATGCTCGATGAAGTCGTCGCTGAGATCGAGGCATCGGGCGGCCGCGCCTTGGCAGTGGTGACCGACGTCAGCGACCCGGCCCAGGTGACCGCTCTGGCTGGGGCGGCCGTGGCGGCGTTCGGTCGCATCGACGTCTGGGTGAACAACGTCGGCGTCGGCGCCATCGGCTATTTCTGGGACATCCCGATCCAGGACCATGCCCGTTTGGTCGACGTAAACCTCAAGGGCTTGATCTACGGCGCCCACGCGGCGCTCAACCAGTTCCGCGTGCAGGGCTACGGTACGCTTATCAACACCGGATCGATCGACAGTGAAACCCCACTGGCGCTGCAGAACACCTACGCCGCGACCAAGGCCGCGGTCCTGAGCCTTGGCCGCATTCTCAACGAAGAACTCAAGCTGGCTGACGAGGACAATATTCGCGTCGGGACCATCATGCCCTGGGGCGTCGACACGCCGTGGTGGACGCACGCGGCGAACTACACAGGTCATGCGCCTCGAATGGCGCTGCTGGACGACCCCCAGCTGGTGGCGGACGCCATCGTGCACGCGTGCCTTGATCCGAAGGAGGAGCAGCCGGTCGGTTGGAAGGCCAAGGGGTCGGACATCTCGCATCATCTGGCCCCGAAGCTCACGGAGCGGATTTCGGCCAAGTTATCCAAGGCCGAGGCAATGAAGGCGTCTTGTGCGCCTCCCAGCCAAGGCGCCATCCATGAATCGGTGGACGATGGCCTCAGAATAGACGGCGGACTCCGCGAGCGGATAAGGGCCGAGGACGCGAGCCGTCCGCTTTAGGTCTAGCCATAGCCTGGTCGTCGCGCCTGCTGCCGGTTGCTTGGCCGGACGCGCCGGCAGGGTGGAGGGCCGAACTGCCCCGACAAACGCAAAGCGGTTCAGCGGCTTCTCGGTCACCTCAGGGGCGCGCGCCGCGTGCAGGGGCACGACGGTCGGCGACGACGTCGGCGAAGCGCAGGCGCGGTCGATGTCGATACGGTCAAGCGCGCGCTGGGCGAGCGGGTGTGGCGGAACGAGCTCGCCCGGCTCAACCGGCTGCGGCCATCAACACCGTAGGCCGGGTGGTTGGCTCAGCCCGATCCGACCGCAACGGGCGCCTAGCGCAGTTGGCTGTCTTTGCTGCCGCGGCGATTTATCCCCGCCAGCACGATTCGGCTGTCGCGGCCGGCCTGGCACCCGACGCAGGTGCGAACGCCGGGCAACGCCTTTCGCCGAGCCTCAGGGATGGCGTCGCCGCACTCAATGCAATGTTCGGCGCCCTCGCCAACGGGGAGGCGAGCGCGGGCGGTCAGGACGCCGTCAGTGATGGTGTCTTCGATCTGATCGAGAACCGCGCCTTCATGGGCCCAGCCGGTCGCCATGCGGACGTCCTTTGCTCCAGGGTGGGTGCGATAGATAGGGTGTCGGACGATCTATCCAAGCGGGGCCGACGGCCATGGTGCCAAAACCAGGCGCCGGCTGTGAAGACGGTCTGCGGCCGAGCGTACCTCTTCCCTGCCGCCCAACGTCACCGCGGCAAACCGGCCGCCTGCCGCTCGTCTCAGAAGCGCGCTGCCGGGAGCCGCGCAGCCCTGGGCGCAAGCAGGTTCGCAGACGTTATCCTGATCTTCAGACGCTCATCCGACGTCCGTTGATTGTCCAGAGTAAGGCTCGGTGAATACAGGCGCCGGAGACGCGCAGGGCGGGCGCCCGGCAGAGGCCGACCAGGGGCCGCTGGCCCCTAGGCGAAGCGGCGCAACGGAACGGTGGCGCGACGCTGACGTTGACGCAAAAACACCATCAGCCCCGAGACCGCCATGACCGCCCCTGAGCCTCGCTCGTTCTCGCCCGACCGCGATATCCATACCGCCGAGCCCCCGCTGAATGGCAAGCGCGTCTTGATCACCGGCGGCACCACCGGCATTGGCCGGGCCGTCGCCGCGCTCCTCGCGTCCGACGGCGCCAAGGTGTTCATTTTCGGCCGCCATGCGCCGGAACTGGAGGACGCGCTTCAACACATCCGCAGCGTCGGCGGCGACGCCGAGGGCATGGTCGCCGACCAGGCAAGGCGCGCCGACATCGACCGCGTCCTGGCGCGAAGCGATGAGGTGCTGGGTGGGCTCGACGTATTGATCGCCAATGCCGGCTTGGGAGCGGGAAAGCTGGCTGAGACCCCCGAAGATGAGTGGCGCTATGTCCTTGAGACGAACCTTGCGGGATACATCGCCTTCGCCCAGGAAGCCGCCAAACGCCTTGCCGGGCGAGACGGCGCCGGACAGATCGCTCTGGTCGGATCGATCAGCGCCGACGCCGACGGCGAGGGCAGCGCGGTCTACGCGGCCAGCAAGGGCGGCGTGCGCGCCTTCGCCAAGTCATTCCGCGAAGAGGTGGCCAAGACGGGCATTCGGGTCGCGCTCGTCGAACCTGGAACGGTCGGGAGTGACATGAACACGTCGTCTCCGGCGGCGCAGCGAGAGAAGATCCGCAAGCACGAGATGCTCCGGGCCGAAGATATCGCCGTCGCGGTGCGCTATATCCTCACCCAACCGGAACGATGTGACATCCCGTTGTTGAGGATTGAACCGAGAATTCAACTTTAGCGGCGTCGACACGACGCGGCGGCCTTGCCGAGGCGACGGACAGCCTATGCCCGAGAATACGGGACTTCGACACGGCGCACTGTCAGCGACAACCGCGCACCTGTGCGTCGACATGCAGCGCATGTTTGCCGAGGACACTAACTGGCGGACGCCATGGATGCGGCGGGTGCTGCCCCAGGTGGTGCAATTGTGCGAAAAGCGTCCGGCCGAGACCTGGTTCACACGGTTCATTCCCGTGCAATCACCGGGGGACGGCAGGGGGACGTGGCGTCGATACTATCAGCGCTGGTCGGAGATGACGCTCGACCTCCTTGGCGCCGAGATGGTGGGGTTATTGCCGGAACTGGAGCTCTTCGTTCCGCCGGCCCGGGTGATCGACAAGCACGCCTACTCTCCCTGGTTTGATCGCCGTCTCCAGGATCAGCTGTCCGCGCGCGAGGTCGACACGCTCGTCATCTCGGGGGGCGAGACTGACATTTGCGTCCTGGCGACCGTCCTTGGCGCCATCGACCACGGCTACCGCGTCGTGGTGGCGACTGACGCGCTCTGCAGTTCCGCCAATAAAACTCACGAGGCGACGCTGGACATCTACAATGACCGCTTTGGCCAGCAGCTCGAGACGGCGTCGGTCGCTGAAATCATTGAAGCCTGGGCCTGACTCGCGCGCACAGCGCGTTATTGCTCCGCCGCCGCGCTGTCGTGGCGCCGCTATCGCGCCTGGCCTGGAACAACTCTCGCCCTCAGACGATTTGCCATCGCACCTGTCGATCGGAAGGCGATCAGACCATGGCCAAGGATAGTCACAGCACTGCCCCTTCGAGCGTCGGCGTACCGGTGGACGCGATGGCGCTCGACGCCGAAATCCTGGCGGACGGGTTCTTCGAGCTGGACCCGATCGCGTTCGGCGATGTTACGATCGAGCCGAAGGTCGGCCGCAACGCCCTGTGGTTCTTCGTCGGCGGCCGCCTGGCGTTGCGCACGGCGTGGAGCCCGGGTGGCGGGCTCAAGGTCAAGCGCGCCGGGGACCTCAGCTTCGAGGCCATGACCTCGCTCGGCCAGTTCCACGTCGAGCTGGTGATCGAGCCGGACGACAGGCTGCTGCGCGCGACGACCCGGTTCACGCCGGCAATCGACCTGCTCGTGCCGCATTGGCCGCGAGATCTTTATCCGCTGGACCCCACGGGACGCCCCCTGAGGTCGGAAGGCCGTGTTGAGGCGGCGCAGCGGGGGGTCAATGTCGGCCTGGTGTTCTTCACCTTGCGCGAACCGGATTTTGGGACCGTCCTCTACCTGCAGAATCTTACGGCGCTTAACGACTGGCACCGGGCGGCGGGAACGGCGCCCGATGGGGTCGTTGGCGGCCAATGGCCGGAACTTGGTTATCAGCCCAAGCCCTTCACTGAGGCGGCGCTCCCGGCGGGCGAACCGCTCATCCAGTCGGACGTGCTGCTGTGCTGGAACCCGCAGGTTCCGCACGACGACCAGGACGAGGGAGCCCACTTCCTAGACCTGTTGGCTCGCTCCTACCGGCGGCTCGAGAAACCAGCGACCCGGTTCCGCGACTGGCCTGTCCGTGCCGACCTGACACTCCGCCATTTGACGCGGTCGCCAAAGGCTCACGTGCGGCACTATGGCCACCTTTACCTGCATCCCTATACCGACGCCGAGTACCCTGATTGCATGGTCCAGCTCAGCGTGGGCCAATCTGTGCACGAGTACGCGCGGTGGCGAGGCCGGCCGATCGCTCTCGAAGCGGCGCTCCTGAGCGGAATGCGCAAATTCCACGACCCCGACCTGCAGACCCTGCGTCGTTACCTGCCGAACGTCGGCGAGGACAAGGACGCCGACGAGGTCGATAGCTGGTACCTGTACCATCCGTTGGTCAACCTCGGCCGGCTCGCTGTTGACGGCGATGAGGCTTCGCGAAGCCTGTTCTTCGACTGCCTCGATTACGCCATCGAAGTCGCCCGGCGCTTCAAGTACGACTGGCCCATCAAGTTCAACGTCAAGACCCGCAAGGTCATCAAGGCGACCCGCACCCCCGGAGGACCCGGCCAGTCGGACGTAGGCGGGATCTACGCCTACGTTATGGTCCTCGCTTTCGACCTGACCGGCGAAAAGCGCTATCTGCGCGAGGCCGAGAAGGCGCTTCGGGCGCTCGATGGCTGGCGCTTCGAGATGCTGTACCAGGCCAACCTGTCGGCCTGGGGCGCGACTGCGGCGGTGCGTCTGTGGCGCGCGACTGGCGAGGCCTGGTTCCTGGGCCAGTGCCAGGTGCTTCTCGCCGGATTCTTCCACAACTGCCTGATCTGGGAGTCGGAGCTGAAGGCGGCCGCCCACTATTCCAACTTCCTCGGAGCCAGCTGCCTGCACGACGGGCCCTACATGGCGCTCTACGAGTGCTTCGAGTCTTTCGCCGCCTTCGAGGAATTGCTGGTGCGCGGCGGCGACGGCCTGCCCGACGCGGTGAGGCTGCTGCTGACCGAGTACCGAAAGTATGCGCTTCACCGGGCCTGGTTCTATTTTCCCGATGCGCTGCCCGCCGACGTCTTCCCGTCCGGCGACGAGGTCCGCAACGGCCACATCGATCGCAAGCTGTCATTCCCCGTGGAGGACCTCTACGGCGACGGCCAGCCGCCGGGCCAGGTCGGCCAGGAGATCTATGGCTGCGGGGCTCCATTCACCTTCGCCACGCGCGCCTTCCATGATGTCCCGGGGGCGCCATTCCGGTTGTTCGCCGCGTATCCCGTGCGCAACCTGGTGCGCTCCGGGACCACGGTGTCGTTCGAAGTCGATGGGGCCAAGGGTTACGGTTGCGAGGTCAGGCTGCTGCCGCGGGGCCGCACGCCACTGCAGGCGGTGAAGGTCTGCGGCGAAGCGCGTAAGCCGCAGGACGGGGCCGTGGTCTTCGAGGCGAGAGCCGGTGAGCCGATCGATCTTGATTGGAGCTGACGCCGCCGCCGGCTCGTGCTCGAAAGGCGCAACGCGGGCGATGGGCAGTGCGGCGCGCCCAGGCCGCAATCCTCGCGCGCCGGATCAAAGCCGCCACCAGCAGTCCGTGCAGCCCCACATCGTAGATCGACACCGCGCCCACCGTGGACATACTTCGCGCGGCTCGCAGCCGGCCAGGGACAGGAGGCGGGACCAGGGTCCGCTTCTGGCCTGCCAGCGCTGGCCTGGGCCGTCCACAATCGGCCATGGAGGGGTAAATGCCGCGCCGGAATCTCTTTCTCAACACGCTCGACGAGGACGATCTCGCCTATCTCAGACCGCATCTGCGCCCCGTGCTGCTGCCCGCAGGCGACGTTCTGTTTGAGCCGGGAGATGTCGTGCCCATCGTCTACTTCCCGCACGATGCGGTGATTTCTCTGTTCACAGTTCTGGCCGATGGTCGATCGGCGCCAAGCGCGACCATCGGCTACGAAACCGGAGTCGAACTCCTCAGCGCTCTTACAGGCTCAGAAAGCACCGGGCGGGTCGTTGTGCAGATCAGCGGTGAGGGTGTGGCATTGCCGGCTTCGGTTTTGCGGGACCGCATGGCCGACAGCGCGTCACTGGTGACGAGGATCCTCGCCAACGCCAACGCTTCGGCCTGCCGCTGCGCCGAAGCATTGGCATCCAACACGCTCGGTTCGGTCGGCGAGCGCCTGGCCCGCTGTCTGCTCGTGACCGCCGACCGCACCGGCGCCGTGAGCTTCCGCATCACCCAGGAAGGCCTGGCGGATATCCTTGCAGTTCAGCGGACCACGGTGACGGCCGCAGCGTCCAAATTGAAGGGCAGGGGGATGATCGCCTACCAAAGGGGACAGCTGACCATCCTCGATCGCGATGGTCTCGTCGCTCTGGCGGGCCCTCATTACCATCCCCTCTGCACGTGGGGACAACGACGGGGGCACGCGAACAAGTCTTCCGTCTGAGCCTTGAAATCCAGTGCCTGTACGAACCAGGCTGGGAGGATGAGCGATGAAAGGTTGGGTGAAGGACAATGGCCTGACGCTGGCCTTGCTGGCGCTGTTCGCCATCAGTCTTGGCGGTCAGATGCTGACCGGCTGGAGCGCAGAAAACAACGCGCGTTCGGTGCACAGCGTGGCGCCGATCAGGTTCGGAGCTTACCTGTTCAGCGGGGAATTTCTTTCCTCTCTGTTCGAGAACTGGGAGAGCGAATTCCTGCAGATGTGGGCCTATGTGATGCTGACGGCCTACCTGTTCCAGCGCGGTTCACCGGAATCGAAAGACCCGGACAAGACCGCGCCGCAGGACCGCAACCCCGTCCGCGACTCGGGCAAGCCGGACGCGCCATGGCCAGTGCGCGTCGGCGGCCTCGCCCGTGCGATCTATGCTCATTCGCTGGGGTGGACGCTGCTGGCGCTGTTTGCGGCCTCCTTTGTGCTTCATTGGTTGAACAGCGCCCGAAAGGCCGCAGACGCAGCCTTGCGCCACCGCGAAGCCCCGCTCGGCTTGGTCGCCTATCTCGGCGATGCCGAATTCTGGTTCGAGAGTTTCCAGAACTGGCAAAGCGAGTTTCTTTCTACCGCCGTCCTCATCGTGCTGGCGATCTTCCTGCGCGAGCGCGGGTCGCCCGAGAGCAAGGCGGTTGGCGATCCCCACCGCAAGACAGGCAACGCCTGAGGGCAGCCTTCCCCAAACGCCGCCTCCCATCGTCCCCCGCCAGGCTGGCGGTGCTCCGAGGCGCGGTGTGGCGGAAATGGCGCGCCTCTCTCGTCGCTGGCTGGAGCTGCCTAGCGCTGGCGGCGGCGTTGCATGACCAGCGCACCCCGGCGTTCGCGCGCTCCTACCGCGCAAACCGGCGCACGCGGACGAGGCCGCCAGACGGTAGCCGTTCGCGGCGTCGCGCGATCGCGCCAGCGCGGCAGAGGCGACGCCCGGAGAGCGCGGGGCATTGCCGGCAGACCCGGCCACGGCCCTGCGCAAGATCGGCGATCGGCCAGGCGAGGGGCAGGGTACGGTCGCGGCGGTGGTGTGCTCGGCGCTTCTGAAGGCCGGACAAGCGGCGCGCCGTCGCGACGCGGATAGTCCCCGCCCCCAGGGACGGCAATGCGCGCACCAGGCGTGCAGGGGCGGGCCGTAAAGCGCCCGTTCGGCGTTGATCGACAAGATCTCACCCGAAAAATGCACCGATCTTAGGCAATTGTCATTGCCTGTGAGTCTAGCATCGTAGTCCTTACGGCATGGAGACGCGTTCGTGGCTCTGAATATTCGAAACCTCGACCTCGACCACGGTGTAAATTTCGAGCGGTTTTTGCAGGCCTCGCCAGACGCCATCGTGGTGATAGATCTTGCGGATAGCGTCACGTTCATCAACGGGCCAGCTGCGGAAGTGCTGGCCAACTCTAACGCCGAGAGCGTCGGTGGTGGCCGTTGGGGGGCGTTGTTCCCGGCATCGGTCCACAGTGACCTTGCAGCGGCGATCGCGACCGCCCGATCGGGAGACTATGTACATCTAGACCTCCATTGGTCGCTGGGCGCGGGGGAAACATACTGGCAGATCACGATCGCGCCGCTTGTCGACGCCGCGGGCGCCGCGTGCGCCGTCATGCTGTGGTGCCGGGACATCACCTCGCTCATTGTCGAACGTCAGGCAGGGGCAAAGCGCGAAGCATCCTTGAAGGCGCAGGCGGCAGCGCTGCGCTCGGCCGGCGCCATCGCTAAGGTCGGTGGCTGGGAGATCGACTTCCGAGCAGGGCGCGTCCGCATGTCGCCAGAGACGTGGGAGCTGCTTGGCGGCGAGCCGCGGGAACTCACCCTGCCGGAAGTTCTAGAGATTTACGTGCCCGCCGACCGCGAGCGTATTGGCCGGCTGATCGAGTCATCAAGGCGAACCGGCGAGCGCCTGTCGCTCCAGGCAGAAGCGACGCGCGCTAACGGCGACCCGATCTGGATCGACGTCATCGGTGAGCCGGATTTTGTCGACGGTGTCTGCACTCATCTTCGCGGCGTCCTTCAGGACGTCAGCGCCATGAAAGCCATGGTCGAAAGTCTTCGAAACACGGAGCATCGTCTGACGCTGGCGATGGAAATCGCTCAGCTGCATGTCTACGAGGTCGATTTTCCGAGCCGCACTTTGATAAGCCAGGGCGCCGAGGATACCTTTTTCGAGACGCCTTTGACCGCCGACATCATGTGGCGAAACCCGTTCTTCGGGGTTGACCCCCGCGACCTGGAGGAAGCGCAGGCCGCGTGGGCGGCGTCGGAGCGCGACGGCGTCCGGTACCAGGCAGAGTACCGAGTGCTCCGCTCCGACGGCCGCGAAGTCTGGGCGTTCTCCACATGTCACCTCGACCGCGATGAGGCCGGTCGCCCGCGGCGGGTGATCGGGGCCCTCCAGGACATCACCCGGCGAAAGCAGGCGGAGGCCGAGCTCGTCGCCGCGCGCGATGCGGCCGAGGCGGCGAACGCGGCCAAGAGCGCGTTCCTTGCCAACATGAGCCACGAGATCCGCACCCCGCTTAACGGCGTGCTGGGAATGGCGCAGGTCATGGACCGGATGAATCTCGACGAGGATCAGCGTAAGCGTCTTGCTGTCATCCGACGGTCTGGCGAGACGCTGATGGTGCTCCTCAACGACCTGCTTGACCTCTCCAAGATCGAGGCTGGAAGTTTCGTCCTTGAAGACCACGCCTTCGACCTTTTCGACACCCTTGCCGCTGCGTGCATGCCGATGGAGGCATTGGCGGCCCAGAAAGACCTCCTCCTCGAACTCGAGATCGACGACGGCGCGCTCGGGCTTTGGCGGGGCGACGCTATCAGGCTGCGTCAGGTCGTCAGCAATCTGGTCGCCAACGCCGTCAAGTTCACGCACGTCGGCGCCGTGACAGTGCAGGCCATGGCAACCGCCAGGGGGCTCACGATAACCGTGTCCGATACAGGTATTGGCATTCCCGCGGAGAGCCTGCCGACGCTTTTCCGGCGCTTCTCCCAGGCTGACGGCTCCACCAGCCGTCGGTTCGGCGGGACGGGTCTGGGCCTGGCATTGTCCAGGGAGCTCGTCGAGCTGATGGGCGGCGTGCTGGCGCTGGACACCGTGGATGGGGTCGGGAGCACGTTCACCGCGTCCTTGCCGCTTCAGCGAGCCACCGGCTCCCTCCCGCCGCGGCCCGATCGCGTGCCGCAGGCGCAGTTTGCGTCGGGCGCCACCCGGCTCCGTATTCTGGCCGCGGAAGACAACGCCACAAACCAGATGGTGCTCAGGGCAATTCTTGAGCCGGCGGGTGTTGACCTGGTGGTGGTCGGCAACGGCGAGGATGCAGTGCGGGCTATGACACTGGAACCGTTCGACCTTGTGCTGATGGACGTGCAGATGCCGGTCATGGGCGGTCTAGAGGCGACGGAACAGATACGCCGCCAGGAACTTGGGAAACGCACGCCGATCCTGGCTCTCACCGCGAACGTCATGGCCGGCCAGTTGGAGGAATACCTTGCTGCCGGGATGGACGGCCTCGTCGCCAAGCCGATCGAGATTGAAAGACTCTACGCGGCGGTGGCGGCAGCGCTCGCAGGCCAACGGCCGACCGGGGCTGACGGGAGCAGCGACGCCAGTGGAACGGCTTCCGCAAAATAGATCGCGCGGCGATCCCTCTGGCGACCTGAATCCAGGCGCATCGACCGACCGCCTATTAACCGGCGAGCGCGCTTTTCACGGGGCTGCGCGGCGACTGGGTCCGGGCGTAAGCCATTCAGCCTGGAGGGCCCAGGTCTCGAACTCCAGCGCCAGTTCGATCAGAGCAGCGCGCGTATGGCTATCTCTTTCTTCCCGAGCCTGTTGTCGGCTAAGCGCCGCCTGGCGCCGGAAGTATGCCGGAGGATGCGTCATCACGAAGCGCTCCTTGCTGCAAGCAGGCGCCTGTTGATGTCCTTCCGAATGCTGTAGCCCGAGAGGTATGCATCGATCTGCTCGAAGCCCTCGCGTTGCAGTCGGTTTTTCACGTCCAGCATCGACGTGCACTGCCCTGAGCCGGCCAGCGTTAGGGCGCGCTCGATTACGTTTCCCAAGCCAGATGTCAGAGTAACGCTCTTCACATTGCCCTCCTGGTTACCTCTTGTGCGAATAACCATAGCTTCCCGCAGTGATCGGTGCAGTCGGCTTTCCGACAGACCCTCGCAGCAGGATCGGTAGGCGCTGTCTGCCAAAGCTAGACGTCCCTGCGCTTTGTGGAGCCGTGCTTGATGACGACCGTGGCCATCCGGCGTGGCCATCAAGCTGGTCCAATGCGCGTCCTACGGAGCGGCGGGGGTGGGGCAGATCCGCGGGACGGGCATTGGCCGGGGGGCGCGGCTGATCCGTGCTTCTTGCGGCCACAGAGTCCGCGCTCTGCGGTGAGGGGTGATTGGCCGGCGGCGCTCGCGCGCACGCCGGCCCTCTGCGCGAGGTGACTGGCGCAGGACCCTTGGCCAATCATGGGGGGGGCGGCCAAGGGCATCGCCACCTACTCACCTTCAACGGTGGGCGGCAAGGACAACCTGCGGCTTGCCGGTGCGCCTATGGTCGCGGCATCTGAAGAGTCGCTCCATCGAGGCGACAGGTCGATCAGAACATGAGGCGGCTTCACCGTCCCGGCGGGAGCGCAAGCGTCCCTGCGCCGTCGGCCTCCTCTGTCGGCGGGGGCCACGGCAGGCGTTTTAGGCGAGGCCTGTGGACCTGCTGCGCGCTGGGGGCGGCTGATATGCGGCGCGGGCGGGACCATGGGCTCGACGACCTACACATCCGGCAACGTAATGCTGGAGTTCTCCGATCGCGGAACGGCGCTGCGGGATCGGCCCTGGGCCGCTCATTGAGCGCAAAGTGCCAAAGTGGCGGGGCAGCCGGGTCCCTGTGCAAGCGGACACATTTCTTTGCTGTAGTCATCCCTCAGCACAGGTCTGTCCGACGGAAACGCCTGCTTGGCCGGAATGGTGTTTCATCATTCGGACGGACCGAGGGGGCATATGCCGCGAAACCGGAAAAATGATGGCTGTCCCCTGACATCGCTCCGTGCGGGTGATCCCTTCGCGTACGTGCTGCTTACGGTCTGATGGCCCACTCTTTGCTGCGGCGGGACGACATTGAAACTAGGCCCGGCGTCGCCGCCGGGCCTCGCGCTTTGACGGTTAAAGCGGACGGGAGGGGATCGAGCCGCTCTGCTGCTCTGTCCGGGCGCGATCCACGCCGTCCTCCGAGAGGTCGGACGGTTGAGATCCCGCGAAGGACCGGTCTTCGCTATACTGCTGGCGTTCTCGTGCGATCTGATCGGGAGAGTAGGGCTCGGCGGACGGTTCGAAGGTTGTCCAGCCACTGGCGCGGTAGGCTGCCCCCCGCGTCATCGCGTCGACGCCGCGGTTGCCGGCGAGCAAGCCCTCGATGCGGACAGCGTCGTCATCATCCGCCCTCACACTAACCAAGGCGCCGCCGCGTCGGACGCCTTCGGCATAAACGTTGGCCTCCTCGTCCGAATGACCAGCCTCCTTCAGGGCGCCCAGGAGGCCGCCCGTGGCTCCGCCGGCGATGGCGCCCACGACCGCGCCTACAGCGGCCGACGCGAGCCAGCCGACGGCGACCACGGGGCCGAGGCCTGGAATCGCGAGCATGCCAAGGCCAGCTAGAAGGCCGGCGCCGCCACCGAGCAGACCGCCTGTTGTCGCCCCCTTGCCTGCGCCTTCGGCGACATCGTTTTCGCCGTCACGGTTCAGATCGCCGCGCGATCCGGCCAGACGTTCAGCGCGGTCGCCAGCGCCGTCAAGGAAGCCTTTTGACGTGTCGGGGTTATGCCAGTTGTCGGAGTTGTTCGCGATTACGCTGATGCGGTCATGATCGACCCCTTGCGCTTCAAGCACCCGAACAGCGGTCAGCGCTTCCGTGTGCGTATTGAATAGACGAGTAACAGTCCTGGACATGTCTCTTCTCCAAAGATGTATCTGAACGGGGCGCACTATTGGGCGGCGACGGCGCCTTTGTAGTCGACGGACACAGGTGTTTTAGTGCCGTCTTTGGTGGCAGAGCCCTTCCACAAGCCCTGCTCGTCCTGGGTCAGGGGGCCGACGTCCGTATAACCGGCGTCGGTAATGGCCTTTTGAGCCTGAGCCTCGGTGAAAGAGTTGGCGCCGGGGGTTTGCGCCGGTTCTGCGGTCGCTGGGGCCGTGTCGATTGCCGTGTTGCGCGGCGTTTCCGAGGTCGACACGACCGGCCCCGCAGTGTTGTCGCCTTCAGCCTTCGGGGCTTCCTGACCGCAAGCTGTGACCAGCATTGCGGCGGCCAGAGTTGCTAAAGCTGTTCGGTACATTGACGCGCTCCTGAGTGATGGCTCTGCAAGCCTTCATGGCGAAGGAAGGTTCCGAGCAACGGTGCGCGTCGCGCGACTGTGAAGTCTTCACCGCTCACCGAAGATCGTCAGGGAGCGGAGCATCGTGGCTTCGAGGGGGCGCGCAGAAGCCGCAGACGTCCAAGGCCGTGAACGCACCGCCAGCCCGTGCGTGAAAGCCAGAGGATGTGCAGCACGGAGGAGGGGCCTACCGTCGCGCCTTCCCGCGAGCGATCAATAAACCGTAGCGCGCTCCACCATGGCTGCATTGATGGCTGCGACGAGCTCGCCTTGAGTAAAGGGCTTGGCCAAGCGGTGAAGTCTTGGGTCCAGCCCGTCAGGAAGCTCGGCGTAGCCGGTCGCAACGATGACGGGCAGCGACGGTTGGACGGACCAAAGGTCTTCGGCCAATCGCACACCGGTCATGCCCGGCATTGCTTGGTCCGTGATGACGAGGTCTATGCCGGCGTGCCGCCAGATGGTCAGGGCCTCAGCCCCAGAGGTCGCGGTGAGGACCGTGTGCCCAAGGTCTTCAAGCAAGGCCGCCGTATTTGCCAGCACGAGGGGATCGTCATCAATAGCGAGGATCACAAGTTGACCACTCTCGGGGGGCGTGTCCGCCGGCCATTGCGGCGCGGGCGTAATGGCAGCGTCTGACAGGTTGGCCGTTGGCAGCAGAAGTTCGATGCACGTTCCTTCGCCGAGCGTGCTGTCGATCCGCATGCTGCCGCCAGATTGGCTCACGAGGCCGTGGACCATCGAAAGACCCAACCCTGTGCCCTTCCCGACACCCTTGGTGGTGAAGAACGGCTCCGTGGCCTTGGCTATGGTCTCCTCGTTCATGCCCAGGCCCGTGTCGACCACTGTCAGGCACACATAGTCGCCCGCCTGAACTGGCGGTCCGACCGACGTCAATGCGGGAAGCCTGCGGGCGGAGATGACGATTGCGCCTCCGTCAGGCATGGCGTCGCGCGCGTTAACCACCAGATTAAGCAGCGCCGCTTCAAGCTGATTGGGATCGGTACGCACCAGAGGCAGATTCGACGGTATCCGGATGCTGACGCGGATTTCCGGCCCGATGCTTCGCTGCACAAAAGGCTGCATGCCCCGGACGAGGGCCAACAGGTCGACGGCTTCGACACGGAGATCCTGCTTTCGCGCAAAGGCCAGCATCCGTTGGGTAAGCCCAGCGCCACGCCTAACCCCCTCCATCGCATTGTCCAGCAACCGCAACAGTCCTGAGTCCGCCGGCGCTCGCTTTCTCGCGAGTTCGATGCTGCCTTGGATGGCCATCAACAGGTTGTTGAAATCGTGGGCGACGCCCCCCGTGAGCTGGCCGACCGCCTCCAGCTTTTGAGCCTGGAACAACGCTTCACGCGCTTCATCAAGGGTCCGCTGGGCCTCGATCCTTTCCGTGATGTCGCGCGTGATTTTGGCGAAGCCGATAACAGCTCCGCCGTCATCATAAATGGCATTGATGACGACGTGGGCCCAGAAGCAGGAGCCGTCCTTGCGAAGCCGCCATCCTTCTGTCTCCCAGCACCCGTGCTCAGCTGCCTGCGCCAGCCCGGAACACGGCAGGCCCGCATTGCGATCCTTGTCCGTGTAGAAGGAGGAGAAGTGGCGTCCGATGACCTCGTCAGCGCTGTAACCCTTAATGCGTTGAGCCCCCGCGTTCCAGCTCGTGACGTGGCCTAGGCCGTCGAGCATATAGATCGCGTAGTCGGTGACGCTCTGGACCAAGATGCGAAACTGCTCTTCGCTTCGGCGAAGGCGCTCCTCCGCCGCTCGCCGCTCCGTGAGATCGCGGGTCACCTTGGCGTATCCGACCAGCTCGCCGTCCGGGTCGCGGATCGGATCGATGATCACGTGAGCCCAAAATCGCGAGCCGTCCTTGCGGATCCGCCACCCCTCCCGTTCGAACCGACCATCGTTCGCCGCAGTGCGCAGCGCTTCTGCCGGCACGCCTGCGAGCTGCTCCTCATCGGTGTAAAAGGTCGAGAAATGTCGCCCGATGATCTCGGAGGGTTTGTAGCCCTTGAAGCGCTCAGCACCAGAATTCCAGCTCGTCACCCGACCTTCGACGTCGAGCATGTAGATCGCGTAGTCAGTGATCGCATCGACCAACTGGCGGTAGCGGTGGTCGCTGGTAGGCGGTTCTCGATTCTGCACGCTGCAAACACCCCTCGAGTGAGGCCTTAGCGCAAATGAGCCGAGAAGGTTGCACCGACATCGTTTCGGTTTGAAAGGGCATTATCCTCTCAGGTTCGACCTCGCCGCCAGCAGCCTCGCTGCCGTGCGCAGGGTCGAAGTCAGCGGAAGGAGCGGGATCCCGTGTGGGCGTCTCGCGCCTGGGCCAACGCCTTCCTGGCGATCCAGCGCGCTGAGGCCACGGCTTCGCCGAGCTGGCGGCGACGTTGTGATCAGGGTAGATCGCTGACGCTGAGCGGGGCGTGCGATCTTGAACATCGAGTTCTCGAAGATGTCCCGGACGTGCGCTTTTACAGTCGCTTCCGACAGGTCTGGGGACGAGCGATCTGCTTGTTTGCCTCCCCCGCCGCCAAGTGTCTCAAAAGCTCGAAATCGCGATCTGTGAGCGCGTCTCCAACCGCGTTGACGGCGATCTGTTGCGCGACGTCCGGGTGAAGGCAACGCTCGCCCTGACCAGGCTTATGACCCGCACGCGAGGGATGTGCCTTCCGGGAGCGGGCAGCAATTTGAGGCGGCTCGCCTGCGCCGAGCCCTACGCCACCATGGGCAGAGAGCAGGTATCAACGAGCCCGACGGTCAGGCGATGAGCTTGCGCATGGCCAGCGTCAGCCGGTCACTAACAGCTTGGAGGCGGGCGATGGAGCCGTCCGTGGCGATCGTGAGCACGCCGCAAACTGCCAGCTTCGCGGTCATCCCGGGGTTCCTGCGGAGGCGTCCGACAAGGTCGATATGAAAGGGCACGTGAGGCCCCGCGCCGAAGACGTCATTGATGTGGACTGCTTCCGGCAAGACCTCCAGCAGCCAGGATGCGTCGTCGGAGCTGTCGTCGATCTCGACCCGAGCCACCGTGGAGAGGTCGAATGTCTTCAGCCAAGCCTTGGCCGACGCGAGCGTGCCCGGGTCCTCGGCAACGATCGGCGTCATCCAGGGGTCCAGCGCCGGGCCGGCCGGCGTGCGGGGTTGGCCGCTGCTGATCTGTCGTTCGCGGGAGTAGAAATCCTGCTCGACCCAGCAACTGGTCAATCGTTCGCCATCCCAGGTGTAGGTGCTGAAGCCGCGCCAAGCGGTCAGGGCGTCGCCCCGGCTCCGCCAGCAAGCGTGCTCGCTGAACCGCATCGCGAGCCGTTCGCCGTTGCAGTAAAGTTGATGCACCGTCAGCCCGAGGCCGGGCGCCTCGGCGAACAGCCGCTCCACCGAGTCTTGGTAGCTTTCAGAGCGCAGCAGCTTCTGCCGGCAGATGTTGACGACGTAGTCGTCGGTCATGATCCGCGGCAGCCAGCTCGTGTCGTGCGAATTGGTATAGTCGATGCAGTAGTGCTTCATGAGCTGCAGGAACGGCTGCAGCGTGACGGGCTCAGTCATATCAATGGGCCTGTTTCTGTAGATCGGCGCGCGGCGCGGCGCGGGAATCCCGTCCCTCAGTGGCTGTCAACGAAGGCGTCGAGGAGTGGCGGCGTCCGCAAGTCCGCAGGGACGTTCTGCGGTCCGATCCAGCGATCCAAGTCCTCGTGCAGCCGTCGGATGCGGCGCTCCTGATACTGGAGCTTGAACGCCCGGATGCCGCCGTATGCGATCGAGGCGTGCTGGGTCGGCATCATCGCCAGGTCCTGTCCCAAAACCAGAGCGTTGCTGTCCATCAGACCCTGCAGCGCGTCGCGGTAGGGGCCGTCCGGCGGGGCGGCGCCCATGAAGTGTACCGCGTAGGCGTGCCGGTTCGGGCCGTGCGGCACGGCGGCGATGACGAAGAACATCCCCGACCCGGCCATCACGATCGAAATGTTCGGGAACAGGTGGAACGAATACACCCCCTCTAACGGCAGTGGGTTCTTGGCCAGGCCAGGGAACGAGGGCATCGCCGCCTGCGCTCTCGCCATGGCAGCCTTAGCCGCCGGGCGCAGCTTGATCATCATCCGTGAGTGGCCATTGGGCAGAAGCCACTGCCCGGTCCGCTCACTATCGACGCCCAGATGCGCGGTGTCCCGGTGCAGGTAAGGGACGTGATAGGTCTCGATGTTCGCATCGCCCGCGAACTTCCAGTTGGCGTCGACCCACTTGATATCGGAGGCGAAGAAATGGACGCCCTCTGAACGGTCGCCGAGCAGCATGTCGAGCTCGTCAGCCACCCCGCCGAGGTGTTCCCGCAGCGGCCCGGCGTCCGGGTCTAGATTGATGAACACCAGGGTCCCGTAGGTCTCGCAGCGGACGCTCTTGAGCGCGAGGCAATCCCTGTTCGCGTTGCGCGGATAGTTTTTCGCCTCGGGGTAGCCGCGCAAGGCGCCGTGCCGGCTGTAGGTCCAGGCGTGGTAGGGGCAGACGATGGTGCCCTTGTTGCCGGCCGCTTCGCTGAGCAGCGCCGCGCCGCGATGCTGGCAGCTATTGAAGAAGCAGCGGATCACGCCGTCATCGCCCCGAATTAGGAACAGCGGCTGGACGTAGGCCTCTAGCAGCACATAGTCGCCTGGATTGGGGATCTGGTCGGCGCAGCCGGCGAACTGCCAGACCTTCGAGAAGACGTGGGCCTGCTCTAGCGCGTGGAAGTCATGATCGACGTAGCGCTGTGCGGGCACATCGATGGGATCCGGGAAACCTGCCGGGAACTCCACCCGCTCGCTTTCACGGTCGGGTCGGGCGCAGACTTCGTCGAAGAGCACGCTGTCCATCAAGTCTTCTCCCTGGTGTTCATCAGGTTCGGCGCCGCGACAATGGTCAGCGGCTCGCCCGGTCCGCTCTTGATCCATGTTTCACCGCTGCTCGTCCCGGCGGCGATGTCGAGGATCGTGTCCGCGGCTTCTTCGACGCTCATCAACAGAGGTGAGGCAGCGGCCAGTTGCATTGGAACCAGCTTGGTAGCGATGCCGCCTGGACAAAAGGCGTTGATCTTGATTCCGCGCGCCTTCAGAACCGGCGCCAAGCTGCGCACCAGCCCGACCACGGCGTGCTTGCTGGCCGCGTAGAAGGGGTCGAAGGGCAGGGGCGACAAGCCCGCCATCGAACAGGTCACCACGATCGCGCCGCCGTCGCTCATCAGAGGCAGGAGGGCTTCGAGCCCGAAGACAACGCCGTCCACGTTGACCCGCATAACGCGGTCATAGCCGCCGGTGGCGATCCAGCCAAAGATGTCGTCGGTCAGCGCCGCTTCCGGCGGCCGCGTCATGATGCCGGCGTTCAGGGCGACGAAGGTGGGCGCACCCGTGATCGCCGTTGCAGCCGACTGCCAGTCGTTGCGCGAGGTCACATCACATCGCCAGAAGCGGCCGCCCGTCGCCGCGGCGGCGGCGCCGTGGTCTGACTTGTCCAGCGCCATAATCACGCTGCCGGCCAGCGCGAGCCTGGCGCAGAGAGCTTCTCCGACGCCAGACGCGCTTCCGGTGACGACGGCGTTGCGCGCGAACATCAGCTGTCTCCCATCCCCAAGCGATGCAAATTATTAGACCATGATCTAAAAATGGCAACTCGTATCCCATGAGGGATACCGCTACGCAGAGGAAATAGCTTTGGAGCGTGGTCTAAGCGGATGGCGCGACGGGATATTGGGCGATCGAGGACGGACCGAACAGACGAGGGTTCAGGTGACGCCCTCACGCCCAAGCAGCGCGAACGTCGCCGCCAGATCCTTGAGACAGTTCGGCGGCTGATTGGGGATGTCGGCTATGCCAGTCTAACTATGCGCGATGTCGCCTTAGAGGCGGGGGTCGCGCATGCGACGCTCTACAACCAGTTCGAGACCAAGGACGGCCTAGTGCTGGCGGCGCTGCGCGACAACCTCGAACGGCTCGCGGCGCATCGTGTGTCTGGACGGCAAGATGCCATCGGCCGATACTTCGAGTTGCTTGGCGCGGTGACCGAAGAGGTGGTGCAGCGGCCCCGCTACGCGGAAGCGATGACGCAGCTGATGTTCAACGCGGCGCCCTCAGACGAGGTGACCAATCTCCTGGTCGCGCAACGGATCGCCCTCGACCGAGCGTCCGTGCGCCAGATGATCGTGGAAGGGGTGCTACTTCCAGACACCAACGTTGATATGGCCGCGCGCCGCCTAACGGGCGCCTTCTGGTCGATCATGCTCCTCTGGACGAAGGGTTTTGTCGCTCTGCATGATCTGCCCGGCGAACTTCACGGTGGTCATCGCGCCGTCCTTGAGGCGCTGGCTACTGGCGCAGGCCGCGTCCGTTTGAGGGTCTGATCACTCGGCAATGGCGTCGGGTCCTGCCGTACGCCGAATGCCGCGCGTTGTATTTGGCTTGCTTACGCGAGGCCTGCTGTTTCCGCGTCGTAAAAGCCGGTCGTTCGGATTCGAAACGGGAGCCACACTCCCAGCGAATGGTCGCTAGGTATGGAGGCGAGGCGGGCCGCTCGATGTCACCGGTGCGCATCCGCCGGTCGCCCGCGAAGCATCTTGAAGGTTGGATTACTGATTAAATATTGCGGATCCACAGGCCTCTTCTAATCTTCTACGGAACAACGCAATGCCCCGTCGCTTACCGCCAGATGGAAAACCTGGTCGCACCCACTGTTCTCATTGTTGAGGACGAGCCCTTGGTCCGCTTAATCGTGGCTACGGGGTTTGAAGATGCCGGCTTCACTGTGCTCGAAGCCGGCCACGCCGCCGAGGCGCTTGCGATCCACGAGGGTGGAGCCTCGATCCAATTTCTCTTCACTGATGTTAATATGCCTGGCGATTTGAACGGGATCGATCTCGCCGAACGCATCAGGGCCTCGGCGCCCGAAGTCCATATCTTCATCGCCTCCGCGCTGCCGGTCTTGAGAGCCATCGACCATATCGGTGCGACGTTTTTCGCCAAGCCGTATCGCGTGGAGGAGGTGTGTTCGGCGGCGCTTGCCCTGCACAGCATCTAGACAGGATTGCAGGCGCACCCCTCGGGGCCTTGCGTAGGCTAGCCCGCCAGCCGATCCCTGCGCATTCGCATGGTGACGACCAGCCCACTTGGCTGCCAGTCGTAGCGTAAGCTCCCCGCGAACTGCCGAGACATGCTCCGCGCGATCATTTGACTGCCAAAGCCCTGCATTTGCGGCGTTCCGGACAGCTGCGGACCACCATCCTCCGCCCACGTCATCACAAGATCGTCCTCGGACACAGATCCGGAGACGTCCAAGGCTCCGTGAGCGCTGGACAGTGCGCCGTGCTTGACTGAATTAGTCGCCAGCTCGTGGATCACCAGCGATAGCGTGGTCGCGGTCGCTTCGCCGATTCCCATTCGTGGAACAGCGATGCGGATGCGATCAGCGAAGGCTTTGGGATCGTCATAAGGCGCGAGGAGCACTGAAAGCAGGTCGCCAAGCAGAGCCGCCTTTCCTTCCGAACCGGGCAGCGGACGCACCAGGTCGTGAGCCCTGCCAAGCGCGGTGAGGCGGTCGACGAGATCACCCGCCATATCCTCAACGCTCTTCGCGGATCGCGAGGAGATGTGTGTCAGGCTGGTCGTGATCGCCAGCAGGTTCTTGACCCGGTGGCTCATCTCCCCGGCAAGAAGTTCATGGCTCTCTTGGGCCTGCTTGCGCAGGGTCACATCGAGGAAGATGCCGAACATGACCCGGTCGACCATGCCAACGTCCGCGCCCTGACCGCGCGCGGAAATCCAGCGGACCCGCTCGCCATGAACGATGCGGAAGTCAATTTCGTATGAGCCGACGACGGACCGGGTGCTGGAAAACGCCGCACGCACCCGATCGACATCGGCCGGGTGGATATGAGCCGAAAGCTGTTCGAAGGCGACGACGTCCGCCCAGGGCAACCCCCAAAGGTCGAATGCCCGTTCGTCCATGGTGAAGTGATCGGTATCGACCTGCCAGGACCAAAGTGCGACCTGCGCCGCGTCGATCGCGAGCCTGAGATGCTCGGGCCTCCAGACTTGAGTCCCAGGGCCTTGGGCCGACAAATTCGTTACTCCGATGCCAGCGCGGCGCTAGCCGCGGCAGTTTAGGCCGCGACGCCCAAAAAAGCTCACCCAAAGTCGCGGCTGCTGGATGCGAGCGAAGTCGACGCGGTTTGGTCAGATTGTGTGTTGCCGGAGTGCTCCAGCACTGCACATCGACGCTAGCCCGCGACGGATATCCGGAAGTCTGGTCCACGGTTCAGCGAAGTCTCCGTGCAGGACAAGCCGCCCGTCGGTGACCGCATAACCAGCGGGAGGGGCCGTGATCGGACCAGATGGAGTCAACGCGACCCCTTTTGGACCGGCGTCGATCCGTCTGACGCTCGCGGCTCGCGCCCAAGACTTCAGCCGAGCGACCTCGACAAGGCCGACCACATCCTGAGGCGGAGGCCCGAAGCGGTCCTCCAGCTCCTCAATGAACTCCTCGATTTCGTCCGGCTGTGTCATGCGTCCCAGGCGCGCGTACAGGTTGATCCTCACGGTGACGTCGGGGACATAGCTTTCGGGAAAGGCTCCTGTGATGCCGACGTTGACCTCCGGATGCCAATCCAGATCCGATATTTCACCCTTTGCAACTTCGACAGCGCGGGTCAGGAGCTTTTGATAGAGGGCGGTTCCGATGAGTTTCAGGTGCCCGGTTTGGTCATCGCCGACGAGGTCGCCCGCCCCGCGTAATTCGAGGTCCCGGGCGCTGATCGATAGACCAGATCCTAGCCGGTCAAACGCCTCAAGCGTCGATAACCTGGCTCGGGTCGCCTCGCTGGGGGTCTCGTCCGGGTCGTGCAGGAGGTAGGCAATTCCCTGGGCACGTCCACGCCCGACCCGCCCCCTGAGCTGGTGAAGCTGGGCGAGGCCGAAGAGATCCGCGCGCCACACCAGCATGGTGTTGGCTCCGGGCACATCCAGGCCGCTTTCGATGATGTTGGTGGCGAGCAACACATCCCCTTCGCCGGCCGCGAAGCCGACCATCACCTCGTCCGCCGCTTCGGCCGGCAATTCGCCGTGGGCGATGCGGAGTGTGAGTTCGGGCGCCAAGCGGCCAAGCTCCTCCGCCAGGCCATCGAGATCTGAAATCCGCGGCGCCACGACGAAGCTCTGGCCGCCTCGGCGATGTTGCCGCAGCAGCGCTGTCCTCACGGTCGCGGGATCCCACGGCGCGAAGAAGGTTCGGATGGGCCGCCGCCGCGCGGGCGGCGTGGCGATGACACTGACATCCTCCACCCCGACCATGGCCAACTGCAGCGTCCGGGGGATCGGCGTGGCGGTCATGGTCAGCAGGTGGGCGTTCGGCGCCAGGTCCCGGAGTCTGGTCTTCAGCCGGGCGCCGAAGCGTTGCTCCTCGTCGATGATCAGCAAGCCAAGATCAGCGAAGCTGACGTCGGCGCCGCCAAGAGCGTGGGTGCCCACGACAATCCCGATCGAGCCGTCGGTGAGACCTGCCTTAACCGCCTGGCTCTCGGAGGGGGAAACGAGCCGCGACAGTCGGGCGACCCTCACCCCGGTACCGGCAAACCTGCGCCGGAAGCTCTCAAAGTGTTGCCGCGCCAGGACGGTCGTCGGGGCGACCACGGCGACCTGCTTGCCGCTCAGCGCCGCCGCTGCGGCCGCGCGCAACGCGACTTCGGTCTTGCCGAAGCCGACGTCGCCGCAGACCAGCCGGCTCATGACGCGGCCGGAGGCAAGGTCCTCCAGCACCGCGTCGATGGCTGCGGCCTGGTCGGGGGTTTCAGGATAGGGAAAGCGGGCGGCAAATCGCGCATAGGCCGCTTTGGGCGGGCGAATGACTGGCCCTTTGGTCGAGGCTCGCTCGCGGGCAAGCTCGACGAGCTGCGCCGCCGTACGATCGATGTCGGCGCTCAGCTCGACCCGGCGCTCCCGCCACGCGTCTGTATGAAGGCGGTCAAGAGAGACCGCTTCGGGTTCGGCGCCATACCTCCAAACCTTGTCGAACTCCTCGATCGGAACCAGCAGATGGGCGCCGCCATGATATTCCAGCCGAAGCGCTTCGCGGCCGACGCCGTCGACATCGACGGGTTCCAGGCCGCGCAGAACGCCGAGGCCATGATCCTCGTGGACCACGACATCGCCCAGTCTTAGATCGGGGTCGGTTAGCTGCACCGTACCGCCTTGCGCGCGGCGCGCGGCCAACCGACCGCCGAGGACGTCGGAGGCGGCGATGAGCACAATCCGCGTGCTCGCCTGTTCGAAGCCCGTGTCCACATCAGCGGCAACAGCCATCAGGGCGCCGCCCGGAGCGCCCAGAACGGTATCCCAGGCGTCGACGGAGGCGGGCGCGATGTTGAGGCCGCGTTTGACCGCCCGTGCCAAGGCGCGGACTTCGTGCGGCATGCCCGCTACTACAACCCGGTGACCAGCCTGCAGCCGCGCTTGCACGAAGTCGCAGAATGCGCGACCCGGATTACGCTCAAGCGCGAAATTGGTGATCGTCTGAACCGCTTCGCCATCGAGGCTGGCCTGTACGCGCCCCGCCGCCTTTCGCCTGAAAAGCGCGGGGGTCAGATAGAGTTTGGCCGGCGGCAGAAGCCTCACACCATCGTCGGCTCCCAACGAGCGACGCGCGTCGTAGGCCTCCGCCACCTGGTCGGCGAACGCTTTGATCCGGGCCTTCGCCTTCGTATCGGCGCCATATGCCGACCCGCCGACGAGGTCAAAGACCGTCGCCATCTTTCCGTAGATCTCTGGCGCGCGGTGCTCGGAACCGGGCGCGCGCCCTTCGGAGCGGCCCTCGCTCAGGATGAGTTCGGACGCCGGGCCGACCGTCACCTCTTCGGAGGCTTCTTGTGTGCGTTGGGTCAGCGGGTCATACGCCCTGAGCTCGACGATGCGATCCTGTTCGTCCAGCACGATCCGGACCGGCATCGACGCCGCCGCGGGATAGATGTCGACGACCGTCCCAAGAACCGCGATTTCGCCCGGCTCGTCGATGCGATCATCAGCGACATATCCCGTGGCCGCGGCAAAAGCGTCGAGTGCAGCGCGGTCGAGGGTGTCGCCGACGCGAAACGTCCGGAACGCGGTGGGTAGAATGGACAGTGGCGGAACCCGCTGCATCAGGGCGTCGACATCCGCGATGAGCACGCGGGGGGACGTCGCCGGCGCGCCAAGCCGCGCGAGCACCGCCATCCGGCGCCCCATGCACTCTCGCGATGGCGAAGCACGGTCGTAGGGGAGGCAGTCCCACGGCGGGAGCACCAGGACCTCGATATCCGGCGCGAACTGGCGCAACGCCCGGCCGATTTCGGCGGCGCGGCGCTCACTGGAGGCTGCATACAGAAAGCCCTTCAGTCCGGACGCACGGACGGGCGCAATTAGGGCTTGGGCGCACCAAGCCGCGGGGGGCTGTCGCCGTCCGGCACGTCGCTGGGTCGTCTCCGGGGCGACCGCACCGCCCGGCGCAAGGATCGCGTCGACCTGTGCCGCATCGGGCGCGTTGGTCTCTGGTGTGTCTTTCATGGCCACCCGTCTCCTGGGCAGACCGAACAGATCAGCAAGCGTCCCGTTCCACCCGGGGTGAGAGGAACCGCTGACGGTAGATCCCTTTGCCTGTGGCGGAACCGAGGCTGCGGACCAGACGCCAACAACTCGCCCGGTCTCGCCAACCGGCGGCGGGCATATAGGGGGCGGTTTCATTCGTGACAAACCAGGGTCGACATTGGCGCCGGCCGATTTCTACATGTCGAGAATCGTGCCGGCTGGTTCGGTCGAAGAGGACATTTATGGGTGCTTCTAGGGCAGATCGTCGGCGCGCCCGCCGCCTGCCTGGTGGCCATCGCGCTGTCGCCGCGGGGATGCGATCCTGGGGTGACGCGTACGATGGAGCAGGACATCCGGCTCCACAGTAACGTGACGCCGGACCGCCGGTTCGCGGCGTTCGTTGCCTGCCAGTCGCGCAACGGGCCCGGCCGCAAGAACCGGGTCGCTAGGCTGCGTCTGTGGTGGGATGTGCGCCCCTTCATTGAAAGGGATCGCCGTGCATCAACTTAAAGACAAGGTCGCCATCGTAACCGGAGCCAGCTCTGGGATAGGCCACGCCACGGCGAGGTTGTTCGCGCAGCTCGGCGCCAACGTCGTGGTGTCAGCGCGTCGTGAGGCTGAGCTTGCCGAACTTGTCGCAGCCATCAAAGCCAATGGTGGAAATGCGGTCGCAGTGGCCGGCGATGTCCGCGAGGAGGAAACCTCGATCGGCCTGGTGCGCACCGCTACAGACCTGTTCGGCGGGCTGGACATCGCGTTCAATAACGCCGGAGCGATCCCGGAGATGGAGTCGACACCGCACATCTCCGTCGCCGGATGGCGCGAAACCCTCGACGTCAATCTGACCGGCGCCTTCCTGGGCGCCAAATACCAGATCCCCGCCATGCTCGCGCGCGGCGGTGGCTCGATCATCTTCACCTCCACGTTTGTCGGTCACACTGTGGGGTTTCCGGGCATGGCCGCCTACGCCTCGGCCAAAGCCGGGCTAGTCGGCCTGACCCTGGTGATCGCCGCAGAGTTCGGAGCGCAGAAGGTTCGCGCCAACGCGCTCCTCTGCGGGGGTGTGGATACGCCGATGGGCCGGATGGTGTCTGATACGCCAGAATCGCTGGCCGTCGTTTCGGGACTGCACGCCCTGAAGCGAATTGCTCAACCAGGGGAGATTGCCAACGCGGCAGCGTTCTTCGCCTCCGACGCCTCAAGCTTCATGACCGGTACAGCGACACTCGTCGATGGCGGCGTGTCCATCAACCGGACGTAACGCTGGCCTCCTTTCCCCCTCAGCGGACCTCTAGCGGCGTGACCGCCGCCAGAGACCTGAACGGAAATCGGCTCCTACGCTGGAGTGCGATCGACGATGGCGGGCCTCCAAGCGAGCGACCGCTTTACACCGCCACAGACCCTGGGTCGTGTGCTCGTCGGTCGCCGCGCCTGAGGCGAACTCAAGCATCTGGGAAGTCGAACGCCTCGCTCGGCGTTCGCCGAGAGCGGACGGCCCGAAAGTCCACCACGGGTGGGTTGCGGACGTTGACGCCGGGCGGGCGCAGGCCAGCCGTTTCGCCATCGCGGGCGGTAGAGAAGTTCTTGTTTAGACCGTCGCCCGCCTCTCTCTGAGGAACCTGACGCAGTCATCAACAGTCGAAAAAACGACATGTTTTCGGCCAGCGAACATATGGTCCATCGATTGCGCCCAGAGTCCAAAGTGCGGATCTCGTGTCGCAAAGCACGTGAATGTTGGACCGGTCGCCGCAAACGGCGCATACTCTTGGGCGATTTGTTGGACGTCTTGGACGAAGGCATCGCCGGAGAAGGAGGTCAGGTCGCAGATATAGTCGTAGCCCCCTAGCTCGGGTCGAGTTTTTATGAGTTCTCTGAAGTGAGTAACCATGTGGCTAAAGTGTGATTGGGCGCTGAGGCGCACGAGCACTGACCGGGTTTCTTCTGAGACTTCATGCGAAATCGTCGACCCTGATGTTCTTATCGTCAACTCACTGCCTCTCGAGGACCCATTGCTTCCTTCGAACTGCCTGTACGGGGCATTGGAGAACGACACAACGTCGCCTAGGCGTGACGCATCAGGCGATGCCGTACAGGTGATCGAAGTAGAACCGCGCAAGGTTGAGCGAGCCCGTTTGCGGGCCTGCCGTAGGTCCGCAATGGGTCGTTCTTGCCCGTTGGACGCGAGCCGGAAAGCAGACCCTCAAGGCGACCAGCCGCATAGCAGACCTTCCGAACGCGTGCTGGGGGTGGTGAGCGGACCTAGGGCTTCGGAATGCAGCATTCACCTGAGCGCGCCCGCTGGGCGCTCGCGCAAACTTGGTGTCAGCAGGGACGCCAAGCCGCCGAGCAGGATGAACGCTAGGCCCGCGAACAGCGCTGGCGTCACGCGGGCAAGTTCGGCGGAAAACTGGAACAGATCGATGTGGCCGGTCTTCCATACCACCCACTCGCCCGCCAACTGGGTCGCGAGCCGCTCGTCGCCGGTCTCGAGTAGCACGATCCCATCGCCTGTAGCGGGATCGATCCGCACGGCGGTATTAATGGCCGGCGTGTTGTTGCCGTCGTGTCCGATGATGAAGCCGCCCCTGTCGTTCGGGGCATAGAGGATGGTCCCGAGCCCCCAAATCGCGGCGCCGTACTGCGAGGCTTCCGGCCGGCGCATCAGCTCCAGCGACCGTGCAGATAGCACGCCGCGGCCAACCGGCTCACCCCGCGTACCCGGCCGCAGCGCCTGCACCAGCCGGACCATGTCAGCCGCCGAAGTGTAGAGGCCCGCCGCGGCCGGGGCCGAGAACCGTTGCAGTGGTGTGGCGCGTCCCTTGGTGTCGAAGGACTGGGCGACATCGTCGCGCTCGGTGGGCGGGGAGAAGCTTGTGTCCGCCAGATCCAGGGGCCTGAAGATCGCGCGGTCCATATAGCTTTCAAACCGCTCGCCGGCGGTCTCTTCGATCAGTAGCTCGAGGAGGGCATAGCCCCCGCCGGAATATCGGAACGACCCAGGCGCTTGGCCCACGCGCACCCGACCGTCCTTGCCGGGCGAGGCGTCCACTGCACGGGTAAGCGCCCCTTCGAGCGACTGGACCGGGACCCCGGGTGGGAACCCGCCGAAGCCGAGGTCGTCAGTCAGTCCCGCAGTATGGCTGAGCAGGCGTCGCGCCGTCACCTGCCGGTTGTCGTAGGCGCTCGCGGGGAGCCGCCAGCGCGTCAGATAGCGTGACACGGGGGCGTCAAGGTTCAGCCTGCCTGTCTCCACCAGCCTCATGACGCCGAAGGCCGTGAGCCACTTGCTGAGCGACGCGACCTGGAATCTCGTGTGCGGACCAACCGACACCCCCCGCGATCGATAGACCTGCGCGAAGACGCGGCCGCGTTCGACCAGGACGAAGGCGGCGTTGCCGCGCATCCTGCTGTCGATCATCCGGGTGGCGGCCGCCGTGAACGCCGCCGCGTCGCCTCGCTCAGCGATCGGCCTGTGCCACCAGCCCGCCAGCGCCCCGTAACCGATCGCACCAGCCCAGCCGACGGCGAGGAGCAGTGTCACCGAGACCTTGATGGCGACTCGCCGCCACCGAATGCGTGCCTTCATCATTGCTCATCCCACCCGAAAACGTCCTCGACGCCGACCCCAAACAGTCGGGCGATGCGGAACGCAGTCTCCAAGCTCGGCGAATAGTGGCCCTTCTCGATCGCCACCACTGTCTGGCGACTGACGCCGATCGCGTCGGCGAGCGCCGCCTGGCTCATGGCCTGTTGCTTCTCGCGAAATGCCGGCACCCGGTTGGTGATCGGCAGTCGCTTCCGGCCGATCATGAGCGGAGGCGAAGGAAGGCGATCTGGAGCCCATACTCGACGACCTGCGAGATAATCAGACCCCCTACGATCAGGTGAAACAAGATCGCCGTGTCGCCAGAGTGACCGACGTAGAGCACCGCCGCGACGCAGAGCCCGCCCTGAAGTAGCCCCGCCCAGTGGCCGGCGCGCCAGAGCAGCGGACGTTCGCGTTCGTCCGGCGGCCGGTCGGCCTCCTTCGGCGCGACACTGGCCAGCACGATCTGAACGACGATGGAGGCTGTCACCACGAAGGCCGCATAGGGAATGAACATTTCAAGCGGCGGCGCGCCGCCGAGCGCCTGCGCCGCAGCGAAGTATGTCTTCAGATAATGGGCGCCTGTGGCGCACATCAGCGCGCCCATCACCCACGCTGATATCTCTCGAAACGACATGTCCGTCTCCGCAGTGTCAAATATCTTATACATAGCCATGACGCCCATGGCGCCGGTTGTCAAATATCTTTGACACCTACAAGTGCAGCTTGGCGAGGGCTTGGCGTTGTGTCCGCAATGGGTCGAAAGCGGACGCCGGGGGCAGGGCGTCGGAGCGTCCGCATTCGGGCGGCAAGCGAATGTCCGCTCCTGGCGCATAGCGGCCTCAAACTAGTCAACGCGCGCTTCCAATCACGAGCGAAAAGTCCAAATGCCGCGCGTCTGTTCAATGGACCCTGGATGCGCTCATCGGGCGCTGAGTGCGAGGTCGATCTCGCTTGAGGTCTGATCGTTGGGGCAGAGGGCTCTGGACAATCAATTGCGCCACTAGGTCCTCTGCCCCGGAGGCCTTGGAAGAACCTCGCGTCGTCCCTTTAGGCGGGGCGACTATCCACTACCCCCGCCGAATTCGCCGGGTCCGGCGCAGATGGACGTCGGGGCCGGTGGCAGACTGCCCTTCGTCCGAGGCCCGTATACGTTCGCGGATCCAGGCCTCGGCCTCACTGAGGTCCCAGACCACGCAACGTAGCGTGAGGCTGAAGCGGCGAGGGAAGTCGCCGCTGCGCTCAAGTTCGTAGATCGTGGTGTCGGCCAAGGGCACGTACGCCTGAGCTCTCCGCGCCTTATCATCCTGGGCATCTGAGAGATCGAAACGTGCCTGGGCTTCGGGATATCGGTCATGTGAAGACTCCATACTGCGCCCGGAATCGGGCGCGGCCGGAGGTCACGGCATATGATTGGTCTGGGGTGCTAGGAGATACCGTCAGCACCGGATTCGGAAATGAGCCACATAGCCCCGGCTCGGGATGAGCAGCGTCCATACTCGATAGTTGCCGATAGGCACGAAAAATTGGGTGCGAAAATTCACCATAAAAATCAAAAGGCTAGGTTTTCGACGGTACTGATAGCGGTCTATCGAATGTTCGCGGTAAAAAGTCCCCAATCAATCAACGGGTTATAATCTCCCCAGGTGATCGAGTGGGAATAGGAAACATACTCCCCCAATTCCCACCTTGCTCCGTTCGGATCCCGACGTTGGACGCCACTATCCGGGCCAGTGGGCGGTCCCGGAATCGCGAATGAGTCTGTGGTTCGATCTGGCTTGGAGCCGGCGAGAGGTCGGCTGATGACCGTTAGCGGGCGTTGACTACCGCGCTGCCCGCGGGCTTTCCGGGCATCGATGCTTCCAGGCCTCCCAGTCTCTCGCGCGCTTCATCCAGATGGATGAAGCGAGCCGAGACAAGAAGGGGGTCAACTCCGGCGCACGCCATCTAGTGCATTCGGAGTTTCAGATGTCCCTTGAAGTGATCACGACCGAGCCGTCCATCTCAAGCCGGCGCCGCGAGGCTGGCGTTTCCACTTTTGCCCTGATGGCGGCGGGCGGGGTGGCCTTGGGGCTGCTCGCCACCGCCGGTACGGCAAGTGCGCAGGCGAGTTGCGGGGGTGAACCTCACTACACCGGCGATGCTCCTGACAGCCCTTTCGGCGGTGACCTCGATTATCTGCAGACGGCTTGCGGCGGCTGGTCGGATACCCGTGGCGGAACCGACAACACGGCTATCGGCGCCTATGCCAAGGCCGGGGACGGCAACCGTCATACGGCGATAGGTTCGCATGCCAACGCGGAGGGCGAGACGCGACCCTATTCCGAGGCCGGAGGCGATATAACATCTGACGGCAACACGGCCTTGGGATTCCAGGCGAACGCCTCAGGCAGTTACAGCGCCAACCTGGCAATGGGAGTCGGATCTTGGGCGACCGGCAGCAGGAGCTATAACATTGCCCTGGGCAATAACGCCCAAGCGGTTGGCGATGAGAGCGCCAGGATCGCGATCGGCCAGGACACCAACGCGGTCGGCGCCAACAGCGTCGCCATGGGCTGGAACGCGGAAGCTCAAGCAAATTACTCCGTCGCCATCGGTTCGGGATCGGTCGCCAACGAGGAACAGACCTTTGCGGTGGGGAACGCCACCTTCACCCGCCGCATCGTCAACGTGACCGCCGGCAATGTCGTGGCCAACGGCAGCGACGCCGTCAACGGCGGCCAGTTGTTCAGCACCAACCAACGGGTCACGCGCCTGGAGGCTGTCGTGGCCGACGGCGTGACACGTGGCGAGGTGTACGCGGCCGACGTTGCCGTGCTGAACAGCGCCATGAGTTATACGGATAGCCGGGAGACGGAGATCCGCACCGACATGGCCGCCGGCGACGCCGCGACCCTGGTCACCGCGACCACCTACACCGATGACCGCGAGAGCGTGATCCGAACCGACATGGCGGCGGGTGACGCCGCCACGCTCGCGGCGGCCGCCGCGCGCGACGAGTCCATCGGGGCCAGCGTGGCGTCGGCCCTCGGCGGCGGCGCGACCTATGACTCGGCCAACGCCCTTGTCACCGCGCCGAGCTACGGCGTCGCCGGCGCCTTTTACAACAGCGTCGGCGGGGCGCTGAACGCGATCGACACCACCGGCACTCGTCACTTCCGCACCGACGGCGCCCTGGGCATGGCCCAGGCCACCGGCGTCGGCTCCACCGCGATGGGAGGACAGGCCACCGCCTCAGGCGAACGCTCCACTGCCGCCGGCGCCAGTGCGACGGCCTCGGGCGTCTCGGCTGTCGCCGTGGGCGATACGGCCCAGGCCACCGCCGACGGCGCCGTCGCCGTTGGACTGAACAGCACGGCCTCGGGCGTGAACGCCATCGCCATAGGCGCGGGCGCCACGGCCACGGGCTCGGTGGCGGTCGGGGCGGGGGCCAGCGCGGCCAACGGCGGCGCGGCCTTTGGCGACGGCGCGGTCGCCACGGGAGAGAACGCCATGGCCAGCGGCCCTGGCGCCCAGGCCCTGGCCGCCAACAGCGCCGCGATCGGCTCCGGCTCGGTCGCCAACCAGGCCAACACCGTCTCTGTCGGTGCGGACGGCGCGACCCGTCGCATCACCAATGTCGGGGCCGGAACCGCCCCGACCGACGCCGCCAATGTCGGCCAGCTGGGCGCTTCCGGCGCTTCGGTCGCGAGGGCTCTCGGCGGCGGCGCAACGGCCGACGCCTCCGGTGTGATCAGCGCCCCCCGCTACGCCCTCGGCATGGGCACGTTTGACAACGTCGGCTCGGCTCTCGACGCCGTGTCCAGCTTCGCCTCGGACTCCCGGCTCGAAGCCCGCCGAGGCATCGCCGCCGCGATGGCCATGTCGTCCGCGCCCATGCCGTCGGCGCCCGGGCGGACCAGCTGGACCGTGAATGCCGCGGAGTTCAATGGGGAAGCCGCGCTGGGCGGCTCCATCGCCCACCGGTTCGGTAGCGGCGAGCGGCCGCTGGCGGTCTCTGCCGGCTTCTCGCACTCCGGCGGCGAGAGCGGCTTTCGGGTCGGGATGAGCGGCGAGTTCTGACCGTCGCGCCGACAGACGCAAAGAGGGCGGAGCCGGACGGCTCCGCCCCGAGGTCACGACGCGCCAGCCGCAGAGGCTGCCTAGAGTCGCCGTGCGATGCCGGCGAAGACGACCCAGGGGGCGAGCGTCACGTCCGATAGCAGAGTTCCGCCACTGAGGCTGGCGTCCGTCTCGAAGAACACTCTCCTGACGTCTAGGCTGAGGGTCCGGGGCCGATGCGGTCGGATTTCCACGCCGGCCCGCAGAGCGACGCCCACGCGGATTGACGGGTGCTGCAGGGTGACGACGTGAGACAGAGCCCAGGTCTTGTTCACGTCCACCGAGCTACTGCCGCTGACGGATCGCTCCTCTCTCTGGCGCTGCCATCGCCTGACGCCAGGCGTCCGAGCCACTCTCGAGGAGTTGAGCCGCCGACATCTTCGTCGCCTCGCGCCTGTGCTCGCGCGTCAGGTGTCTAATCCGCCGAACAGCGGGTTTCCACGGAGTGCGGCGCGCGCGCCAGCCAAGCCCAATGCCGGAACACACGGCTTCGGGGCAGGGCGGACCCGCCAAGGGAAACACCCGGCATCGAAGCTGATCGGCGCGGGGCGAATGGCATGGTTGGCAAGGCAGTCGGAGCGGGGCGAGCGACGGCGCGCCCCTGGGTAGGAGCAGCGGTGGCCGGCCTTGGCCTGCTGGCGATCGACGCCACACCGGCCAGCGCCCAGACGACCCCCGCACCCGATGAGGCCGCCACCCCTGTCGGCGACGGGCAGCGGCAAAGCGTGGAGCGGCAGCTCCAGGACCTGATCACGATGCGCGGCGAGTTCGACAAGCGCATTCGGGCGCTCGAGGTCGAACTCTATGGCAGTGCGCCGCCGGCGTCGGTCCCAGCGTCGGGCGGCGCGGCCTCCGACGCCGCTCCCGTCCGGGAAGGCGCGATGCAACAGGCCGAGGCGGAGCCCCCGGTCAAGTGGGGCGGGTTCGAGCCGGGTCGGGGGCTCGTGCTCATGAGATCCGACATGGGCGAGGTCGACCTCGGGATCGTGAGCTACTTCAGGTACTTGAACCAGCAGGGCCTGGACGACACCTACACGGACTCGTTCGGGCGGACGAAGGCGATCGACACGCGGCAGGACTTCCAGCTCGCCAAGGTCCAGCTGACCTTCAGGGGGTGGCTGTTCGACCCGAGATTCAACTACAACGCCTACTTCTGGACGTCGAACGCCAACCAGGGTCAGGGCGCCCAGGTTGTCGGGGCGGGCAACCTCTCGTGGACCTTCAACGAGCATCTCCGGGTCTATGCCGGCGTCCACTCGGTGCCGTCGACCCGATCCACCAACCGGACCTTCCCCTACTGGCTTCGCAACGACAGCCGGCCGATCGCCGACGAGTTCTTCCGCGGGTCCTACACACAAGGCCTGTGGGCGGAAGGGAAGATAGCGACCGGTCTCGACTATCGCGTGATGATCGCCAACAACCTCAGTGCGCTCGGCGTCAACGCCGGGCAGCTCGACGCCAACCTCGACACTCTGTCCGGCGCGCTGACCTGGATGCCGACGACGGGAGAATTCGGACCGGCCGCCGGCTTCGGGGACTTCGAGGTCCATGAGGATGTCGCGACTCTGTTCAGCGTCCACTACACGCGCAGCACCGAAACCCCGCAGTCGCAGCCCGGTACGGACTCGATCGAGAACACCCAGCTTCGGCTGTCCGACGGGACCCTGCTGTTCGCCATCGACGCCTTCGACACGCCCGGACGGATCACCGAGGCCCGCTATCAGATGGCGGCCCTGAACGCGGGCGTGAAGTACCAGGGATACGCGCTCGAGCTGGAATACTACGCGCGGTGGCTGGACGATTTCACCGTCGAGGGTTCGATCCCCGTCAACGATCTTTTCGACCAGGGATTCCAGCTGCAGGCCTCGGCCATGATTATCCCGAAGACCCTGCAGGTCTACGTTTCCGGCTCGAAAATCTTCGGCGAGTACGGCGATCCCTACGACGTCGCCATCGGCCTCAACTGGTTCCCGTTCAAGCGCCGGGACCTGCGGGTCAATATGATGGGCCTGTACACGGATCGCTCGCCGGTCGGCTACACGGCCTATCCCGTGCCGGTCGGCGGCAATGGCTTCACCTTGGTGACCGATTTTTCGCTGGCCTTCTGACCGCGGCGGTCGAGCGTTGCGACGGCTAGCGCCGCCGCCCCCCGCCGCCGCGCATTCCGCCCATCCGGCCGCCGTACCCGCCGCCGAACGAGCTGCGGTCGAACGACGGGCGGCTGGCCGCGGATCGCTCGAAGCCCCGGCTCGCGGCGCGGTCGCGCTCGAAGCCGCGGTCACGGCTCGCCCGCTCGCGATCGAGGGTGGAGTCAGGTCGTTCGACCTTCGAGAACCTGCCGCCGGCGCCGGCCTGCGACCACTCGCCGTTGGCGTCGCGCTTGTACACCTGGCCGTCCTTGCCCGCGTAGATGTTGCCGTTGATGTCGACCACGCCGCCCTTGGAGATATCGCCGGTGTCCCGATCATAGTGGATGTAGCCGGCTCCGGCGGCGTCGACGCGCGCGCCGTCTGACTTGAAGGCCCGCGCCGCCCCGGCCCCCTCGGAGCCGCGACCGGCGACGCCGGCCTGCTGCGTCACCCGACCTGTGTTGGTGTTGACGACGGTGCGGGAGCCGCCGGCGACGCCTTCGCCGGTGTAGATGTTCGAGATCGAGCCGCCCTGGCCCGCCACCACCCTTCCGGTCGTCGGGTTGTAGCGGACGCCGCCCGCCGCGGCCGCCGAGCCGCCGGTGTAGATGTTGGTGTTGCGGCCCGCATAGCCGTAGCCGCGTCCGCCGGTGACCGTGTTGTAGTAACCGCCCTGGCCAGCGCGACCGTAGTTTCCGGTCCACGGGTTGGCCCACGCCGCCGCCGTGCCGGCGACCACGCTGGACCCCCAGCGACCATAGACGTTGCCGGCTACCGCACCGCCCGGCCAGTATCCTCCGGGCCAGTATCCGCCCGGCCAGTAGCCGCCCGGGTAGTATCCCCATGGCCCCCACCACGGATCGTACCAGGGATCGTACCAGCCCCAGCCGAAGGCGAGTCCCCAGCCGTAGGCGGCGCCGTAGCCGAACGCCGCGCCGTAGCCGTAGGGCGTCGGGCACCCGTACCACTCGTTCTCGATCCAGGAGTCGCACGGATAGCCGGAGCCGTAGACCACCACCCCGTCGTTCACGACCGTGCCGTAGTAGCCCGGCGTGTAGCCGACGTAGATGTCGTCGCCGTTGGAGCCGTAGATCTGGACGTAGGTCACGTAGTGCAGCGGCGAGGCGCTCGGGATCTTGTAGATCTCCGCCGGGACCTCGGTCGCCGCCGCCCAGGGACCCGCCGGCGACGCGGCCATGAACCAAACTCCGTTCTGCAGCGCATAGTAGGCCGCGCCTGCCCGGATGACTGGATCAGGGCTGTTGTAGACATAGGACAGGCTCGTGCCGGTGATCGGTCGGAACTCGGGCGGACCGTCGTATCGGGCGGTGAATTTCGCCGCCTTGCGGCTCACCGTCGCCGTTTGAGGTACGGCGTTGGCGACGAGCGACTCCTGCGCCTCCGGCGTCCCGGGCACCGAGGCCAGGACCGCGCCCTTGGGACCGTCGCTCGGAATCTTGCCGAACAGTCCCGGCAGCGCCTTGGGGGGGACATAGCCCCACGGTCCCTTGCTGGACGGGGCGGTGAACCAGCGGCCGGCGATCAGGACGTACCAGGCGCCCGAGGGGGCGACCAGGACGTCGGCGGGCGTGTTGGAAACGTACCTGAGCTGGGTGCCCTTGATCTCGTTGAAGGCTGGCTCGCCGTCGACCACGATCAACTCGGCCGGATGCGTCCGCACGATGACCTGCGGCGGCGAGGCGGGCGGCCCCGGCGGTTTGGCGCCGGCGGGTTGCGCTTGTTGGCCGGCGGGCTTGGCGGGGGTCAGCCTGGTCGCCGCCTGCGTCACTGCGGCCGGCGGCTTGACCGACAGGGTCCACGGACCGTTCAGCGCCTTGGCGGTCCCCCAGCGCCCGCCGGCGCCGGTGATGTAGAGGACGCCTTGATGGCGAAGCAGCATGGCGCGGGTGTTGATGACCTTCTCGACGCCGGCGACGCCGGACGGCTTGAACACTGGCTCGCCGTCGATGAGCACCAGCAGCGCTGGCTGGAAACTGAAGATGATTTCAGGCGGCGTGGTGTTGATGGGATCGGAAACGCCCGGAACGGCGCCGGCTTCGGCCAGCGCCAGCGAGGCCTCGATCTGGTTCAGGCTCGCCACGGGCTGGTTCGTCGGCGCCACCTTGCGGGCGAGAGCCAGGTAGCGGCTTTCCTGGTCCCGGGCCGAGGGGAAGCTGATGCGGTCGACAGTGACGTCGTCGAGCACCACTTCGCGCGCTTCGCGGTCCGTCTCTGTCCGGGCGGTGAGCCACAGGACGCCGTAGTCCTGCGTCGCCGCGGTGTCTCCGGACGGCGCCTTCTGCTCGCCCGTCCGCACGGCCATGACCGCTCTCGCTCTCAGCTGGTTGTTGGTCCAGCTGTCGACCTGCGGCCGGTAGATCGAGAAGGTCACGCCGTCGACGGTATAGGCGCGGGGCCAGGGCCGCGCGTCGATGGTTCGCTCGGGCCCCGTGGCGACCGCGGCCGGCGGGGGTGAAGCGGGGCCGCCCGGCGCGGGCGAGGCGGGGGACGGCAGCAGGACAAGCAGCGCGACGCTCCCGCTGAAGGCTTTGCCGTAGGTGAGCATGATCGCGCCCGCATGTTGCCGATGACGCGGCGAGACTGGGGCCCGCGCCCCGACGCCGGTATCAGGTCTTCTCCTGAGACCGGGGGCTATTGGACCGGGCAGGGCGTCCTGCGCATTCGGCGCCGTCCCCATGTCGGAACTCGTTCGCGGCGCGTTGCTGGGCGCCCAGCGTGCGGCGGCGTGGTTCAGGGCGCGGGATCGGCCCGGGGCATGTCGCCTGGACGGGCGGGCGCAGGCTGAACCGGAGACCGCGCAAGGATCGTGTCGCGCAGAACCTCCATCGGCATCTGGCTCTCGTTGACCGCGCCGCTCACCGGGCGGTCGATGTCGATCACCAACATGATCGACAGGTTCAGCAGCACCAGCAGGAAGGTGGAGACAAACCGGCCGCCCGAACCCTTCATCACGAAGCCGAGCATGCCGGCGGCTGCGATCAGGTAGATCACCAGCAGGGCGATCGCGAGGGATGGCACGCTGAGGGCGCGCGACGCCTTTCGGGCGAGATCCAGTTCGATGACCCGGTTGATCGAACTCAGGTAGGCCGTCGAGAAGTCATAGTCCCGGATGCTGGGATAGGCCTGGGCCGCGAGTGTCCACAGCTCTGCCGTGATGTGCTCGTCCCTGGCCGACAGCGATGCCGCCTGCGCCCACGAGGTGGCCCGGGCGAGGGCGATCTTGTTTTCGGTGTAGGAGATCAGGAGCCGCGAGCCGCGCTCCCGGTAGGGTTCGACGAGCAACTGCGTATTGAAGAAGGCGACACTGACGGCATTGGCTTCGTCGAGCACGAGCCGGCGACGCTCCTCGAAGCGATCCACCGCCAGCGCGTAGGTGAACCCGACCATCAGGGCGAGCAGACCGAGAACCGCCGACAGCGCATATCCCTCCTGGGCGTCATTGCCGGTCCAGGTGTCGGGGGTCCTGGACACCATTCGCAGCGATATCTGGCTGCCCGCTACGGCGGCGACGAACATCAGGGCGAACAGGCCGAGGCTCAGAGCCCAGATAGGCGTCGACTGAACCCAGTCATGGAGGGTGCTCATCGGACCAGCCTTCCTCGTGGCGTCGGTGAAGCCATTCGACGACCGCGATTTCGCCAGTGCCCGACCCGGCCGAAGCCTCTTCGAAATCGCGGCCCGGCTAAATCAGGTCGAACCCGCACCGGCGCGTGACTCGACTCCCCGCCCGCGCGTGCCGCGCCCGGGCGGCTCCGGAAGCACTTCTACCGTCGCGATTTCCGTAGGGCATCGCCGGGAGGCGAGCGAGGGTTTCACCGCATGGATGCGGCTCTGCCTTTCTCTAGGTTTTGGGTCTCCGTGGCTTGGCGGAGTGCACAGCGAGGGCGCCGTGACGACCACCCCAGACTTCCTGACCCCCTCCGCCATGGCCATCCCGAAGGAAGGCTACTTCGAGCGCGTGGAGGGCCCGTATGGCCCGCTCTTTCCCAAGACCCCGGCGAACTACGGCTTCTCCATCCTGGCAAAGGTCATCCCGGGCCGCGAGGCGGTCATCCGCGGCTATGGCCAGACCATCGAGGCCGCGATCAAGGGAAACCCGACCCTGCTTGCGCCGCTGAAGCTGCACTACCTGCGCTGGCTGCTGTTCCCGATCGGTAGCGACCTCTACTTCATGTACCAAGGCATCTTCGACACCGACTTCGACAAGTACACCGAGGACGCCGTCGAGCTGTTCAAGCTGTCCGGCGTCGACACGGTCTTCGAGAACCTGGAAGGGTTCCCGGAAGACTGGAAGACCAACCCCGCCGCCTTCGTCCGCTTCGCCCGGGATCATCAGGTCTCCAGCTTCATGGAGTACGCGGAATATCCCTACGTCTCGGTGGACGAGATCAAGAAGGCGCTTCGCCTCAAGGCGTCGCTCACCGAAGCGCTCGACCAGCTGCAGTAGGGGGAGGGCGCGCCATGAGCGAACCGGCACGCACCTACAATCAGGCCCATGTCGCCAGGGCTCCCACGCCCGGCAGGCGGCGCGCGAGCGTCTATGTCTCCTGGAGCTACCCCGCCGAGGCGAACCGCAACGTCGCCGAGATGGACAACCGCTTCTCGACGATGACGGAAGTCCGCCGCGTTCTCTGGCCGGCCTACGAGACGCCTCGCTACGCAGATCCGCTGCAGTTCCAGCAAAGCATCGCCGGGTCGCTGGAGCTCTTCTTCCTGGCCTGGGTCCCGTTCCAGAACCTGGTGGGTGAGGTCACGGGCCATGCCGTCCCCGTGTACCAGCGTGTGGATCAGGCCGGCTTTCCGCAGCCGCTCGACGGGCGCGTTCTGGACGACACTGACGTCCTCTTCCTGTTCGGTCTCGACCACAACGTGACCGGGCAGCTGCCGTCGGACGCCGAGATCGAGGCCCTGTCCGCTTGGTTGCGCCGCCCCGGGACGCGGCTGGTGATCGGGCCGCACCACGACGTTGGCGCGACCGACGACCTCGAGCAGCGGGCGATGGAGTACGCGCATCACGGAGATCTGCTGGTCCCGCGCCAGCAGCGGTTCGGCGCCTACACGCTGGCGCTTCTCCGCGCGTTGGACATCCCGGTGGAGAGCCGCCATGCGCTTCGCCCGGCGGTGCGCGCGGGCGCCGCCAACCAGATCGCGCCGTTCACGGCCGTCCGCGAAGCGGACAGCCTGGGTCTGCTCGACGGCGTCGAGAGCCTGAACTTTCACATGCACCTGCCGCACTACGCCGTGACGCGGGACGACGGGACCGCCCGGGTTCTGGCCAGGCAGCCCATCGACCTATCGCACCCGCATCCGATGACGCTGAGTGGTGAGACGGAGTTCAACAGCCTTGTCTGGGCGCCGCCGGCGGGGGATCGGGCAGGCGACGTGCTGGTTTGCGACTCCACGGTCTTCAGCACGCTGTTTGGCGCGGACGCGAGCCTCGAGCGGTTCTGGAAGAACCTCGTGTCGGTGTGAGGCTGGACGATGGCTGACGACGGCGATGTTCCTGTGCTTGAGCTGGACGACATCCAGTCGGGAGCGCTGCGGCCTCGGCCATCGCCGTATGCCGCGACCTACATCCTGCTGCGGATCGACGCGGCCGCCCAAGGCCGCGAACTGCTGCGCCGGTTGAGCAACGTGGTCACCTGTGCGGCGTCGCCCGACCGTCCGGGGCGCGATACCTGGGTGAGCGTTGCGCTCACGTTTCAGGGTCTGAAGGCGCTGGATGTGCCGCAGGCGTCGCTCGACAGCTTCGCCTGGGAGTTTCGGCAGGGGATGGTCGCCCGGGCCTCCGCCCTGGGCGATGTCGGCGAGAGCGCGCCCGAGCATTGGGAAGCGCCCTTCGGCACGCCGGACGTCCATGTCGTCCTGGTCGGCGTGTCGCCGAACACGACGTCGCTGGGGCTGGCGGTCGATCGGGCCCGGGCCGCGTTCGCGGATCTTTCCGGCGTCGTCCCGATCTGGCGTCAGGACTGCTACGCGCCGCCCGATGAAAAGGAGCCGTTCGGTTTCAAGGACGGCATCAGCCATCCCGCGGTCGAAGGGAGCGGTATCCCCGGCTCGAACCCGCTGGAAGCGCCACTGAAGGCGGGCGAGCTGGTGCTGGGCTACCGGGACGAGATGGGTGGATTTCCGCCGGCGCCGCAGCCGGACGTGCTCGGCCGCAACGGCGCCTATGTCGTCTTCCGCAAGCTGCGCCAGGACGTCGCCGCGTTCCGCAGGTACCTGAGGGCCAATGCGAGCGGGCCCGACGACGTGGAGTTTCTGGCGGCCAAGATGATGGGCCGCTGGCGGAGCGGGGCGCCGCTGGCCTTGTGCCCGCTGCACGACGACCCGGCGCTGGGCGCGGACCACACACGCAACAACGCGTTCCTGTTCCGCGCCGACGACGCCACGGGCTACAGGACGCCGCCCGGCTCGCATGTGCGCCGCTGCAATCCGCGCGACGCCGAGGTGGCGGGCGTGGTCCGGCTCCACCGCATGATCCGCCGCGGCACCGCCTATGGCCCCGACCTGCCTGAGGGCGTCATGGAGGATGACGGGGTTGATCGCGGGCTGATGTTCGCGTTCGTCGGCGCCCACCTGAAGCGACAATTCGAGTTCGTGCAGTCGGAGTGGGTCAACGGCGGCGAGTTTCTGGGTCTTGGCGACGCCAGGGACCCCGTAACCGGCGCGGCCGACGGGGCCGGGAGCTACACCATACCGCGACGGCCGATCCCCAGGCGCGTCCAGGGGCTGGCGAGCTTCGTGACGACCCGTGGCGGCGAGTACGGCTTCATGCCCAGCCTGACCGCGCTGCGGTGGCTCGCGGAGCTGCCCGAAAGTGCCGGAGGGCGAGCGTGACCGATGTCCTGGTGGTCGGCGCGGGGCCCGCGGGGGCGATGGCGTCGCTGCGCGCGGCCACCCTCGGCGCCCGGACGACCCTTGTGACCAGCGGCGCCTTCGGCGGGATGGCGGGGACAGACGGGCCGGTCCCGGTGCGAACGCTGGCCCATGCCGCGCGGCTGATGCGGGAGGCGCGGCAGCTGGGCGACTATGGCGTCACGGTCGGCGATCCCCATCTCGTCTATCCGGCGCTGCTGCGCCGGGTCGCCGGGGTGGTGCAGGAGACGGGGCGTCAATCGACCCTCCGCGCCCAGGTCGACGCCGCCGGCGTCACGGTTCGCGAGGGCGCGGGACCGCTCCGCTTCGTCGATCCCCACGCGCTCGAGGCTGCGGACGGACGTCGCTTCACTGCGGACAAGGTGATCCTTTGCACAGGCGGGGTGAGCCGGAAGCTGCCGATCCCCGGGTTTAACCTGACGGCCACGCACAGCGATGCGTGGTCGCTGGCCGCTGTGCCCGAGTCCATGCTGGTCGTAGGCTCTGGCGCCACGGGCGCCCAGGTGGCCTCGGTGTTCAACGCCTTCGGATCGCGCGTTCACCTGTTCGAGGCGGGACCGCGCATCCTGGGGACCGAGGAGCCTGAGGTTTCCGCCTGCGTGGCAGGGGCGTTCAGGGACTCCGGCATCGTCGTGCACGAGGCGTTCGGCGCGATCGAGTCTTTCGCGAAGACCGCTGACGGCGTCCGCATGACCTACAGCCGGGATGGCTTATCCCGCCATGTCGACGCCGCGCTGGCGGTGGTGGCCGTGGGATGGACCGCCGACACCGCGGCCCTCAATCTCGGCGCTGCGGGAGTCGCGACGACTGACCGTGGCTTTGTCAGCGTGGACGAGCGGCTGTGCACCAGCGCCGCTCACATCTTCGCGGCGGGGGATGTCACCGGCCGGCGGATGCTGGCGCCGCAGGCTCTGCAGGCGGGCTTCGCGGCGGCCACGAATGCGCTGGATGGGCCGGCGGAAACCGGGGCCCACGAGATCAACCCCGTCGGCAGTTTCACCGACCCGGAGTATGCCCAGGTTGGCTTGGGAGAGGCGGGCGCGCGTCTCGCCCATGATGTCGAGGTTGTCGTCGTCGGGTACGACGAGGCGACCCGGCCGATCATCGACGGGCGTGCCGCGGGCTTCTGCAAGCTGATCGTCGACCGGTCGAGCCACGCGATCCTCGGCTGCCACATCGTCGGCGAGCGCGCCGTGGACGTCGTTCAGGTTGCGGCCGTCGCCATGGCGGGCGGGCTGACGGTTGGCCAGATGGCGCGGATGCCTCTCAGCTTCCCGACTTACGCCGGCGTGCTCGGCCGAGCCGCCGCGGTGGCGGCGAGCACATTCGGCGGCGCCGCACGCCGTCCTGGCGCCGAGATCGGTGGCCTGTCGTGAGCTTCAGCGAGCGATGAGGTTCCTTCCGTCGCTGGCGATCGTCGCGGGCCTCGGCGCGGCCTCTCCAGCAACCGCGCAGGACGATGGCCCGCGCGTCTATCAGCTGGCGCCGGTGGGCGCGCGCAACGTCACGGCATTCCTGGTGAACAAGCGCGGCAACGAGACGCCCGAGCCAGGGTCCATCAGGCCAGGGACGGAGATCGACACCGACATCCTGGTGTTTCGATATGCCCAGACCCTGGACATGGGCGGCCGGCCCGTCACGCCGTTCCTGATCCTGCCTATGGGCGAGGTGCGGTCGACGGGGCTGCCCGCGAGTTCCGGGGCAGGGGACATGCAGGTGGGCGGCGCCGTCGGTCTGGTCGGCGCCCCTGCGCTGTCGCCCGAGTCTTTCGCGGCCTTCAGGCCCGGCTTCGGAATGGCCCTGCTGGGACGGGTCTATTTCCCGACCGGAGACTACAGCGACAAGCGGCCCGTCAACCTCGGCTCGAACAGGATCGCCTATCAACTCGGGCTGCCGACAGTGTTCGCCAGAGGTCGATCGTATCGCGATCCCTCGCTGACGAGCCTGGAGATCCTGCCGACCGTGACTCTCTATGAGGCCAACGACGATCCATACGGGGCCGAGCGGAGCACGAAGGACCCTCTGTTCAGCGTCGAAGCGCATCTGACGCGCAACCTGCGCGACCGGTGGTGGGTATCGGCCGACATTCTGTACCGTCGCGGCGGAGAGACAACGACCGACGGCGTCACCGACGTCGGCATGCACGGCTGGTCGGCGGGCTTGAGCGCGTCCGTCCCGTTCACGTCGCGGACCAACGTGATCTTCACCTACCAGCATGTCATCGACCGCAGCGACGATGGCCCGGACGGCTGGTTCTTCCGCACCGCCGTTGTGGCGCCGTTCTAGGCTGCTTCGCGATCGACGCTCGCGGCCTGACCGCCGCGGACGGCCATGGGGACTTGGCGTCGGCGACGGCCTCGCGCGAAGGCGGCGGGCGCTGGGGTCAAACCCCGACCTCGAGAGAAGCTGGCGCCATTCCGGGCCTTGACGACGTCAGGATATGGCGTGGGATTCAGGCTAGCTCGAAGGCTTTCGCAGGTAAAACCCTGACGCCGGTACTGGCGTCGGGGTCAGGGTTTTCCTTAGGGGGTCAACCCGATACTCTCGAATAAAGGTTCAACCTAGAGTTCCTACTGTTTCGCCCTTCGAGGGCGCAATGGCTGGGGAGCCACCGGAATGAACAGCAAGGCACGTCGTGTTGCGTTGCGAGTCGGACTTTTGTCGACCGCCGCCGCATTGGGGTTGGCGTCCGCCAGCCACGCCGAAGAGCGCAACTTCGAGATCTACGGCTACGCGCAGGTCGACTACATCCAGGACTTCAACCGTGTCGCCCCCGAATGGGACGCGACCCTGCGTCCTTCCAAGATCCCGACCGAGGACGGCATCTACGGCGACGATGGTCAGAGCATCATCAGCGCCCGGCAAAGCCGGCTCGGGGTGCAGGCCCGGCAGCCGGTCGGCGACCGGGAACTCTATGTGAAGTTCGAGTTCGATCTGTTCGGCGTTGGCGACGACGCAGGCAAGACGACCTTCCGGCTGCGGCACGCCTACGGTGAGTGGGGACCCGTTCTCGCCGGCCAGACCAACAGCCTGTTCATGGACATCGACACCTTCCCCAACACCATCGACTACTGGGGGCCGAACGGGATGGTGTTCCTGCGCAATCCGCAGGTCCGCTACACCTACAAGACCGGCCCGCACAAATTCGCGGTCGCGATCGAGCAGCCCAGCAACGACATCGACCCGGGCAACCTCCGCCTCGTGGCGCCGGACATCGCGGCGGACATCCAGGGCGACGAGCAGATTCCCGACCTGACCGCGCAGTACCGCTACGGCGGCGACTGGGGGCACGTGCAGCTGGCCGGCATCCTGCGCCGCGTCGCCTACGAGACCCGCGGCACGCCCAACAACGAGCCCTCGGACGAGAAGACCGGCTGGGGCTTCAACCTGACTTCGAACATCAAGGCCGGCGAGAAGGACGTCATCCATCTGGCCGCCGTCTACGGCGAGGGCATCGCCAGCTACATGAACGACGGCGGCGTCGACCTGGCGCCGGAAGTGACCGGCGGGGGCGTGGGCCTGCGCGGCGACGTGGTGCCGCTGTTCGGGATGGTCGCCTACTACGATCACTACTGGAACGACCAGTGGAGCAGCTCGATCGGCTACAGCCGCACGCAGGTGAACAACACCTCGTTCCAGGACGCAAACGCCTTCTACCTGGCCCAGTACGCCTCGGCCAACGTCCTCTACACCCCGGCCAAGAACCTGATGATGGGCGCCGAGCTCCTGTGGGGCTCTCGCGAGGACAACGGCGGCGCCAGCGGCGATGACGTCCGTATCCAGGTCTCCTTCAAGTACAGCTTCTCCAGCAACGACTTCCGCTAGGAATTCAGGAGCATACCATGTCCCAAGTCTCGACTTCCCGGCGTGATCTGGCGAAGGGCCTGGCCCTGCTTGGCCTGGCTGGAGCCGCCGCCGCCCCCATCGCCGCCAGGGCCCAGCCCGCCGGCGACGCCACCGTCGACGCCGCGGTGAAAGCCGCCCACACACAGTTCGTGGGTCTCAACGAGGGCAAGAACGCCGACTACATCCCGGCGCTTGCCGAGGTGCCGTCCAAGTACTTCGGCATCGCCCTGGTGACGCCCCGCGGTCAGGTCTCGACCGCCGGCGACATCGAGCCGCTGTTCTCGATCCAGTCGATCTCCAAGGTCTTCACCATGGCCCTGGTCTTCAAGGAGTCGGGCGAGCAGCTGATCGAGGACAGCATCGGCGTGGACGCCACTGGCCAGGTGTTCAACTCCATCGTCGCGGTCGAGCAGTTCCGCGGCAAGGAGATGAACCCGCTGGTGAACCCGGGCGCCATCGCCACCATGGGGATGGTCAAGGGCTCGAGCCCTGACGAGATCTGGGCCAAGGTCATCGGCATCCACAGCGACTTCGCCGGCCGCCAGCTGACAGTCGACAAGGTGGTCTACAAGTCGGAAGCCGACACCAACCAGCGCAACCGGGCGATCAGCCAGCTGATGTCGGCCTACGAGCGCTTCCCCGGCGACCCGGCCGTGGCCGTGGACCTGTACACCCGGGCCTGCGCCATCGCGGTCAACGCCAAGGACCTCGGGATCATGGCGGCGACCCTCTCGAACGGCGGCCGGAACCCGGTGACCCGCAAGCAGGTGATCGACCCGAAGTTCATTCCCGGCATCCTGGCGGTGATGGCCACGGCGGGCCTCTATGACGACAGCGGCAAGTGGCTGTTCCACACGGGCCTTCCCGCCAAGAGCGGCGTCGGCGGCGGCCTGATCGCGGTCTCCCCCGGCAAGTTCGGCATCGGCACCTTCGCGCCGCCGCTGGACGCCGCCGGCAACAGCGTGCGGGGCCAGCGCGCCATCACCCAGATCTCCAACAGCCTGGGCGGCAATCCGTTCGCCTCCCGTCCCGTCTAGGGGCGGGCAGGGCCCAAGGGGAGAGGTTCGAGATGTCAAAGGCGCGCAGACCGGCCGCCCTGATGGCCGCCGCGGCCTGCGCGGCCTTCGCGCTCGCCGCGCCGTCGGCCGGCGCGGCGGAGACGGACTATCTGTTCTCGGATTCGCACGTCCACCTGACCAACTACGTCCAGGAGGGGGTCGACATCCGCACCTACCTCAAGGACGTGATGGGCGACACGGTCGGGCGCTCGGTGCTGTTCGGCATTCCGCTGCAGCAGATGTGGTCGTACGGCAACTCCGGCGAGTACGCGCCGAGCTACTATCTGAACAGCGACGCGCCGCTCTACTACTACTCCTTCACCGACGCCTTCATCGCCCAGGCCTTCCTGTCGCTGCCGCCGAATGCGCAGGCCCGGCTCGACCCGATGATCACCGGCTTCAATCCGTCGGACATGTATGCCGCCGATCACATCCGGCGGGTGCTGAAGACCTTCCCCGGGGTCTTCAGCGGCATCGGCGAGTTCTCGATTCACAAGGAGTTCGTGTCGTCGAAGATCCCGGGCGAGGTCGCCAGCCTGACCAACCCGGCGCTCGACAGAATCCTCGATTTCGCCGGCGAGGCCGGGTTGGTCGTGGTGCTGCACAACGACATCGACGTGCCGTTCGCCAAGACCAACGCGCCGCCGATGTACCTGGACCAGATGAAGGCGCTGCTGAGGCGGCATCCAAAGACGACGATCATCTGGGCCCACACAGGACTGGGCCGCGTCGTGCATCCGACCGTCGTCGACGCTGGAGCCACGGGCGAGCGGCCGCCCAATCACCTCGAAATACTTGAGGGGATGCTGGCCGATCCCGGCCTGAGCCACGTCTATTTCGACATTTCCTGGGATGAGGTGGCCAAGTACGTCACCGCTTCGCCGGAGGTGGAGGCGCGGACGGCGGCGCTTCTGAACCGGTATCCTGACCGCTTCCTGTTCGGCACCGACAACGTCGCGCCGTCGACGACCCAGACGCAGCTTCGGGTCTTTCACATGTGGGACAGCGTCTTCGCCAAGCTCACGCCGGAAGCCAGCCGCGCCATCCGCAAAGGGAACTATGAGCGTCTGTTCGACGCCGCCCGCGTCAAGGTGAGGGCGTGGGAGACGGCGAACGCCCGGCGCTGAGGCAGAAGGCCTCTCGTCCGGGCGTCACGGCGTTCAGAACGAGTATCTCAGACGCAGCGCCAGGATGTTCAGGTCCTGACCGATCTGCGCGCCTGGCGGCGGCGTCTCGGGCGCGGGGCCAAAGGGTTCCGGTTCGATCGCCGAGGCCGGGTTCAGCCGGTCTACCGAGACTTGGGAGTAGTTGAGCATCAGCCGCACGCGCCGGCGAGGATACCAGGCGAGCGAAACGGCCAGGATACTCTGATCGCCGCCGCGCACGGCTCCCGGCGGCATCAGCTCGCCGGCGCGGCCGACCTCGTAGTTGAGGTTCATGCGACTGTAGCGCAGGCCGACTTCCCAGGCTCCCCAGCCGCCTTCGCCCAGCGGCCGGGCCGGCTCAGGGAATGTGAACGTGGCGCGCGAGCGGTCAAAGCGGCGTTGCTCGCCGGTCAGGATCCAGCTGCCCTGGACGTAGAAGCCCCAGAAGTGCGGATCCTCCCCGCCAGGACCGTCTTCGCGACGATCGATCCCGAAGCGGAAGACCTCGGCTTGGGCGTATAGGTTTCGGCGTTGCGTCGCCGCTTCGACGCCGATGACATTGGCGCGGCGGGCCGAAATCTCGCCCGTGTCGATCAGGACCGTGTCGTCGACACCGATCTCTGGCGTGGCGGCGAGGCGGACCGGGAAGCTGGCGCCGCCATCCTTCGCCCGTTCCGCCTTCGGAGGAACCAGCACGTACGTTCCAGACATGCCCAGGTGGACGGTGCCTGCGAACCTGGTGTCCAGCGCGCGGGAAAAGCGACCGACGATCGCCGCCTGGGGCGAGTAGTCGTCCTGGGCGTCGAGCAGGGGGCCGGTCAGGCTGACCGCCGCCATCCAGCGCGGATCGCTGCGCCGCACGGTGAACGACAGACGGCCGTCGCCGGCGCCAAGGTTGCGCGCGAGGTTTCCCGCCGTCGTCCGCTCCAGGAAAAGGGTGCTGTCGGAGTTGGCGGCGTCGGACATATTCGCGGGGGCCGGGTAGGCGCCGAGCTGGATCACGTAGGGCTTGAACCGACGATAGCTGATCCAGACCTCGGCGATCTTCGGCTCACGCAGTTCGCGGTTGGCGCCGAGCTCGAACATGGCGCGGTAGGCGATGTGCTCGCCAAGCGTGCCTTCGCCGCCAAGCCGCGCGCGTCGCAGGTAGGCGCCGCCGCCCATGTCGCGCGCCGAGCCGGGGGAGTCGTCCCCGATCGCGCCGCGACGAAAATCGCTGTCCAGCGGCCCGGCGGGATCCTGGTCATACTCGGCGCTGTCGACGTTTATGTAGCCCCGGAATGTCCAGGGCCCGAGGGCGAAGTCGAGATCGAGCAGCGAAAACAGAAGGTCGGCCGGCCCTGCGATCGTCGACCCGGTTTCGGCCGCGACAACCGGTGCAGCGATGGGCTCGGGCGGCGGCGTCAGGGTCGCTGGCGCCGGCGCGAGAATGGCGTAGCTGGCGGCGGCCACGGTGGGCAGGGCAGTCATGTCGCGAGACAATCGGGCGCGTGGCGCCGCTGCAATCCGGCGCTGACCCGAGGCACGGCCGGAAAGCCCGCAGCCCTCTCCGAAGGCCTCTGTCGCGCCTGCGCCCCCACGGTGATCGCGCCTATTGCCCTGGCGCCTTCCAGTTCTGGCGTTCCGCCTTGCTCAGATAGCCGTCGCCATCGGCGTCGAGACTGCGGAAGCGGCGGTCGACCGCGACATTGATCTCGCCCCTCGAAAGGTAGCCGTCCCTGTCGGTATCGAGCAGGCGGAACACACGGTCCGCATTGCCGGCGCGCAGGGCGGGATCCTGCGGCGTGACCACGCCAAGTTCGGCGGGGCTGACCCTGTCGTCCTTGTCGGCGTCCGCGGCGGTTATGAGACCGGCGCGGGCAGACCTGAACTCCGACAGACTGATCCGACCGTCATTGTCGAAATCGATTCCGGCCTGGGCCAGAGCCGGCGCGGTCGCAAGGACGAGGAGGCCGGCGAAAACGAGAGCAGCAGCTTTCATGGGGCGTCTTTCAGCGAAGTCCCCGAAGCGTCTCGCTCCCATGTGATCGAGGCAATCAGGCGAACCCCGGAGTCGTCACGATCGCCGCACCGATCTTCCGCCCTGCGCCGGTTCGGACGGTGATGGGCCTTACGTCCGATGAACAAGGCCCCGAGGTCCGGGCCGCCTAGGCCTCAGCACCCCGAGGCGCCTACAGGGCGCGCAGCCAGGCCAGGACTTCCTGCGGGCGGTTCACCACCGACAGGCCGGCGGTCGCGCCCTGGGTATGGAGCTGACGCAGGCGTCCGGGCTGGATGTCGAAGCGTGCCCGGAAGGCGCGGCTGAAATGCGCGTCCGAGCGGAAGCCGTGGGTGAAGGCGACCTCTGTCAGGGTCGGGACTGACCCTGAGGGGGCGATGAGGGCGTCGAAGGCCCTGTCCAGCCGCCGGCCCTGGATGAAGGCGGCGACGCCGCCGACCGGTTGAAAGGCCTCATAGAGCAGGGTGCGCGAGACGCCGAGGTGAAGGCTGACGGCGTCCGGCGTCAGGTCCGCTTCCGCCAGACGCGTGTCTATGAAGGCGCGCGCCGACGCCAGCAGGCGCTTGGCGCCGGTGGGCGCCTGTTCAGCCGCGTCAGGCGCGTGGGCGCGAAGGATGCCGGAGAGGAGGGCGATCGCAGCGGCCACGGCCGTCGACGCCTGAACCGGAGACATGCGGCCGACGACCTCCCACAGGCCCTGCAGTTGGCTGGCGATGAGGCGCCCGTCGACGCTGTCCCCGGCGAGCACCAGCCCGTGCACATGGACGAGGCTCTGGTCGCCCAACAGCGCCCGCGGAAACACGAGGTTGAGGGTCTCGAACGCCTCGGTCGTCAGGTCGAACGGCCGCGCCATGTCGACAAAGCGGATCGAACCCGGCGCGCCTTCGACGGTGCGGCCGTCATACAGCCCGGTCCAGCCGCCGCGGATCTGCAGAATGACCTGCACCGTGTCGGTGGGATCGGCGGCGACGTGGGTCCAGGTGCGGTTGAAGCGCTGGGCGACGGTCTCGCAACGCCCGAACAGGGCGCCGGCCAGATTGTAGCCTTCGGTGCGGTTGTAGAACGCATCCGGGGCGTCACGCAGGTCCACGGCGAAGATGGGCGCGCAGGCCTCGAGGTACCGGTCGACGGCGTCGGCCTGGGTCGAGGCGTCGAGAACCCAGAGGTCCCGGGGCAGGCGATCGGTCGTCGACGAAATGGCTGCCGCTCCTACGAGACGCTACGCTGCGACCGCCGGTGAGCGCCGGAAAGACTGACGCCGCAAGGTCCACAGGCGAGTGTTTACGGACACAGGGTCAAGGATTCGCGAACGCCCAGTCAATGACTAACGCCGGTCGATGAGTGAGAACGGCCGATACCGCGAGCCTCCGACGCCCGCGGTCTCGGGGGAAGTCATGAAACTTGTTCGTCGTGTCGCCGGCGCGTCCGCCGTCGCGGTCTTTCCTCGCCAATCCGTCGTGTCCGGCTGGCGGCTCATGGCCGCTCCCCTGCTGTTCATGGTCGCGCTGCTGGCGGTGAGCCTGGGCATGGCCGCGCCGTCGATGGCGGCGGTTCCCACCGCCAGCAACTTCGGCCCCGGCGGCACCCTCTACAACTCGGGCTCCAACCCGCCGCTGGTGTTCAGCGTCCTGCCGCACGTCACGGGCGCTCCGACCAGTTTCGCCATGGTCTCCGGGACGTCGGACATGGGCGGCACGGTCAGCATCACCAACGGCGGCGCGATCACCTATGTGCCCCCGGTCGGCTTCAAGGGGACCGACTGGGTCTACTATACCGCCAGCAACGCCGACGGCACGTCCGCCCCCGCGACCGTCCACATCAGCGTGAACTGGCCGGTCATTTCCGTCAGCACGCCTTCGAATTCCGGTCAGGTCGGCGTCCTGTACAACCCCGGCGCCGCGCCGATCGCGATCTCGGGCGGCCTCGCGCCCTACACGATCACCCTCAACGATCCGCTCCCGCCCGGCTTGTCCTACGATCCGGCGACCCGCGTGATCTCCGGCACGCCGACCGATGCAGGCGGCTTTTCGGTAAACTACGTCCTGTCCGACAGCTCCTATGGCCAGACGGGCAACCAGGTCGAGAACTTCTCCTTCACCTTCAACATCGCTCCGCCGACCATCATCGTCTCGCCGCCGGCCCTGGCCGGGACCCCGACGGTCGGCGAAGCCTTCAGCCAGACGGTCACGGCCTCCGGCGGGACTGCGCCGTACAGCTATACCGTCACTGCAGGCGCCCTGCCGGCCGGGCTGGTGCTGTCGCCCGTCGGCGTCATCAGCGGCACGCCGACTGTGTCCGGCGCCTTCAACGTCAGCGTCACCGCCGTCGACAGCTCTAGCTACACGGGTTCGCGCGCCTACAGCCTGACCGTCGCGCCGCCGACCATCACCGTCTCGCCGCCGACCCTGGCCGGAAGCCCGGCGATCGGCACGCCGTACAGCCAGACGCTCACGGCGGCGGGCGGGGTCGCTCCGCACAGCTTCACCATCACCGCGGGCGCCTTGCCGGCGGGCCTGGTGCTGTCTCCCGTCGGCGTCATCAGCGGAACGCCAACCGCGGCCGGCGCCTTCAATGTCAGTGTCACGGCCGTCGACAACCTTAGCTACACGGGGTCGCGCGCCTACAGCCTGACCGTCTCGCCGCCGCCGATGATCCTGTCCGCCGCCCCGATGCCGGGCGGGACCGTCGGCACGCCCTACGCGACCTCCGTCACCGCCAGTGGCGCGACCGCCCCGTACGCCTATCAGGTCACCGCCGGCGCGCTGCCGACCGGCCTGACGCTGTCAGCATCGGGCGCGATCAGCGGCACGCCGACTACCGGTGGAGTCTTCAACTTCACGATCACGGCCACCGACTCCAGCACCGGGACCAACGCGCCCTTCGCCGCCGGCGGCGTCTATGCGATCAACATCGCCGCGCCCACCGTCGCCGTGTCGCCCGTGGGGCTGTTCGACGGCCAGATCGGCCAGGCCTATAGCGCCAACATCACCGCGTCCGGCGCCCAGGCTCCATACAGCTACGCCGTAACGGCCGGCGCCCTGCCGGCCGGACTCTCGCTCAGCGCCGGCGGCGCCCTGACCGGCGCGCCGACAGCGAGCGGAGCGTTCAACTTCACCGTCACGGCGACCGACTCCAACGGCTTCCCCGCCACCGGATCGCGCGCCTACAGCCTTGCGATCGTGGCGCCGAACCTGACGCTTCAGCCGGGCATCCTCGCCAACGCCACGTTCGGAGAGGCGTACAGCGCCTCCTTCACCGCGGGCGCCGGTTCATCGCCCTACAGCTACCAGGTCACCGCCGGCGCGCTGCCGGCCGGCCTCACCCTGTCGCCGAGCGGCCTGCTGTCGGGGACGCCGACCGTGCAGGGCCCCTTCAACTTCACCGTGACGACGACGGACTCGACCACGGGGGCGGGC
>JAZJXN010000036.1:21658-29183 GCA_040390885.1 Pseudomonadota bacterium | reverse complement strand
CCCTACAGTCTCGCGCAGACCTATTCGCTCCTGGTCTCGCCGCCCCCGCCGCCGATCGCGAACCCGGCCACCCTGACGCTGCCGGCCAACAGCCCCGGCGCGCCGGTGGCGACGACGCTCGGCGGCGGGACCGCCACTGGCGTCGCCGTGGCGGTCACGCCGTCGCACGGCACGGTCAATGTCGCCGGACTGACGATGACTTACGTGCCAGACGCGGGCTATTCCGGCGCGGACAGCTTCGCCTACACGGCGTTCAACATCACCGGCCACTCGGCGGAGGCGACGGTCTCGGTCACGGTTACGCCGCCGACCCTGACCCTGTCGGCGCTGCCGGCGACGGGCCAGGTGACCGTGCCCTACAGCGGCACCGCGACGGCCTCGCTGGGTGCGGCGCCCTACAGTGTCGTCCGGACCGCCGGGGCCCTGCCGACCGGCGTCACCCTGGCCGCCAGCGGCGCGCTGTCGGGCGCCCCGACGGCCGCCGGGACCTTCACCTTCACCCTCGAGGCGACGGACGCCAACGGCGCGACGGGGGCCCGTAGCTATACCGTCACCGTTGATGCGCCCACGGTTGCGATCACGAGCCCTGCGGCCGGCGCGTTGCCGGGCGTTGATGCAGGCGTCGCCTACAGTCGCGCCTTCACCGCCACGGGCGGGCAGGGCGCGCACAGCTTCAGCATCACGGCCGGGGCTCTGCCGCCAGGGCTGACGCTGTCAGCCGCCGGCATCCTGTCCGGCACGCCGACCACGGCGGGCGCGTTCAACTTCAGCGTCACGCCCCGCGATTCCAGCGGAGCGCCCGGGCCCTACGCCGGTGCTCCGTCGGCCTACAGCCTGACGGTGGCCGCGCCGACCGTCACGGTGGGGCCCTCGACGCTGGCGGCCGCCGCGACAGCCACCGCCTACAGCGCCACGATCGTGGCCTCGGGCGGGGCCGGCCCCGACGACTACGCGGTCACCGCCGGCGCCCTGCCGGCTGGCTTGAGCCTGAGCAACGGCGGCGTCCTGTCCGGGACCCTCGCGGCTTCGGGGACCTTCAACTTCGTCGTCGCCGCCACCGACAGCTTCGGCTTCAGCGGCGCCCGCGCCTTCAGCGTGACGGTCACGGACCCGGTGATCGCGGTCACCGCCCCGGCCGCCGGCGCCCTGACTCAGGGCGTGGTCGGGACAGCCTACAGCCGGACCTTCACGGCCTCGGGCGGGCAGGGGGCGCACAGCTTCGTCCTCGTCGGCGGGGCCCTGCCGCCGGGCCTGACCCTGTCGACCGGCGGCGTTCTGTCCGGCGCGCCGACCGCCTTGGGCGCCTTCTCCTTCTCCATCCGGGCGAGTGACGGAAGCCCCGCGCCAGGCCCCTTCTCCAGCCCGGCCGCGAACTACACCCTGCAGATCGCGGCGCCGACGGTCACCCTGGCGCCGGCTGCCGGACCGTTGCCCGACGGCCAGATTGCAACGCCCTACAGTCAGGCCTTCTCGGCCAGCGGGAGCGCGGCGCCATACGGCTTCGCGGTCACGGCCGGAGCGTTGCCGGCGGGCCTGACGCTCTCGGCGGACGGGACCCTCAGCGGAACGCCCACCGGAACGGGAACCTTCAATTTCACGCTCGCTGCAACTGACTCCAGCCCTGGGCCGGCCGGACCGTTCTCGGCGTCGCGGGCCTACAGCGTGACCATTCAGCCGCCGACCCTGGCCCTCGATCCCTCGGCCGGAGGACTGCCCGCCGCCACCGCGGCTGTGGCCTACGGTCAGACGTTCACGGCCGGCGGCGGCACGGCGCCCTACAGCTACGCGGTGACGGCGGGCGCCCTGCCGGCCGGGCTGACCCTGTCCGCGGGAGGCGTGCTGTCGGGCGCGCCGCCGGTCGAGGGGGTGTTCAACTTCACGGTCACCGCCAGCGACTCCACAACGGGGGTCGGCGCGCCGTACGTCATATCGCAGCCCTACGCCCTGACGGTCGGCCCGCCCGTGCCTCCGGTCGCGGGCCCGGCGACGCTGTCCCTGCCGGCCAACAGCGCAGGCCAGGCGGTGACTCTGGATCTCAGCGGCGGCATGGCGACCAGCGTCGCGGTGGCGACGCCACCCGCGCACGGAACCACCAGCATCGCCGGACTGACCATCACCTACAGTCCGACGGCGGGCTTCTCCGGCTCCGACAGCTTCACCTACACGGCGACCAACAGCGGCGGGACCTCGGCCCCGGCGACAGTCTCGGTCACGGTCATGGCGCCGACGCTGACACTGTCGGCGGCGCCCACCACGGGGGAAGTGACGGTTCCCTACAGCGCCACGGTCGCCGCCACGATGGGCGCGGCGCCCTATCTGTTCGAGGCGGCCGCCGGCTCCCTCCCGCCGGGGCTGACGTTGGCGGCCGACGGCGTGTTGTCCGGCGCGCCGACAGCGGCCGGGGTCTTCACCTTCACGCTCAAGGCGACCGATGCCCATGGCGCGACCGGAACCCGCGTCTACAGCCTGACCATCGACGCCCCGGGCATCGCGATCACGACGCCTGCCGCCGGCGCCTTGCCGGCGGGCGTCGCGGGCACAGCCTACGCGGCGACCTTCTCCGCGACCGGCGGCCAGGGCGGGCACAGCTTCAGCATCACCGCGGGGGCGTTGCCTCCGGGCATGACCCTGTCGGCCGCCGGGGGCCTGTCGGGCACGCCGACCGTGGCCGGCACGTTCAACGTCGTTGTCACCCCCGCGGACCTCAGCGCCGCGCCGGGCCCGTACGCGGGCACGCCGGAGAGCTACAGCCTGACGATCGCGGCGCCCGCCATAGCCGTGAACCCGGGCGCGATCCCGCCCGCCGTGACCGCCGCGCCGTACAGCGTTTCGATCACGGCTTCGGGCGGTGTCGGGGCCTACGGATACGCCGTGACGGCCGGCGCCTTGCCGCCGGGCCTCAGCCTGAGCGGCGCCGGCGCGCTGGCGGGGTCGCCGACGGCGTCCGGGACCTTCACCTTCACCATCACCGCGACTGACAGCCTCGGCTTCAGCGGAGCCCGGTTGTTCTCGATGACCGTCTCATCTCCGGTGATCACGGTGACCGCCCCTGCGGCGGGCGCCCTTCCGGCCGCCTTGGGGGGGACGGCCTACAGTCAGGCCTTCACGGCCACGGGCGGCCAGGGCGCGCACACCTTCGCTCTGGCCAGCGGGACCTTGCCCGCGGGGCTGACCCTGTCGACGGCCGGCGTCCTCTCGGGCACACCGTCGGCGGCGGGCGCGTTCAGCTTCTCGATCCTCGCGACCGACGCCAGTCCGGCGCCGGGACCGTTCGCGAGCGTTGCCGTCACCTACACTCTCGAGGTCGCAGCCCCGACGCAGACGATGACTCCCGCGGCGGGCGCGCTGCCAGACGGACTGATCACGGCCCCCTACAGCCAGGCGTTCTCCGCAAGCGGCGGCGCGGCTCCCTACACCTTCGCGGTCAGCGCCGGCGCCTTGCCGGACGGGCTGATCCTCTCGGGCGCCGGCGTGCTGGCCGGGACGCCCGCGGTGGCGGGTAGCTACGGCGTCTCGGTGACCGCGACCGACGCCAACGGCTTCGCACTGACCCAGGCCTATACGCTCGAGATCGGCACCCCGGTCCCGGTGGTGACGGCGAAGACGGCGGCGGTGACCGTCGGCCAGAGCGTGATCATCGACGTCACCGAGGGTGCGGTGGGGGTCGGCATCACCTCGATAGCGGTGGCGTCGCCGCCTCGCACGGCACGGCCGTGGTTACGGGCATGACCATCATCTACACGCCTGACGCCGCCTATGCTGGGACCGACAGCTTCAGCTACACGGTCAGCAACGCGGGCGGCGCCTCGCTGCCCGGGACGGTGACGATCACGGTCAACCCAGCAGTGGTCACCGGACCGCCGAAAGAAGTGACCATTCTCGCAGGCCAGACCGCGGTCGTGGAGTTGACCGAGGGGGCGACCGGCGCCCCGTTCACGGCGGCGGCGGTGGTGTCGCTCTCGCCGCCCGAAGCGGGGACGGCGACGATCGCCGCCCGCACAGGACCGGCCGGCCAGCTCTTCGACCTGACCTTCAAGCCGGACAACAGCTTCACCGGCGAGGCGACGGTGCTCTACACCCTGAGCAATGGCTCGGCGACCTCGGCTCCGGGGACGGTGAAGATCACGGTGGAGGGGCGTCCGGACCCGGCTCGGGATCCGGAGGTCTCAGGTCTGATTGCGGCCCAGAGCGAGGCGGCTCGCCGCTTCGCCACAGCGCAAATCTCCAACATCAACCGGCGTCTGGAGCGGCTGCACGGCGGTTCCGGCGACACGGGCGGCGGCTTCTCCAGCGCCGTGAGCCTGGGCTTCGGGGCAGCCGCCGCGAGCACGACCCCGTCCGACCCGAGCGAACTGCGCAGGATGCAGGACAGCTATGGCGTCATCGGGGCCCTGACCGGGCGCAACGATCTCGGCTTCGACCGCGTCGGACCGTCGGCGCGGACCGAGGATCTGCGCACGCCCGGACCAGGTGGCGAGGGCTCGGGGCCGTGGGGTGTGTGGGCAGCCGGCGCCGCGACCTTCGGCACGGCCGACGATGGCCGCGAACGCGAGGGCTTCAAGTTCAGCACCGATGGCCTGACCATCGGCGCCGACCGCCGGCTGGGCGAGCAGTGGGTGGTCGGCGGCGCCGTGGGCTGGGCGACCGACAGCAGCCGTATCGGCGAGAACGGCACCCGCAGCGAGGCCGACGCCTGGAGCGCAGCCCTGTACGGCAGCTACCAGCCGGCGGACCAGGCCTGGGTCGATCTCGTGCTCGGATACGGCCAGCTGGACTTCGACAGTCGCCGTTACGTGACGGCCAACGGCGACTTTGCCTACGGCCAGCGCAGCGGCGACCAGTGGTTCGGGGCGGTGACGGCGGGCTGGGACTATCGCCACCTGCGCGGGCTGAACCTGTCGCCCTACGGCCGCATCGAGGCGACGCGCTCGGTGTTGGACGCCTTCACCGAGGAGGGCGGCGGCGCCTATGCGCTGGCCTACGACGCGCAGGCGACCACCACGGTGACGGGCGTTGTCGGCCTCCGGGGCGAGTACAGCTTCAAGACCAGCCTTGGCCAGAGCATCCCCAGCTTCCGGATCGAATACGCCTACGATCTGCAGGGTAGCGGGACAGCGCGGCTGCGCTACGCCGACTGGCTTGACGGCGAGTCCTACCGGCTCGACGCCAGCCCGCTGGACAGGAACCGGATGCTTTACGGCCTGGGCCTGGACCTGATCCGCAAGAGCGGGACCCGGTTCGGCCTCGACTACGAGGGCATGCTCTCTGGAGACCAGACCAGCTCGACCGTGCGCATCATGCTGGAGACCCTTGTCTGTCGGTCCTGAGCGCAGTCGAAAGGGGCGCTCAGGGCCAACCGACAAGGCGCTCTGTCCTGGTCGATATACATCCCCTCGCGGCGTCGGTCGCAGAGGCCTGCAGCGTCCCCGACCGACTACAGGCTGCTGACCCATTCTACGCCGAGCCGCTCGACCAGCGCCTGGCCGCCGAAGGCGTCGAACAGGACGCCCCTCGAGTCCCGGAGCTTGGGCGCGGCCTGCCGGGTCGCCTCGGCGGCGGGTTCGGCCTTTTCGAGGACCTTGAGCAGGATCTCGCGGGGGATAACCAGCACGCCGTCGGAATCGCCGAAGATCAGGTCGCCTGGCCGCACCGGTACGCCGCCGAAGACGACATCGACGTTGACGGATCCCTGGCGGCCATCGAGCTCGTGCTTGCGCATGGTCGCGCCGCGGCAGAACACCGGCGTGTCGAGGGTCAGGATGTAGTCGCTGTCCTCGATCGCGCCGTCCACGACCACGGCTTCATAGCCGCGGTTGTCCGCCGAGAGGGTCAGGCCGCCGCCCCAGCAGGCGTGGGTCATGTCGCCGCCGGGGCAGACCACGACGACGTCGCCCTCCCTGGCCACGCCCGTGGCCAGAACGCCCATCATCAGGTCGGCGCGGCTGCTTGAAATGGTGACCGCAGGGCCGCAGATCTTCGTTGGCTTCACGGCCAGCGGCTTGATCGCCATGTCGGCGATCAGGGGCGACTCGATCGACCTGACGAGGATCGACGAACCCAGCGCCTTGAACCGGGCCACGATCTCCGGCGCCGGCCGTTCGATGTCCGCGACGATCCTGCCCATGCCGATCTCCCCAACGACGCCCTGAGCTGGCCCAGCCAGTTCGGGCGATATCGACCCTGTCGGGTCCCTAGACGATCGCCGCTTCGCGCTCGCGGCTCTTCACCATCGCCTGGCCGAGCAGGTAGTCGCGGCGGCGCGCGTCATCCTCGAGGATGGCCTGCAGGTCAGCCTGATGCCGCTGCTGGGAGTCATGGCTCTCCATCGCCTGCTTGTTGCGGATGGTCTGGGCCTGCACGAACTCGTTCATCACCGTACGACGTTGCCGGTCGTAGTGGGCCAGCAGCGGCTCGTGCGCTGCGCCGTCGAAGACCTCGATGAGCTTGCCGGTCAGATTCCAGGCGTCATGCACGCCCGAGTTCATGCCGAAGCCGCCGAGCGGATTGTTGAGGTGAGCGGCGTCGCCGATCAGCGCAACGCGACCGTGGTCGTATCGATGCGCGACCCGCTGGTGGACGCGGTAGATGGTCCGATGCTCGGTCACGATGCTGGCTCCGTCGCCCATCAGGCCGTCGAACACCGCATTCTTCTTGGCGTCCGACACGAGCTCTTCGTCGGAAAGAGTTTCGGGCGCCGGCACCAGAACCCGCCAGACGCTGGGAACGCGCAGCAGGACGCACCATTCGTCGGGGTCGGCCACGTAGTTCACGCCGGCCAGGTTGTCGAAATGCTGTTCCAGCGGCCATGTCGTCGAGAGGGTCAGGAACTTCTCGGGATAGGTGAACCCCTCGAAGCGCACGTCGAGCCATTTGCGGGTCAGCGAATTGGCGCCCTCGGCGGCGATCAGGAAGTCGGCCCGCACGGTCTCGATGCCGACCGGGGTTTCCAGATGAACCGTGACGCCGTCGGCGTCCTGCTCGAAATGGGCGAGCCGGCGCTGGAAGCGGACCTCGCCGTGCGGATCGGCCTCGAGCGTGCGCACCCCGAGGCGGGCCAGCTTGTACTGCTCGCACTGGAGCCGGTAGGGATGTCTGGCGACGTCCGCGAGCTCGGAGAGGTCGAACGCCAGCACCTCGCCGGAGCGGCGGTTGCGGTAGTGGTAGACGGGCGCCTTCAGGCCCTGCGCCTCGAGCGCGTCCAGCAGGCCGAGCTCTTCCATCATGTCCAGCGTCGGCGGGTGGAAGGTGGACGCCCGCAGGTCCTCGGGACAGTCGGCGTGCGCCTCTACCAGCAGGACGTCGATGCCCGCCTTGGCGAGACGGCACGCGGCCACGACGCCAGCGGGTCCGGCCCCGCTGACCACCACTTGAACTCTATGCATGAATCTCTCTCGGCTGGTGGCGCGATCAGTCGATCAACAGGCGCATCTGGATGGTCGCGGCGCCGACCCGGAGCGCGCGGGCGGCTTGGTATTGCGGGGAGGCGATGTAGGCGCGGGCGGCGTCCGCGTCGGGGAAGCGCGAG
>JAZJXN010000036.1:21219-21648 GCA_040390885.1 Pseudomonadota bacterium | reverse complement strand
TCTTGAGGAGATGCACGACTTCATGCAGCAGAACGTGGTCGAGCGCCTCCTTGCGAGTGGGGAAGCCGGGGTCCCGATCGTGCGCCGGGCCACCACCGCCAGCGTTGCGGACGCTGTAGTTGGCGCCGGCGCGCCACAGGCCGTCGGGGAAGCGCGAGACGACCACGCGTTCACCAACCCGGCCCTCGCCTTCGAGAATCTCGGCGACGGGGCCGGCGACGACGCGCTCTCCGCCGAAGGATTCGCTGAGGCCGGCGATCGCCTTGCCGTAGGCGGCGAAGCGCTCAGGATCCTCGATGGACACGGTGGCGACGATGTAGGCGGCCAAGGCGGGCCTCCGGTGCTGCTGATGGCGGCGACCATAACCGCCGCATTGCGCAGGTCGCCGCCGGCGCCGGCCGTGTCCGCTGTTCGGAGACGACGCCGTCT
>JAZJXN010000036.1:338-21209 GCA_040390885.1 Pseudomonadota bacterium | reverse complement strand
GGACGGGGATTGTGACGGCGCAACCAAGAAGAAAGCGCCCGCATGGTCGACTCCCTAGGCCCCCGCATGAAATTCGCGGTGATCGCACCGTCCACCAACACCAGCGTGCAGCCGGAGTACGACGACATGCGTCCGGTCGGGGTGACCAACCACTTCTGCCGGATCCCCATCCCTGACACCAAGGTGACCAGCGACGACAGCTTCATGGTGATGCTGGAGAACATCCGCGGCGCGACGCTGGAGGCGACCGACGTCGCCATGAGCATGGACCCCGGATGCCTGATCATGGGCATGTCCGCCGAGACCTTCTGGGACGGCGCCGAGGGCGCCGATCGCCTGCACAAGAAGATGGTCGAGCGGGTCGGCGGTCTTCCCGTCATCATGGGCTCGTCGGCGCTGGACGCGGCCATAGCGACCTACGGCGGCATCAAGAAGATCGGTATCATCACGCCCTACATGCCGGTCGGCGACGCCAATGTGCGCAAGTACTTCGAGGACATCGGCTACGAGGTGGTGCACCTCAAGGGCCTGAAGTCGCCGTCGCCGATGATGATCGCCCATGAGACGCCGCAAACCCTGAAACAGGCCGCGATCGAAGTCTCGGAAGGCGTCGACGCCGTCATCCAGTGCGGCACCAACCTCGCGTTCGCCAAGGTCGCCGCCATGGCGGAGTTCTGGCTCGAAAAGCCGGTGATCGCGATCAACACCGCCACGTATTGGCATGCCCTGCGATCCATGGGCATCCAGGACAGGGTCGAAGGCTACGGCGCCCTCCTGGCGCAACACTGACGAGAGAGACGACGCATGGAATACGATTACGTTCCGCTTCCGCACCGCAAGCCGCTGAAGTGGCCGAACGGCGCGCGGGTCGCCTTGATCCTCACGTTCAACCTCGAGACCTGGGACCTGACCAAGGACACCGACAAGCCCTACTACGCGGGCGGACCGGCGATCCTGCCTGACGTCCTGCCCGGGAACACGCCGGACTTTCCCAACTACAGCTGGCGCGAGTACGGGCAGCGGGTCGGCATCTGGCGGCTGTTCGACCTGTTTGACGAGCAGGGGGTCAAGGCCAGCTGCACGACGAACGCGGTCACCTTCGAGCGCCGCAAGGCGATGACGGACGCCTGCCTTGATCGTGGCTGGGAGCTGCTGGCGCACAACTGGGAGCAGGGCGAACTGCTGAGCAGCTTTGCCGGCGATCCCGCCAAGGAGCGCGACATCGTGCTGCGCTCCCTCGAGCAGTATGAGAAGTTCACCGGCCGCAAGGCCAAGGGCTGGCTGTCGTCCAGCCTGCGCGGCACGCTGCAGACCGCCGACATCCTCGCGGAGCAGGGCTGCACCTTCTACTGCGACATCATGAACGACGATCAGCCCTACCTGCTACGCACGCCGCACGGGCCGATCGTCTCGACGCCCTATTCGAACGAGATTAACGACTTCACCTTCGTCACGCGCAAGAACTACACGACCGACCAGTACCGCGACGCGATGATCGAGGAGCTGGACGTCCTCTACGCTGAGGGCGCCACGTCAGGCCGGATCATGAACGTCGGCATTCACCCGCACGTGTCCGGGCGCGCCCACCGCGTCCGCGCGCTTCGTGAGTTCATCCAGCACGCCAAGTCGCTCGAGGGCGTCTGGTGGGCGACCCGCGAGGAGATCGCCGACTGGTACCTGCAGAACCACGAAGACCATATCCCAGGCCAGCTGGGGTGAGCGCGCCGGCCCATGTGGCCGCGCTCAAGGCGGCGTTGGCGGCGCGCGACCACGGGCGCCGCCGGTTGCTGTCGGTGCCGGGGTGCTGGGACGGCCTCACCGCCCTGCTGATCGAGAAGGCCGGCTTCGACGCCGCCTTCCTGTCCGGTGGCGCGCTGTCGATGGGTGTTTTCGGCCGGCCGGACATGGGCCTGACCACTGCGACCGAGCTGGAACGAGTCGTGGCGGCCATTCGCGACCGGGTGGCGCTTCCCCTGATCGTCGACGGCGACACCGGCTTCGGCAACGCGCTGAACACCGCCCATACGGTGCGTCGGCTTGAGCGGGCGGGGGCGAGCGCAATCCAGCTGGAAGACCAGACCTTCCCCAAGCGCTGCGGCCACATGGCCGGCAAGACCGTCGTGCCGCTGTCCGAAGCGCTTGGCCGGCTGGCTGCCGCGCTGGACGCCCGGGAGCATGCGCTGATCGTGGCCCGCACCGACGCAGTCTCGGTGGAAGGCTTCGAGCCCGCGATGGAACGGGCTGAGGCCTTCCTCGCCGCCGGCGCCGATCTCGTGTTCGTGGAGGGGCCGAGGACCCTCCAGGAAACTCGCGAAATCGGCGCACGTCTCGGAGGCCGTGCCCCGCTGGTACACAACCTCGTCGAGGGCGGCGTCACCGCCACGCGCGCGGGCGCCGAGCTGGAGGCGATGGGGTTCGCCGTTGCGCTGCATCCGCTGCTGCTGATGCACGGCTTCGTCCGGGCAGCGCCGCGCTGGCTCGAGACGCTGCGCCGCGAGCGTTCAACCGAGGCGCTGGACGGCGAACTCGTCACCCTCGCCGACATGAACAGTCTTACCGGAGCAAGCGCGTTGCTCGCCGACGCCGAGCGATACGGGGCGGACGACTAGGTCTCCGTGCTGGGCTCGACGACCGGGAAGCGCCCAAGCGCGGCGATCAACGCGGCGCCGACGACGATGAGCCCGGCGCAGATGGTCAGACCGGGCGCGTAGGCGCCCCAGTGATCGCGAGCGGCGCCGAGCAGCAAGGGACCAAGACCCGCGCCAAGGCTGAAGGCTGACAGCTGCCAGCCGTAGATCTCGCCGTAGGCTGCCAGGCCGAAGTAGCGAGCGGTAAGATAGGCGAGAAGGTCCACCTCCGCGCCGGCCGCCAGGCCGATGGCGAGGATGGCGAGCACCGGCTGCCCCTGGATCAGCAGATAGACTCCAAGCACCGGCAGCAGCAGGAACGCGAAGCCCACATAGGGTGCGTGGAAGCGGTCGGCGAGGAAGCCCAGGGCCAGGCGGCCGACGATGATGCTCACGCCCAGCAGCCCCGCCAAGGCCGCCGCGCGGGCAGGGGCCAGGCCGCCATCGACCATCGACGGCACCAGGTGGACGATCAGCGCCGCGATCGCGCCGCCGGCGAGCAGGAAGCCCGCGGCGCATTGCCAGAACTGCCGGGTGCGCAGCGCGGCACCCAGATTGCGGGTGGCGGTCGTGACAGTGCTCACGGCCTGGATGGGGGCTTCCCGCAGCAGCAGCGCGACGAGGGGCAGGGCGCCCAGCAGCACTGCCGCCGCCATCGTCCAGTAGCCGGCGCGCCAGCCATGGGCGGCGATCACGCCGCCGATCAGGATCGGGCCAAGGATGGCGGCCACGCCAGTGCCGGCCAGCGTCAACCCCAGCGCCAGACCCCGGCTGCGCTCGAACCAGGCGTTGACCGTTCGCGTCCAGACGACGGGCGTCGTGCCGCAGGCGACCAGCGCCAGTACAAGCCAGCTCGCATAGAGCGCGGTCACCGTGCCGCGCATCTGCGTCAGGGCGACAAACCCGGCCGCCAGGCCCGCCAGCGACAGCAGCGCGACCCGCCTGGCGCCAAATCGGTCGACCACCTTGCCGACGAACGGGGCGGTGACGATCAGCCCGGCCTGCAGGCACATCGCCGCGCCGGCGACGGTCGCGGCCGACCAGCCGAACTCGGCCGACAGCGGCTTCATGAACAGGCCCATGGTGTAGAAGGGCAGCCCGGTGGCGCCGAAGCCGACGCCGATCATGCAGACAAGAAGGATTTTCCAGCCGCGGCCCAGTTCCTGAGCGGTCGTCATGCCAGCCACAAGTCTCGCTCCGTCTGTCTTCCGGGAACTCTGAACTATGAGACCTGCCGCGTTGGGCCGAGACGGGTTTCAGCGGTCATCCGACAGGCGGCTATCGCGGCGTTGTCCCGCGACCGTGCGGGCCGTCGCCGTGGCTTACGCGTCGATGCCGCCAAGGCAGAGGTATTTGATCTCCAGATAGTCCTCGATGCCGTATTTGGACCCTTCGCGTCCAAGGCCGGAGGCCTTCACGCCGCCGAATGGTGCAACCTCCGTCGAGATCAGTCCCTCGTTGATGCCGACGATGCCCGCTTCTATGGCCTCCGCGACCCGGAATATCCGTCCCACGTCGCGGCTGTAGAAGTAGGCCGCGAGGCCGAACTCGGTGTCGTTGGCCATCGCGATCGCCTCCGCCTCCGTCGAAAACCGGACGAGCGGCGCGACAGGGCCGAAGGTCTCCTCGCGGAGGCAGAGGGCTTCCGCCGTGACATCCGCCAGAACCGTGGGCTCGAAGAACAGTGCGCCGCGGTCATGGGGCTTGCCGCCGATCAGCACCCGCGCGCCGTGGGCGACGGCGTCGTCGATATGCTCCCTGACCTTGGCCACGGCGGCGGCATTTATGAGAGGCCCCTGGGTCACGCCGGCCTCGGTTCCGGCGCCCACGTTGAGGGCGCCGACCGCGGCGGTGAGCTTTGCGGCGAAGGCGTCGTAGATGCCGTCCTGTACCAGGAACCGGTTGGCGCAGACGCAGGTCTGTCCGGTGTTGCGGTACTTGGACGCCATCGCGCCCTTCACGGCCTCGTCGAGGTCGGCGTCGTCGAACACGATGAAGGGAGCGTTGCCGCCCAGCTCCATGCTGGTCTTCTTGATCGTCGGCGCACACTGCGCGAGCAGCAGGGCGCCCACCCGCGTGCTGCCGGTGAAGGAGAGCTTCCGGACGAGCGGATTTTCGCAGAGCTCGCGCCCGGTCTCGCCGGACGGTCCCGTGATGACGTTGCAGACGCCCGCCGGGAAGCCCGCACGCTCGGCCAGGACGGCGAGGGCCAGTGCGGAGAACGGCGTCTCGCTGGCGGGCCGGATCACGCCGGTGCAGCCCGCGGCCCAGCCGGGGCCGGCCTTGCGCGTGATCATGGCGCTGGGGAAGTTCCACGGGGTGATCGCCGCGAACACGCCGATCGGCTCCTTGCGGACAAGAATGCGGCGGCCGGCGGCGGTCTCCGGAATGATGTCGCCGTAGACCCGCTTCGCCTCCTCGCCGAACCATTCGATGAAGCTGGCGGCATAGGCGATCTCGCCCCGTGCTTCGGCCAGAGGCTTCCCCTGCTCGGCGGTCAGGATGCGGGCGAGGTCTTCCTGGTTGGCCATCATCAGGTCGAACAGACGACGCAGGCAGCCAGCGCGCTCCTTGGCCGGCAGCGCCCGCCAACCCGCCTGGGCGCGGTGCGCCGCCTCGATCGCGTCGCGAACCTCTTCGACCGAGAGCGAGGGGACATGTCCCATCACCTGGCCGGTCGCAGGGTCAGTGACGGCTGTCACCGCGCCGCTGGCGGCGGTGACCCATTTTCCGTCAATGAAGCTGGCCTCGCGGAACAGCGAGGGGTCGGCGAGGCCTAGTCGGTCGGCTGTCGTGCTCATCGGGACGCCTCGAAGGTGATGATCTGGCGCACGACGGCGCCCTCGTGGAGCCGGTCGAAGCCGAGGTTGATGTCGTCCAGCGCCAGAACCCCGCTCATCAGCTTGTCGACCGGCAGGCGCCCCGCCCGATAGAGCGCGATGTAGCGGGGAATATCGCGCACCGGGACGCAGGTTCCGATGTAGCTGCCCTTCAGCACGCGCTCCTCGGCGACCAGGCTCACCACATTGACCGCGAGCGCCGCGTCGGGCGGGGGAAGGCCGGCGGTGACCGTCGTGCCGCCGCGCCGGGTCGACTTGACGGCGGTTTCGAGCGCGCGGATCGAGCCGGCGAGCTCGAACGCGAAATCCACGCCGCCGCCGGTGAGGGCCCGGACCTGATCAACGGCATCGGCGTCCGTGGCGTTGACCGTCGCCGTGGCGCCCAGACGGCGCGCGAGCGCGAGCTTGTCGTCGCGGACATCGATGGCGATGACCTGCGCCGCGCCCGCCGCGATCGCGCCCAGCAGCGACGCCAGGCCAACGCCGCCAAGCCCGATCACGGCGACGGTCTGGCCAGGCTTGACCCCGGCCGTGTTCACGACCGCGCCCACGCCCGTCAGGACCGCACAACCGAACAAGGCAGCCTCGGTCAGCGGCAGATCCTTGTCGATCTTCACCAGCGACCGGCGCGAAACCACCGCGTGCTCGGCGAAGGCGGAGCAGCCGAGGTGGTGGTGGATTGTCTGCCCGTCGCGGTGAATGCGGCGGGCGCCGGTGATCAGCTCGCCCTTGCCGTTGGCGGCGGCGCCCGGCTCGCACAGCGCCGGGCGGCCCTCGGCGCAAGGGATACAGTGACCGCAGCTGGGCATGAACACCATGACCACGTGATCGCCGACCTCGAGATCGTCGACCTGGGGGCCCAGCGCCTCGACGACGCCCGCCGCTTCGTGGCCGAGGGCCATGGGCATGGGGCGGGGACGATCGCCGTTGATGACGGAGAGGTCGGAGTGGCAGAGCCCGGCCGCCACGATCCGGACCAGCACTTCGCCCGCGCCCGGCGGATCCAGCTGAACGGTTTCGATCACGAGCGGCTTGCTGTCCGCATAGGGCGCGATGGCGCCCATCTGTCTCAGAACGGCGGCTCTGGTTTCCATCGTCGTCAGTGCTCCTGTCGACCGTCGCGGCGCGGCCGGTGGCTGATCGTGCGGCCGGCTCCACCGGGACTGGCGCGCGTCCCTGCCGGAGTACCCGAGCGACGACCGCCTGCGTAGGCGTCCGGCGACTGCTTTTGACTATCGGGTATCGAAACTGGGCTTTACCCGCCGTCTCGGCATCGCCGGTACGGTGTTCTCAACGCGCGGATAGTCGTGGCGAGCCGAGATCCGATCCAGGCCATGCCGGAGCGGCCGGCCCTGCGTCTGAAGCCGCAACGCGCCTGTTCAAAGGTGATCAGGCCGGAACGCAGGACGTCGGAGAACCCCATGGCCAACTATCTCAAGCGCGGCCAGTCGGCCCAGGTCCGAGCGGACAACAACAAGCAGGTGCGCGATACGGTCGAGGGAATCCTCGCCGACATCCAGGCGCGCGGCGACGACGCGGTGCGCGAGCTGTCGATCAAGTTCGACGGCTGGGACCGGGAGTCCTTCCGGCTGACCGCGGCCGAAATCCAGGACTGCATCGACCAGCTCACCGCCCAAGACCTGAAGGATATCGAGTTCGCCCAGACGCAGGTGCGCAACTTCGCCCAGATCCAGCGGGACAGCCTGCACGATGTCGAGGTCGAGACGCTCCCCGGCGTGGTGCTCGGTCACAAGAACCTGCCGCTGAACGCGGCGGGCTGTTACGTGCCTGGCGGCAAGTATCCGCTGCTGGCCTCGGCGCATATGAGCGTCATCACCGCCAAGGTCGCCGGCGTGAAGCGGGTGGCGACCTGCGCCCCTCCGTTCGCGGGCAAGCCCGCACCGGCCATCGTCGCCGCGCAGGCCATGGCCGGCGCGGACGAGATCTACTGCCTGGGCGGCGTGCAGGCCGTCGCCGCGATGGGCCTCGGCACCCAGTCCATCGCCCCGGTGGACATCCTGGTCGGCCCCGGCAACGCCTTTGTCGCCGAGGCCAAGCGCCAGCTGTTCGGCCGGGTCGGCATCGACCTGTTTGCTGGTCCGACCGAGACCCTGGTCATCGCTGACGAGATCGGCGCCGACGCCGAGCTCTGCGCCACCGACCTGCTCGGCCAGGCAGAGCATGGGCCCGACAGCCCCGCCATCCTGCTGACCACGTCGGAGGCGTTGGCGCGCGAGACGATCAGCGAGATCGAGCGCCTGCTGCAGATCCTGCCGACGGCCGACATCGCCCGCAAGGCGTGGGAGGCCTATGGCGAGGTCATCGTCGCGGAGTCTGACGAAGAGATGGTCCGCATCGCCGACGATATCGCTTCGGAGCATGTTCAGGTGATGACCCGCGACCCGGACTACTTCCTGAACAACATGACCAACTACGGAGCCCTGTTCCTCGGCGCGCGGACCAACGTCTCGTACGGGGACAAGGTGATCGGGACCAACCACACCCTGCCGACCATGAAGGCGGCGCGCTACACCGGCGGACTGTGGGTCGGGAAGTTCATCAAGACCGTGACCTACCAGCGGGTGCTCACCGATGAGGCCTCTGCCATGATCGGCGAGTACTGCAGCCGCCTTTGCGCCTTGGAGGGCTTCGCCGGCCACGGCGAGCAGGCGAATATCCGCGTGCGCCGCTATGGGCATCGCGACGTTCCCTACGCCGGACGCGCCGAGCCGCTCATCGCCGCCGAGTAGGGCCATGATCGCGCTGCCCCGAACGCCCGCCTTCACGCTGGATGGCGTTCGCGCCGTCGTCACTGGTGCGGGGAGGGGGATCGGCGCGGCCTGCGCCGCCGCCGTGGCCCAGGCCGGCGCCGAGGTGACGCTCTGTGCGCGATCGAACGAGGAGATCGCCGAGGTGGCCGCCGCCATCCGCCACGACGGCGGACTGGCGGAGGCGATTGTCCTCGACGTGAGCGACCTGGCGGCGGTGACGCGGTTCTTCGCCGAAAGGCCTGCCTTCGGCGTTCTGGTCAACAACGCGGGTACGAACAGGCCCAAGCCCATGCAGCGGGTGACCGAGGCAGACTACGACGCGGTTCTCGATCTCAATCTGAAGGCGGCCTTCTTTGTCGCCCAGGCGGCGGCCGCCAGGATGATCGCCGACGGAATCGCCGGTTCGCTGATCCATATGAGTTCGCAGATGGGGCATGTCGGCGGAGCCAATCGATCGCTCTACTGCGCGTCGAAATGGGCGATCGAGGGGATGAACAAGGCGTTCGCCCTCGACCTTGCGCCGCATGGCATCCGCTCCAACACCATCGCCCCGACCTTCATCGAGACGCCGATGACCCGTGCATTCTTCCAGGATGAGCAGTTCAAGGCCGACGTTCTCAAGAAGATCAAGCTGGGGCGGCTTGGTCAGGTGGAGGACCTGATGGGCGCGGTGGTGTTCCTCGCTTCCGGCGCGTCCGGGCTCGTGACCGGGACCAGCCTGGTCGTCGATGGCGGCTGGACCGCCGACTGAGTGTCAGCGCCAGCCGGCCCAGGCCGACAGTGTCGCGATCGTAATCCGCTGCTGTTCAGACGGCGCCATCGTGCCGGGCTGGTCAAAGTCCAGTCGGTCGGCAGGCTCCCGGCCTTCGACCCAGCCGTAGTGGCCGCCGCCAGCGATCACCACCAGCTCGGCGGGCGCCCGGAAACGCTCGCGGGTCTTTCGCATCAGCTCGGGCGTTGCGACGCGATCATGGTCGCCGCTGAGGAATAGCATCGGCTCATCGTTCGGGCGCGACAGCGGTTGGTCCTCGCTACGGCCCGGCAGAACCATCTCAAGCATCTGTGGCTGGAGCGAGCAGCCCATCACCACCAGGCCGGTGACATCCTGGGGCGGTGTGTAGCCCTGCGGCTGGTCCTTGCGGGGCGTGATGGCGGACGCGGGGTCGAGGCTGTCGAGAAGGGCGGCGGCCCCGGCCGAGTGACCGCCGGCCAGCAGCCGCCGGTGATGCGGGCGGACGGCGTCGAGCGCCGCCAGCACGTCGGCCGTCCCGCACAGGGTGAAGCGGGGCTGTGGGGCGGGGGCGAGCAGATAGACGCTCACCCCTGCCGACGCCATCGCGCTGAGCCACCCGTATCGCCGCGCATCGCAGTTGGCGCCGGGGAAGAACACGAACGCAGTTCGCCCTCGGGCCGGCCCGGCTCGATAGAGGCGACGGCCGTCGGCCAGCGGCAAGGTCGTCCAGACGGCGCCGGCGACGGCGGCCGTCGGCGCGGCGAGGAGGGCGGCGAGCAGCACTCGCCGCGACGGTCCGCCCCGGACGACGAGGTCGTTGGTCATCTCAGTCAGCGGGCGCCGCCGGCTCATGGGAAGCTCGTGTGAAGCCGGCGCGCTGAAGGATGTCGTCGACGCTGCGGCCGCTGGCGGCGATCGGCGCGCCGAGCACGCTGGCGACCATCCGGTCCCGGGTGGCCTCGAGCTCGGCCACAAGGTCCGGGCCCGGCTGGAAGGTCTCGACCTCGGCGGCCGACAGGATGCCCTTCTCGACGAGGATCGCCTCGGTCAGCGCGAGCCGGTCCCGGGTGATCCAGAGTTCCGACAGCAGCGCGACGACCATGCGCCCGAGGTCATCGACATTGTCCTGGGTCAGATAGGTCTTCGACATGCGAGCGCTCCATTCGGCCCATAATGGCGCGAACTCCGGCGGGCGCGGATGCACGCACCGCCTATCGGGCAGTGGCAAAATCAATAGCGACGGAGCGGCTGGAGCGCGCCAAGCTGGGTGCGGACGCTCGCGACTGGGTCCGCCAGCGCGCGCGCCGCCGCGGAGGTTCGGGCGCTTGAGCAACGACAACAACATCATCACGGCCGCCAAGCCGGGCCAGGTCATGGCCAGCCAGCGTGGACGCGCGAGCGTCGAGATCCTGGCGGGCATGCTGCGCTTCTCCTCCGACAAGCTGCGCAACACGGCGCGCGACAACTTCCTGTCCCAGCCGGAAGGCGCGCGTCTGGCCGCCGAGCATGCGCAGGACGTCGCCGGCGCAGATGTCGCCGAGCGCGTCGAGCAGGTGAAGCGCCTGGTCAACGCCGATCCGGTCTATCGGCTGGAGCGCTTCGTCCAGCGCTATGTCGCCGAAGAGATGTGGAACCGCGCGATCGTCAACAGCGAGGAGAAGCGGCCGGAGATCCAGGCGCGCGTCGCCATTCCACGGCAGGGCGCCGGCGGGACCCTCGATCTCGATCCCGACCTGGCCATGCCGGACTACTACGACGGCGTGGAATATCACCTGCAGCCCGGCGGCTGGGACGGTTTCGACCTTTACGGCAAGCAGCCCGCCGGCGGGAACGTGTTCAAGTACGGCGGCGTCGCCGCGGTGCCGGTGCATTCGGACATCTTCCAGCACCGCATCCAGACCATCAGCCAGTTTCCGAAGGCCAGCTACGAGCGGGTCTACGAGATCGGCTGCGGCGGCGTGCATACCCTGGCGGCGGTCCACGCGGTCTTCCCGCAGGCGGAGCTCTACGGCTGCGATCTCTCGGGCGGCATCCTCGTCAACGGTCACGACAACGCCGAGCGCATGGGACTGCAGGTTCATCTCAAGCAGCGCGACGCCCGCCACACCGGCGAACCTGACGCCAGCGTCGACGGCGTGCTCAGCTACGCCCTGCATCACGAGGCCCCGATCGCCGTGAACGTCGAGATCTTCCGCGAGGTGTTCCGCATGCTGAAGCCCGGCGGCGACTTCGTGATCCAGGATCCGCCGCCATTCCGCGCCGTGGACGCGTTCCACGCGGCGGTGCTCGACTGGGACACCGAGAACCGCGAAGAGCCCTATTTCACGGAGACCTGCCTGGCGAACTGGGACGAGGAGCTGCGCGCGATCGGATTCGTGGACGTGTCATCCTACGCGCTCGGGCCGGGCAGCTACCCGTGGATCACCCGGGCCAGCAAGCCGGCCTGAGCCGCCTGATCGCCGCCGCCGGGGCGAAGGGTTATCCCGCTCCCGGCGGCGGCGATCAGGCGCCGGCGTCGCGGGCGGTACGCTGGTCGAGGCGTCGCCGGATGATGTCATGGCGGGTCTTGTCGAGCGGGAAGTTCCACAGCAGCACCGAGCCGGCGATCTTCAGCACGGCCGGGGCCAGCGCGACCGTGAAGAGGATGCCGAAGGTCGCCACCGGGCCGTTCACGGCGCCGGCCTTCGCGTCGTAGCCGAACGCCGCCAGGCTCATGAAGGCGAGGGCGGCGCCGATCGCCATCGCGACCTTCGTCGTCAGAAGGTAGAAGGCGAAATAGCTGCCGGTGCGAACGATGCCGGTCTTCCAGGTGCCGAAGTCGACCACGTCGGCGAGGATGGCGGCGGGCAGGGTCATGCTGGCACCGACACCTATCCCCATCACCATCACCACGGCCGTGGCGGCGACGACGATCGCGCCCTGGCTCATTGTCGAGGGATTGATGAACCAGAAGGCGTTCATCGCCAGACTGGCCACGATCATGGACAGCGCATAGGCGCGATGCTTGCCGACCCGGCGCGATAGCCAGGCCCAGAACGGGATGGCCGCCAGCGTCGCGAACGAGAAGCCGGTCATCATGTAGGGGAACCACTGACCCACCTTCAGATAGCCGTCATAGAAGGTGAACATCAGCTGCGTGGCGCCAAGGCCAATGCCGGTGGTGACGAAGCAGGCGAGGTATCGCCAGAACGGCGGGTTGCTGCTGACCGAGGTTACCAGGCCGCGCAGGTCCGGGCGCTCGCGAGGCATGGCTGTCCCCTGAGGGGCCATGGCGAGGGATATCCCCGCGCAGACAGGAATGGTGATGAGGGCGACGATGAAGAAGTAGCCCATCATCTCCATCGAGTATGACGAGCTGGCGGTGAGCCCTATCCACGCCACCACGATCGGCAGGAAGTCATTCAGCACGCCCCCGATCTGAGAGGCGAACCCCCTGAACGCCACCACCCGTGAACGCGTGTGATAGTCATCCGACAGCTCGGCGCCCCAGGCGGTGTAGCTGAGATTGTTCATCGTGCCGGCCATATCGTAGAGCAGTCGCCAGACGAAGAAGTAGAGCAGGCTCACGCCCGGGGGCGGCTTCAACAGGAAGAAGGCGGCGATCACCATCAGGGTGACGCCGGCCGCGATCCAGGGCTTGCGCGAGCCCCATCGGGTACGGGTGCGGTCCGACAGATAGCCGAACACCTGGTCCAGGACGGCGTCGAGGATGCGACCCGCGAACAGCACGGCGCCAAGGCCGGCGAGGCTGAGGCCGAACTCCTTGGCATAGAGCTGGGGGACGAAGCTCGTCACCGGTTGGGTCAGGAAGGTGACGGGAAGGGCCGCTATCGAATAGGCGATGATCTGTCGATCGGTCACCCGCAGGCTGCGGCCGGTGGAGTTCGCGTTCGACATCGTGTGCCATCCCGTTGACGGCTTACCCTAGGCAGGGTCGTGGCGCGTCAGGGGTCGAGTCTCGGCCATCTCCGCACCTCGGAACTCGAAGGCGGGCATGGCTTCAGAGGACGGCGCAGACGGTCTTCCACTCGAGGTAGTTGTCCATCGCCACGGCGCCGCTGTCCCGTCCGTAACCCGACTGTTTCACGCCGCCGATCGGCAGGCTGGGGTCGAACATCGAGTGGGTGTTGATCCACACCGTCCCGGCCTGGAGGCGGCGGGACAGGCGGTGAGCGTCGGACAGAGATCGGGTCCAGACGCTGGCGGCCAGGCCATAGTCGCTGTCGTTCGCCTCGGCCACGACCTCGTCGAGGTCGGTGTACCGCTGCACGACCAGGACCGGCCCGAAGATCTCCTGTCGCACGATGTCCATCCCCGGCTTGACCTGGGCGATCACGGTCGGGGCCATGAACGTGCCGTGCTCGCCGAGCCGCTCGCCGCCGGTCAGGATCGAGGCGCCGACGGCGCCGGCCGCGGTGACCATGTCGTGCACGCGTTCGGCCTGTCTGGCGGAGACGAGCGGGCCCATCTGGCTCCCCGGATTGAGTCCGTGGCCCAGAACGATGCCGGAGGCCTGGGCGGTCAGGCCCTCGACCACCTCGTCGTACACCGACGCATGGGCGTAGCAGCGCGACCCGGCCACGCAGACCTGGCCCCCGTTGAAGAAGATGGCGTTGGCGGCGCCAGGGATCGCGGCCTCGAGGTCCGCGTCCGGCAAAATGACCACGGGGGACTTGCCGCCGAGTTCCAGGGTGACCCGTTTCAGGTTGGTCTTGGACGCTTCGAGGATGGCGCGACCGGTGGCGGTCGACCCGGTGAACGCCACCTTGTCCACGTCGCGGTGGGCCGCCAGCGCCTGGCCCGCGACGGCGCCGCGACCGGTGACGATATTCAGCACGCCAGCGGGCAGGCCGGCTTCCATCATCAATTCACCCAGGCGCAGGGCGGTCAGCGAGGTGTCCTCTGCCGGCTTGAGCACCACCGTGCAGCCGGCGGCGAGGGCCGGCGCCAGCTTCATCGCGGTCAGGACAAGAGGCGAGTTCCACGGCACGATGGCCGCCACGACGCCGACCGGCTCGCGCAGCGTCCAGGCGAAGACCTCTTTGCCGGCGGGCTGGTAAGTCACCGAAGGCGTGAGCGTGCGTCCTTCTATGGTTTGGGCCTGACCTGCGAAGAAGCGGAACTGCGCCGCTGCTCCGGGGATCTCCGCCCAGCGCCCGACATAGAGCGGCTTGCCCTGGTCGAGGGTCTCCATCTCGGACAGTTCGTCGATATTCGCTTCGATCAGGTCGGCGATTCGCCAGAGAATTTCCGCCCGGCGCGACGGGACGGTCCGGGACCAGCTGTCGAACGCGGCGCGGGCGGCGGCCACCGCGCGGTTCACGTCCGCCTCCGTGGCGTCGACGAGTTCGCCCAGCGGCGCGCCCGTGGCCGGGTCGATGGTCGGCACGCTGCCGGCGCCTTCGCCGAAGGTCCATTCGCCGCCGATGAGCATCGGCTTGCGGACCGGCGTGTCGAGCAGGGCGCGCGCGCCAGCGCTGTTGGGTCGAACCGCTGCGAGAAGTGCGCTCATGGCTATGTGATCCTGACTGACGTGCGCCCCAAGGGTGCTAGTCGGCCTGCCGCGCGTGAGGACGCAACGCGGATGCAGCGCTTTGTCCATCAGGCGGTCATGGGCGCTCCGTCCGCCGGACGACCCTGCCTTTCCGCGCTAGCTCTTTTGAAGACCGATGCTCAATGCCCGCGCGGCGACCGAGGCGACCATGACCGATCCTTCAGACCTGAACGCCAACTACGCCGGAGCCTTCGATGGCAAGCTGCCCTTCGGCGAACGGCCTGCGCTGCTGATCGTCGACGTCGTCGTCGCCTACCTGACGCCGGGGGCGCCGCTGTACGACGCCGCGTTCGTCACCGCGCTGGAATCAAACGAGCGCCTTGTCGCGGCGGCGCGCGAGGCCGGGGTCCCCGTGATCTTCACCAACGTTGTCTATCAACCGGGCGGGGCCGACGGGGGGCTGTTCTATCGCAAGGTGCCCGCGTTGAAGGCGTTCGACCGTGGCTCCGAGGGCGGGGCGTTTCCGCCCAGCCTGCAACCGCTGCCGACCGAGACCATCGTCTCCAAGCAATATGCCTCGGCCTTCTTCGGCACGTCGCTGGCGTCGACGCTCAGGGCGATGAACATCGACTCCCTGCTGATCACCGGCTTCTCGACGTCCGGCTGTGTCCGCGCCACAGGTCTGGACGCGCTGCAGAACGGCTTCGCGCCGTTCATCGTCCGCGATGCCTGCGGCGATCGCCACCCGGCGCCGCACGAGGCCAACCTCTTCGACCTGCAGGCCAAGTACGGGGAAGTCGTCAGCGAAAGCGAAGCGATCGCCCTGATGCGGGGCTGATCCTCGCGGATGTCTGTGCGGGGCGAGCTGCAGACGCTGCGGCGGGGCTTTCAGGCTCTGGCCATCATCAACGCCGAGGGGCCCGTCACGGTGACAGGGCTCGCGGGACGGTTGGACCTGCCGCGCGCCAACGCGCATCGCATCATGAGCACCCTGGTCAGCGAGGGCTGCTGCCGAAAGATTCCGAACAGCCACCTGTTCGTGTCCACCCTCAGCCGCCAGGACCCCCTGGCGCGTCCCAGTCTGACCAACGCGCTGATCGCGTCGTCGATCGACATCCTCGAGACCCTGGGCCTGCAGATCAAATGGCCGTTGGCGCTGTCGACACCGGTCGGGCCGACGATGGTCACGCGGATCGCCACGCACCTTTCCACGCCGCTGGCGCTTGAGCGTATCGTTCCCGGAGACGTGGCCTCCATGTTTGACGCCTCCACCGGCATCGTCTTCCTCGCCCTGGCCGACGCCCGGACCCGCGGGGAGGCTTTGTCGGCGGCCAGACTGGCGTTTCCGGCCGAGGCGCGGGCATGGGGCGTGAGCCTGGATCCCCTGCTGACGGACGTTCGCCAACAGGGCCACTTCATTCTCGCCCGACGCGGCGCCGAGGCCAGCCTTGCCGTCCCCGTGCGGCTGGACGGCCGCCCGGTCGGCGGCATTGCGATGCGGTACATCAAATCCGCGGCCAGCCAGGCGTCAGTCGTCGAGCGCTTCCTGCCACGGCTGCGCGAGGCCGCCGCCGCGATAGAGGCGGAGACGGCTCAACGGCTGCGCTGAAGGCGGTTCAGGATTCGGAGCTGCTGGCCGAAGGGCCCCACTGACGTTCGAAGGCCCAGACTTCCTCGAAGCCGATCAGGCTGCAGAATTCCTTGAAGTCGAAGCGGGCGATGTCGGGCGCCTGACCCAGGCCCTCTTCCTTCAGACGAATGAGGGCCGTTTCCATAGCGGCCGCCGCGACCATGCTGGTCATCGCGGGGAAGATAGCGCAGGCGAAGCCGATCTCCTGCAGGACCGAAGCCGGCAGTATCGGCGTGACGCCGCCGTCAGCCATGTTGGCGACCATGGGCGCGTCGATGGTTTCGCAGGCGCGGCGCATCTCTTCTTCGCTTTGCGGGGCCTCGAAGAAGATCAGGTCCGCGCCGGCCTTCCGATAGGCCTCGGCGCGACGCAGCGCATTGTCCATGCCCTCGCCGGCGCGGGCGTCGGTCCGGGCGATGATCAGGCAGTTTTCCTTGTCCTCGCGGGCGTCGCTCGCGACCTTGATCTTGTCCACCATGTCCTGCAGCGGGATCACGCGCTTGAACGGGGTGTGACCGCACTTCTTCGGAAATTCCTGGTCTTCCAGCTGGATGGCGGTCACGCCCGCGGCCTCGTAGCCGCGCACCGTGTGATGGACGTTGAGCAGTCCGCCGTATCCTGTGTCGGCGTCGGCGATCACCGCGCCGTCGGACGAGCGGACCAGCGTGCCCATCCGGTCCACCATCTGGGTGTAGGTGGCGATGCCGGCGTCGGGCAGTCCGTAGGCCGAGGCGGTGAGCCAATAGCCGGTGCCATAGACCACTTCGAAGCCGACTTTCCGGCAGATGGCCGCGGTGATCATGTCCTGGACGCCGGGCGCGACGAAGAACTCACCGCGGTCCAGTTTCTGACGGATGATGGGATTGGCCATGACGCCCTTTCACAAACTTGGTGGCCTGCCCGAGAGAGGCGTCGGCGCTTCGAGGTTTAGGAGGAAAGGGCGGGGCTCACATGATCCGTCGCGGCGCTATCCGCATACCGGGCGCCCGAGGCTGGCGCGCCCCGGCGTCCGCCGTCAAACCGCATAACCTATAGGCGCGAAGGGTCCTCTCCCGGCGCTCGCGAACGGCAAGGCTCTCGCCCTGGAAACTGGGAGAAGATCATGAAGCTTGGTGCTGTGGCCGCCGCAATTTTCTTGTCGGCGGCGACGATGGCGACGGCGCAGACGCCGGCCGCCTTCGACAAGGAGCGGGACGAGATCTGGGCGCTGGAGAAGGCGATCTACGCCGGTCGCGCCAAGGGGGACTTCAGCTTCTACATCGACAATACCTCGGAGGGTTATGTCGCCTGGCCGCCGGGCGTCGCCCTGCCGATGCGCGTGGGCCGGCTGCAGGCCATCCCGAAGACCACGGCGGGCCTGGAGAAGCTCGAAATGGAGTTCCTCGACTTCTCTCTGCATGGCGAGACCGCGGTGATCTACTACCGCACGCACATGACCCAGAAGGTCAACGGCGACCCGACGGACGATCGCTATCACGTGACCCACACCTGGGTGCGCGAGGATGGAAAATGGAAGGTGTTCGGCGGCATGGCGCGCAAGCTGCCGCCGCAATAGGAGCGCAGCAGGCTCTGGCGACGACAGCGTCGCCAGAGCCTGTGGATCACTCGCCGGCGTAGAGCCAGGGGAAACGGGCCCTCTGCGCGGCCTCGAAGGTCCCGATCGCGGCGCCCTGGTTCTGCAGGATCATCGAAATCTCGTCCCAGCCGTTGAGCAGGGCCTCACGCCGCCAGGCATCAATCGCGAACGGGATGACCACGCCGTCGGCGGTTCGGATCTCCTGACGTTCGAGGTCCACATCCAGGGCCTGGCCGGCGGTCGCCCGGGCCATCAGATCTGCGGCTTGCCCGGGCGTGACCTCCAGGGCCAGCACCCCGTTCTTGAAGCAGTTGGCGTAGAAGATGTCGCCGAAGCTGTCGGCGATGACACAGCGGACGCCGAGGTCGGCCAGCGCCCAGACGGCGTGCTCGCGGCTGGAGCCGCAGCCGAAGTTGGATCCGGCGACGACGACCTGGGCGCCTCGAAACTGGGCCTGGTTCAGCGGGAAGTCCGCCTTTTCAACCTTGCCCCCATCCTCATAGCGACGCTCGTAGAAGGCATACTGGCCAAGGCCCTTCTTGCTGGTGAGCAGGAGGTACCGGGCAGGGAAGATGATGTCGGTGTCGATGTCGCGCTGGGGCAGGGGGACGGCGACAGAGGTGATGCGTGTGAAGGATTGCATGATCAAGCAAGCTCCCGGACGTCGACGATGTGACCAGAAACGGCAGCGGCGGCGACCATGACCGGGCTCATCAGATGCGTGCGAGAGCCCTGTCCCTGGCGTCCCTCGAAGTTGCGATTGGAGGTCGAGGCGCAGCGCTGGCCTGGCTTCAGGCGGTCGTTATTCATCGCCACGCAGAGCGAGCAGCCCGCGTCCCGCCATTCGAAGCCCGCCTCGCGGAAGATGGCGTCGAGGCCTTCGGCCTCGGCCTGTCGCTTCACGGCTGTGGAGCCAGGCACGACCAAGGCGGTGACATGTGACGCGACACGCCGTCCGGCGACGATCTCGGCCGCCGCGCGCAGGTCTTCGATGCGGCTGTTGGTGCAGGACCCGATGAAGGCGTAGTCGATCGACACGTCCTGCAGCGCCACCCCGGGCGCCAGACCCATATAGGCGAGAGACCGCAGGATGCCGGTGCGTTCGGCTTCGCTGGCGGCGGCGTCAGGATCCGGCGCGCGGCCGGTCACCGGCAGCACCAGATCGGGACTGGCTCCCCAGGTGACCTGTGGCGCCAGAGACCCGGCATCCATCTCCAAGACGCGGTCGAAGTGGGCGCCCTCGTCGCTGGGCAGGGTGCGCCAGTAGGCCACAGCCTCGTCCCAGAGCGCGCCCTTAGGGGCGAACGGGAGGCCCTCGAGATAGGCGTAGGTGGTCTCGTCCGGCGCGACCAGGCCGATGCGGGAGCCCGCCTCGATGGTCATGTTGCACAGGGTCATGCGGCCGGCCATGGACATGGTCTCGATGGTCGGCCCGGAATATTCGATGGCGAAGCCTGACGCGCCGCCGGCGCCGATACGTCCCACCGTGGCCATGGTCAGATCCTTGGCCGACACGCCCGGGCCGAATGCGCCAGTCACCTTCAGGGCCATGTTTCGCGACCGGGTCTGGCGCAGGGTCTGAGTGGCGAGGACGCACTCGATTTCCGACGTCCCGATGCCGAAGGCGAGCGCGCCGAAGGCGCCATGGGTGGCGGTATGGCTGTCGCCGCAGACCAGCGTGGTCCCGGGCAGGGTGAAGCCAAGCTCCGGTCCAATCACGTGCACGATGCCCTGTCGCGGGTCATGGGAGTCGTAGAGCGGGATGTCGTGGGCCCGGGCGTTGCGCTCGAGGAGCGCGATCTGGGATCGGGCCAGCGGATCGGCGACCGGCTGGTCGCGATCGCGGGTGGGGATGGCGTGATCCACCGTGGCGAGTTGCGCCAGGGGGCGGCGAACGCTGGCTCCCCGCGCGTCGAGCCCGGCGAAGGCCACCGGGCTGGAGACCTCCTGAACGAGGTGACGATCAACATAGAGCAGGCACACGCCATCGCCCTCATCGGCGACCACATGGGCGTCCCAGAGCTTGTCGTAGAGCGTCTTCGGCTCCGGGGGTGAACCGATCTCGACGGACGTCGGATGCATCTGGCGTTGCCTACTCTGCTTCTGTCCCGGGGGGACGCGTCCGAACCTAGTCAAAGGCATCCCGAAGAGGCGGGGGTTCGGTCGAGTAGGCTAGAGACGGAATCTATAGTCCGCCGCCCACAGCGGCGCCGGAAAACTTCGGCCTGCCTTGGGATCCGCCCGCCTGCGCGACGCGGACCTCGCACCGTCAGCCATGAGGATCGCCATGTATCTCCGCGCCGCCATCGCCGTACTGTTGGGTCTTGCCGGGGCGGGATCCGCCCAGGCCCAGGCGGTCGACGGAGCGGCGCTGTTCCGCCAGCGCTGCGCGGCCTGCCATTCGACGGCCTCCGATGTCCGGACGCCCAAGCCGGGGCCGAACCTCGGCGGGGTCGTGGGGCGCAAGGCCGGCGGCCAGCAAGGGTTCCGCTACAGCCCGGCCCTGGCCAAGTCAGGCATCGTCTGGTCGCCGAAGACGCTCGACAGCTACCTGAGCAAACCGGCCGGCCTGGTGCCGGGGACAAGCATGATGATCGCGACGCCGAAAGCCGACCAGCGCGCCGCGCTGATCGGCTACCTCGCGCAGCTGAAATGACCGCCTAGACGTGGATGGCGACGGTCTTGGTCTCGAGATAGGCCTCGACCGCTGCCCGGCCGAACTCGCGGCCCCAGCCGGACTGCTTGTAGCCGCCGAACGGCGCGTTCACGCCGGGGTGGCTGTGAGCATTGATGCTGACGGTGCCGGCGCGGATACGGGCGGCCAGCTTGTGCGCGATGCCGAGGTCGCGCGTCCAGACGCTGGCGATCAGACCGTAGGGCGTGTCGTTGGCGAAGGCCGCGACAGTCGCGATGTCGAGGGTGTCGAAGGCCTGCACGCACGCGACAGGCCCGAAGATTTCCTCCCGCACGATCCGCATGTCGTCTCGCACGCCGGTGAAGACAGCGGGCCGCATGAAGTAGCCTTCGCCCTCGAGCGCCTCGCCTCCGACCGCCAGCACGGCGCCCTCTGCCTTGCCGCTTTCGACATAGGCGAGGACCCGGTCAAGCTGGCGACGGGACACCAGCGGCCCGATCGTGGCGCTGGTCAGGCCAGGGCCGACGTCGAGGTTGACGAGGACGGCGAGCCGGGAAAAGATCCG
>JAZJXN010000036.1:0-328 GCA_040390885.1 Pseudomonadota bacterium | reverse complement strand
TGCACATAGAAGCGCGCGGCGCTGACGCAGTTCTGGCCCTGGTTGCCGAACGCCCCGCGCACGGCGGCGGCCGCCGCCTTGTCGATGTCGGCGTCGGGGAAGACGATGAACGGGGCCTTGCCGCCGAGCTCGAGCGAGACCTTCTTCAGGTTGCCCGCCGCGGCGGCGAGGATCAGCCTGCCGACCTCGGTCGAACCGGTGAAGGAGATCTTGTCCACGTCGGCGTGCGCCGCCAGAGCGGCGCCGACGATCTCTCCGCGACCTGTGACGATGTTCAGCACGCCGTCGGGAAGCCCCGCCGCCTTGCAGATGTCCGCCAGGGCCAGGG
>JAZJXN010000035.1:0-7576 GCA_040390885.1 Pseudomonadota bacterium | reverse complement strand
CCATCGAAAAGCGCATGGCCGAGATCGTCGACCGCGACGAGAAGATCACGCGCGAGGTCCTGCCCCGCGACGCCGCCATCGCCTTCTTCAAGGGCAAGGGCGAGCACTACAAGGCCGAGATCATCGAGGGCATCCCGGCCGACCAGGAGGTCAGCCTCTACCACCAAGGCGCCTGGGCCGACCTGTGCCGCGGGCCGCACCTGCCGTCGACGAAGCATGTCGGCAAGGCGTTCAAGCTGACCAAGCTGGCCGGCGCCTACTGGCGCGGCGACCAGAACAACGCCCAGCTGCAGCGCATCTACGGCACGTCCTGGGCCAACGACGCCGACCTGCAGGCCTATCTGACGCGCCTGGAGGAGGCCGAGAAGCGCGACCACCGCAAGCTCGGCCGGCAGATGGAACTCTTCCACATGCAGGAAGAGGGCCGGGGCATGGTCTTCTGGCATCCCAAGGGCTGGACCCTGTGGCAGACGCTGGAAGCCTATATGCGCCGCCGGCTGAACGCGGGTGGCTACATCGAGGTGAAGACGCCGCAGGTGCTCGACCGCTCCTTCTGGGAGAAGTCCGGGCACTGGGAGAAGTACCGTCCCAACATGTTCGTCTGCGAGACGGTCGAGGGCGAGGAGCTCTCGCTGAAGCCGATGAACTGTCCGGGACACCTGCAGATCTGGAACGTCGGACAGCGCTCCTACAAGGAGCTGCCGATGCGCATGGCCGAATTCGGGGCCTGCCACCGGTATGAGCCGTCGGGTTCGCTGCACGGCCTGATGCGGGTGCGCGGCTTCACCCAGGACGACGCCCACATCTTCTGCCGCGAGGACCAGATCGTCGAGGAGACGGCCCGGTTCATCAAGCTGACGCAGATGATCCACGCCGACCTGGGCATGGAGACGAAGTACATCACCCTGGCCACGCGGCCCGAGATCCGCGCCGGCTCCGACGAATTCTGGGACAAGGCCGAGGGCATGCTCGCCGACGCCGCCCGGCAGGCCGGGGTCGACCCGGTGATCGCCGACGGCGACGGCGCCTTCTACGCGCCCAAGCTCGACTTCATCGTCAAGGACGCCATCGGCCGGGAGTGGACCTGCGGCACGCTGCAGCTCGACTACGTCCTGCCTGAGCGGCTGGATGCGGAATACATCGCCGAGGACGGCTCCAAGCAGCGGCCGGTGATGCTCCACCGCGCCATCCTGGGGTCGTTCGAACGCTTCATCGGCATCATGATCGAGAACTACGGCGGTCGCTTCCCGCTGTGGCTCTCGCCGGTGCAGGTCGTGGTCGCGCCGATCACCTCCGACGCTGACGGCTACGGCGAGAGCGTGGTCGCCAGACTTCGGGCGGCGGGCCTGCGGGTCGAGTCCGATCTCCGCAATGAGAAGATCAACTACAAGGTCCGCGAACACTCCGTCGCCAAGGTGCCGGTGATCGCCGTCGTCGGCCGCAAGGAGGCCGAGGAGGGCACCGTCGCGATCCGCCGCCTGGGCTCGCAGGAGCAGCAGGTGGTCTCGATCGAGGACGCCATCAGGATCCTGACCGAGGAAGCGACGCCGCCGGATCTGCGCGGGTAGTGTCCTTCTCCCTCCGGGAGAAGGAATAGGCTTGACCCCTCGCCTCCAGACGGCAGGCTGTTTGGAACGCGTTCCACAGAAACGCGGAGTGTGAGGGAACAGCCATGCCGACCTGGACCGCCCCTGACGGGGTCGCCATCGCCTATGACGACACCGGTCCCGCCGGCGCCGCGCCGATGCTGCTGATCCACGGCTTCTCGTCCAATCGGCAGGAGGCGTGGAAGCGCACCGGCTGGTACGCGGCCTTCGCCCAGCGGGGGCAGCGGATCGTCGCGCTGGACCTGCGCGGCCACGGCGAGAGCGGCAAGCCGCACGACCCGGCCGCCTACGCGCGCAACACCCTGCTCGGCGACATCACGGGTCTGCTCGACCATCTCGGCGTCGAATGGGCCAATGTGCTCGGCTATTCGATGGGCGCGCGGCTGGCGCTGCAGCTGGCGCTCGATGCGCCGGAGCGGGTCGGCTACCTGATCCTCGGCGGGGTCGGCGGCCGGCTGTTCGATCCGCCGGTCCCGGGCGATCCGATGGCCGTGGCCATGGAGGCCGCCAGCCCCGAGACTATCTCCGAGCCGCTGCTCAAGAGTTTCCGCCAGTTCGCCGACGAGCAGGGTGAGGACCGCCTGGCCCTGGCCGCCTTCACGCGGGCGCCGGGCCGCGCCTTCGACCGCGACGGCCTCTTGGCGATCGGGGCGCCGACCCTGGTGGCGGCCGGCTCGCGTGACGACCTCGCGGGCGACCCGCACGCGCTGGCCGGCGCCATCCGCGGGGCCAAGGCGATCTCGCTGGCCGGCTGCGACCACTTCAACGCCATCCCGCACGGCCTGCTCAAGGCGGCGGTGTTCGACTTCCTCGACGGCTATCTCGACGAGGCGATGCCGTAGGCGCGGACGGGGACATGCTCCCGAAGGGCGCCTGTCCCCAGTTTGCGGCCACGACAGGGGACACGCACCGCTTGGCGGAGCATGTCCCCGCTCATTACCGCCCCATCGCGTAGGGACCGCCCTTTTCCAACGCCGCCTTCCACGCCGGGCGCGCGTGCAGCCGCTCGATCCAGGCGGCCATGTTGGGATAGGCGTCGAGCTTGCCGAAGGCCTTCAGCACCTCGGGGACGAAGCCCATCTGCACGTCGGCGGCGGTCAGCTCGTCGCCAAGGAGGAAGTCCTTTCCGGCCAGCTCGCCCTCGATGTAGCTCATGTGGTTGGCGATCTCGTCCTCGATGCGCGGATGGAGCGGCGCGCCAGCTTCGCCGAGGCGGGCGACGTACATGAACATCATCAGCGGCAGCATGGCGCTGCCCTCCGAATAGTGCAGCCACTGCTGGTAGGCGTCATAGGCGGGCGTCGCCGGATCGGGGGCAAGCCGGCCGTTGGCGTGGCGGCGGACGATGTAGTCGATGATCGCGCCGGACTCGTTGATGACGACGTCGCCGTCGGTGATCACCGGCGACTTGCCGAGCGGGTGGATGGCGAGCAGCTCCGGCGGGGCCAGTCGGGTCACGGCGTCGCGGCTGTAGGCCTTGATCTCGTAGGGGACCCCCAGTTCCTCCAGCAGCCAGAGGATGCGCTGGGAGCGCGACTCGTTGAGGTGATGGACGACGAGCATGGCTGTTCCCTGCAGTGTTATGATGGTTGATCGCCACCATAGGCCAGGGTCGGCGAGGCACAATAATGCCCCTGCGGCATCCCGATTGTGTGCACCTGCGAAACGCATATAGTGCGCCGCAACAAAAAAACGGGGAGATCCAGCCATGAGCGCCGCTGACGTCCAGGCCGTCGACACCTTCGTCCTTCCGGGTCTTGTCGCGCTGCTGCGCGCGGGCGCCGACGCGGTCGGAGCCTTTGTTCACGAGGCCAAGGTCCCGGTGAAGGCGCGGATCACCGCCGCCGGCAAGATCGATCGCAAGCTGGCCGACGTCGAGCAGCATGTCGTCCATGGCTATGGCTGGTACGCCTCCTACGGCGAGCTTCTCAACCAGGTCGCCGGCTGGGCCGAGCGGCTGGAGGCCGAGGGCCGCTTCGGCGAGACCGAGGCCCTGCTCGCCCAGCTGCTGTTCGCCGAATACGGCGCCCAGCTGATCGGCGGCATCCCGATGAACCAGGGCGAGACCATCCGCCCGGCAGACCTCGGCGTCGAGCAGGCCACGCTGGAGAAGCTGTTCGCCGCGCCGCTGCTGCGACTGGTGAACCTCGGCGGCGGCCAGGCCGTGAAGACCCGGCTGGCCGACCTTGTCGCCGCCGCGCGCGGCAAGGCCACCGTGGAAGCCACGGGCCTCGACGAGACCTTCGAGATGATCCGCGACCAGTTCCATGCCTTCGCCGAGGAGAAGGTCGTCCCGCACGCGCACCAGTGGCACCTGAAGGACGAGCTGATCCCGCTGGAGCTGCTTCAGGAGCTCGGCGATCTCGGCGTGTTCGGCCTCACCATCCCCGAGGAATACGGCGGCTCGGGCATGGGCAAGACGGCCATGTGCGTGGTGTCGGAGGAGCTCAGCCGCGCGTGGATCGGCGTCGGCTCGCTGGGGACCCGTTCCGAGATCGCCGCTGAACTGATCCTGACCGGCGGCACGGCTGAGCAGCGCGACGAGTGGCTGCCCAGGATCGCCGCGGCCGAGATCCTGCCGACGGCGGTGTTCACCGAGCCCAACACCGGATCCGACCTGGGGGCCCTGCGCACCCGCGGGACCCTGACCGGCGACCACTATGTCGTCACCGGCGCCAAGACCTGGATCACCCACGCGGCCCGGGCCGACGTGATGACCCTGCTGGTCCGCACAGACCCGAACACCACCGACTATCGCGGCCTGTCGATGCTGCTGGCCCCCAAGCTGCGCGGCGACGACGCGGCGCCGTTCCCGACCGAGGGCATGAGCGGCGGCGAGATCGGGGTGATCGGCTATCGCGGGATGAAGGAATACGAGATCGGCTTCGACGGCTTCACCGTCCCGGCCGCCAACCTGCTCGGCGGCGTCGAGGGCCAGGGGTTCAAGCAGCTGATGGCGACCTTCGAGAGCGCCCGCATCCAGACCGCCGCCCGCGCCATCGGCGTGGCCCAGCGCGCGCTGGAGCTGGGGCTCAACTACGCGCTCGACCGCAAGCAGTTCGGCGGTCCGATCTTCGGCTTTCCGCGGGTGGCCAACAAGCTGGCGATGATGGCGGCCGAGATCATGGCCGTGCGCCAGCTGACCTACTTCGCCGCCCGCCAGAAGGACGAGGGCAAGCGCTGCGACCTCGAGGCCGGCATGGCCAAGCTGATCGCCGCGCGAGTCGCCTGGGCCGCCGCCGACAACGCGCTGCAGATCCACGGCGGCAACGGCTTCGCGGTGGAGTACGAGATCAGCCGCGTCCTCGCCGACGCCCGCATCCTCAACATCTTCGAGGGCGCCGGCGAGATCCAGGCGCAGGTCATCGCCCGGCGCCTGCTGGAAGACGGGAACTAGCGACAGCCGGGGACAGGCTCCGAAGGCGCCTGTCTCCCGTCAGCGGCCAGGACGGGAGACACGTACCTTTCAGGTGCATGTCCCCCGCCGTCAGGCCGGCCGAACGCCGTTGAAGATCAGGGCGATCTGACGGTCCATGATCGCGGTCATGGCCTGGGCCTCGCAGCCCTGCGCCGCCGCCAGCCGGTAGTTCCAGGCATAGGCGGCCATGAGGGTGTCGAGCACCAGCTCGAGGTCGGCCTTGGGGCAGACATCGCCCTTGCTCACGCCTTCCTCGAGCATGTCCATGATCATGCCCTTGAAGCGGTCGTTGCGTCCGAAGGGCACGGTATTGCGGTCGAGCGAGGGGCTGAACGAGGCCGAGATGTGGGCCAGGAACAGCCTCACGCGGCGACATTCGAAGTCATAGTGGATGGCAAAGAGCGAACACAGCCGGTCGGCGGTCGTGCCGCGCATGTGGCGGGCGACGTGTTCGAGTTCGCGGTGAAGCGCGTCGACCCGGTCGTCCATGACCTGGCTGAGGACGTCCGCCTTGGAGGCGAAGGTGGTGAAGACGCTGCCGACCGAGACGCCGGCGCGCTCGGCCACGGCCCGGATGGTGGTTTCCTCGTAGCCGATCTCGTTGAAGAGATCGCGCGCCGATTCCAGCACCTTCCGGCGTGTTTCCAGTTTCTGGGTCTCGCGTACGCCCAAACTATGTCCCCCCGGACGACCGCGCCCCGGTCCCCGGGGCGCGGCGTCTACCTCAGCCTCAGGCCTTGATGGCGGTCAGAATCACTTCAATCCGTTCCGCCAGTCTGTCGGTCTGGTTCTCGACGGAGAGGCCCTCGAACGCCGCCGGGCGATAGCCGACCAGGTAGAGGTCCCAGATCATGTCGGCGATCAGACGCAGATCGAAGCGCGCGACGATCTCACCCTTTTCGACGCCCCGTTCCAACGCCTGCATGACGAGCGCGCGAATCGGCCGCAGGGTCTCGCGACGCAGGCGTTCGGCTTCCGGCGTGCGGGTCCAGGAGGCGGCGAGCGCGGCCTGGATCAGCGGCAGCTGCGCGCTGTGGGCGCGGTAGGCGGCGCCGAACATCCCCACCAGGGCGGCCTTGGTCGTGGTCGCGCTGACGAAGGCGTCCTGCATCGGGTCGAGCAGGGCGGCGAAGTCGTCGTTCAGGATCGCGTCGAACAGCTCGGTCTTGTCGGCGAAGCTGGCGAACACAGCGCCGGTCGACATGCCGGCGGCGCGGGCGATGTCACGGATGGTGGCGCCTTCGTAGCCGCGCTCGATGAACAGGTCGCGAGCCGATTGCAGGACCTTTTCGCGGGTCTGCTGCTTGGCCATGGCGCGGCGGGTCATCTTCTGCGGCCGCAGGGCCGGGGCGTTCATACGCATGGGAATATGGTTCATTTGTCAGCCTCCAGTCGGGCCAGCGCCGCTTCGGCGCGTTGTTCGAATTCACTGCAGTACTCTTCGACGACCTTGATCAGGACGTCTGCGTAGCGCCGGGCGAGATCGCGGCCGTCCTGCGCGGCGTCGCGCAGATCCTCGATCAACTGCCTAACCTCGGCGTCGGTTTCATTTCTGTCCGACGCCGAGAGGGCGGCGCTCAGGGCTGTTGCCATGAGATGCTCCTCGGCCTCCCCGCGTAGGGTGGGAACACGATCCGCGGTGAGGGGGTGATCGTGTTCATTGAACGTGCTCAACGAGCGATGTGAGGCCGCGTGTACAGCGAACGCCGATACCGAGCAAGCGCTTTCTGTGCGGCTCAAATCGGGTCAAAATTGAGCCGGTAACCGGTGGACAAGCGGATTCGTGACAATCCTGCGTCAAAATGCCTCGCTGAACGGACTCGCCGAACGCGAACAGTTTCCCGCTTTGCAACCCTGTCTCATCGCGGTGGCGGGGGCGTGCGCAAGGGACTAGGGTGGCGGCGATGGACATCTTCGATTTTCTGATCCCCGTGGCCCTGGCCGCCGTCCTGCTGACCCTCGTGGCGGGGTTGTTCGCGCTCCATCGCGGCGGCGATTTCGGACGGTCCTACTCCAACCGGCTGATGAGGCTGCGGGTGGTTCTGCAGTTCGTGGCCATCATCGTGCTCGTGGCCGCCTTCTGGTGGCGGACCCGCACCTAGGCGCCAGCATGGTCACGCTCAACCGCATCTATACCCGCACCGGGGACAAGGGCTCGACCCGGCTGTCGAGCGGGGAGCCGGTCGCCAAGGATCACCTGCGGGTCGAGGCCTACGGCACCGTCGACGAGACCAACAGCTTCGTCGGGCTGGCGCGTCTGCACACCGCCGCTGACCCCGTGCTCGACGGCATCCTCATGCGGGCCCAGAACGATCTCTTCGACCTCGGCGCCGATCTGGCCACGCCCGACCGCGGCAAGAAACTCGAGTGGGAGCCGCTGCGGATTCTCGACTCGCAGGTCGAGCGGCTCGAGCAGGAGATCGACCTGCTCAACGGCGAGCTGTCGCCGCTGACCTCGTTTGTGCTGCCGGGCGGAACCCCCGCCGCGGCGGCCCTGCACCTGGGCCGGACGGTATGCCGTCGGGCGGAGCGGCTGTGCGTGTCGCTGATG
>JAZJXN010000034.1:0-9822 GCA_040390885.1 Pseudomonadota bacterium | reverse complement strand
GGTGCTGTTTCCCCCCGAGTCTCTGCGCAAGTGCCGCGACGTGCTCGAGCCGGGCAAGGCGGTGCTGATCAAGGTCCGCGCCAAATGCCGTGATGGCGAGGTGCGGTTCTTCGGCGACGACGCCGAGCCGCTCGACAAGGCGGTCGAGAGCATCGCCGCCTCCCTGCGCGTGCACCTGTCGCCGCAGTCAGCCGAGATCGAGGCGCTCAAGCGCCGCCTGACGCAGGCCGCGACCACCAAGGGCGGCGAGGTGGTGCTGGTCGCCGGGCTCGGCGGCGGCCGCGAGGTCGAGCTCAAGCTGCCCGGCTTCTACACCCTCGACGCCGCCCTGCGCGGCGCGCTGAAGACCTCGCCGGGCGTGGCCTACCTGGAAGACGTCTAGGGGAGGGGGCCGGCGAAGCCCGAACGCGAATGTTGGCGGGACGGCGCCTTGCGACTGGAGCGCCGAGATGGGGCGCCAGGGAGCGGGCGTACAGGCAAAGACTGATCCTGATCGGGCGCGTTGGCCGCGTCATCGCCGCGGCGGGCGACCTCGGGATGATGCTCATCGCCAACATGACCGATGAGGCGCTGTCGATCGAGCCATTGGAAGCCGGCGGGCGCGACACTCCCTATACCCGCCCCGGCTCCGCCAGCACCACGAGGTTGCCGTCGGGATCGCGCAGCCGCACGAGGCTGTTGCTGGCCGCCGCCTCGACCTCGCCCGGCGCGAGGCCGGCCTTGTCCAGCCGTGCCCTTTCCTCCCGCAGGCTGCTGACGACGAGGGTGAGGGTCCCGTGGCCGGCGTTGGCCGCGTTCTCGAACAGCTGCAGCCCGGCGCTGGCGCCGTGGCGCCACTCGGCCAGCCCCTTCATCGGCCGCGCGTCCGGCGCGCGTCCGAACAGCCGGGCGTACCAGATCGTGCTGCGCTTGAGGTCGGCGCAGGCGATCTGGGTGTACAGGACCTCGATGGCCATGACGTCTTTCCCTTGAGCCTGGCCAACGGGTGGCGGGGAGGGCGCGTTCCGAGGGTTATCCTGGCCGTCTTGAGAGAGAAGCATGGCGGGGCGGGAAGCGCTGCCGCCAGCCGTAGGCGCTAAGCTGTCATGCGCTGACTGGGCGCAGCGGCAGTCCGCGCCCTGATGTCTTGATTGCCAGTCTTGCTCCGTCGGGACCCTGGTCAAGCACGGCCCTTCGGGCCGCCGCTACGCGGTCGCCGGAGGCGGTCCTTGCCTTCAGGGCTCCTTGTCATCAGGCCAGCACATTCCGAGCGCTTCCTGCTCCACCCTGCTTGCGCAGGGTCCCCCTCTCCCAAGACGGAGAGGATGGCGAGGCGCGGCCGCCTTCCACCCCAACCCCTTGCCTTTTCGCCCATTTCCCCCTACATGCGCGGCCATCACGCACGCGGACGTTCGGTCGGCTCGGGGAGACATCCCGTTCCGTTCCGTTCCGGTCCCCAGTTTTCTGGGGGTTTGTCCGCGGAGGCGACAACCGGAAAAAGGATAAAAGAGACCTATGGCTCTCCCCGAATTCTCCATGCGTCAGCTGCTCGAAGCCGGCGCCCACTTCGGCCACCAGACGCACCGCTGGAACCCGAAGATGGACCGCTACATCTTCGGCTCGCGCTCGAACATCCACATCATCGATCTGTCGCAGTCGATCCCGCTGCTGCACCAGGCCCTCGTCAAGGTCCGCGAAGTCGCGGCCGCCGGCGGTCGCGTGCTGTTCGTCGGCACCAAGCGCCAGGCGTCGGATCCGGTGGCCACGGCCGCCAAGCGCTGCGCCCAGTACTACGTCAACCACCGCTGGCTCGGCGGCACCCTGACCAACTGGCGCACCATCTCCGGTTCGATCGCGCGTCTGCGCGAGCTGGAAGGCATCGTCGACGGCGGTGAAACCGGCGGCCGTTCCAAGAAGGAACTGCTGACCCTGACCCGCGAGCGCGACAAGCTCGAGCTGTCGCTGGGCGGCATCAAGAACATGGGCGGCATTCCCGACATCATGTTCGTGATCGACACCAACAAGGAAGCGATCGCGATCCTCGAGGCCCGCAAGCTGAACATCCCGGTCATCGCGATCCTCGACACCAACTGCGATCCGGACGGCATCACCTACCCGATCCCGGGCAACGACGACGCCGCCCGCGCCATCCAGCTGTACTGCGACCTGATCGCCGACTCGGTTCTGGACGGCATGGCCGCCGGCACCGTGGCCTCGGGCGTCGACATCGGCGCCTCGGTCGATCCGGTCGAGCCGACGCTGGCCCGAGATATGACGCCGGAGCCCGCGCCCGTCGCCGCCGAAGCCCCCGTTGAAGCTCAAGCTGAACCGGAGGCCGCCGCGGCCCCGGAACCGGCTCCGGCCGAAGCCCAGGCCAACACCGAGGCGGCGCTCGACGCCGTCGAGGAAGAACCGGCCGCCAGCTGATCGTTCTCCCTTCGGGGAGAACCACCAGCGTCACGAACCCTTCGCAGCCGGGCGGTAACGCCCGGCCGCAACCCCATAGATACGTCTCATTGAGGAGAACACGACATGGCGGAGATCACTGCTGCCCTCGTGAAAGAGCTGCGCGAAAAGTCCGGCGCCGGCATGATGGACTGCAAGAAGGCGCTCGTCGAAAACGGCGGCGACATGGAGCAGGCCACTGACTGGCTGCGCACCAAGGGTCTGAGCCAGGCCGGCAAGAAGGCCGACCGCGTCGCCGCTGAAGGCGTCGTGGCCGTGGCCCTGCGCAAGGACGGCAAGGGCATGACCGGCGCGGCCATCGAGCTGAACGCCGAGACCGACTTCGTCGCCCGCAACGACAAGTTCCAGGCCGCCGCCCGCAAGGTCGCGGCCGTGGCCCTGGCCACCGACGGCGACGTCGAGGCGGTTCGCGCCGCCAAGACCGACGACGGCGAAGTGGTGTCCGATCTGGTCACCAACCTGATCGCCACCATCGGCGAGAACATGACCGTGCGCCGTTCGGCCCGCTTCAGCGTCGCCGAAGGCTCGGTCTCGGCCTATGTCCACAACGCCGTCGCGCCGGAAATCGGCAAGATCGGCGTGCTCGTCGCGCTGGAAGGCGCCGCGGACCAGGACGCCATGGTCGAGCTGGGCCGCAAGATCGCCATGCACGTGGCGGCGACCAACCCGCTGTCCCTGTCCTCCGAGGACCTGGACCCGGTGGCGGTCGAGCGCGAGCGCGCGATCCTGATCGAGAAGGCCAAGGAACAGGGCCGTCCGGAAAACATGATCGAGAAGATCGTGGCCGGGCAGATCTCGAAGTTCCAGCGTGACGTCGTGCTGCTCGAGCAGCCCTTCGTCATGAACCCGGACCAGACGATCAAGGCCCTCCTCGCCGACAGCGGCAAGGAACTCGGCGCCGAGATCAAGATGACCGGTTTCGTCCGCCTCGCCCTCGGCGAAGGCGTCGAGAAGGTGACCGGCGACTTCGCCGCCGAAGTCGCCTCGATGACCGGCGGGAACTGATCCCGCTTCGGACGACCTGATAGGGGCGCGCACGGCTCACGCTGTGCGCGCCCTTCGTCTATGTTGAGGACTGTTTTCCGACTCGCGAGACCCGCCGCCCCATGACCGCCAAGCCCTACAAGCGAATCCTCCTGAAGGTGTCCGGCGAAGTCCTGATGGGCGACACGCCCTTCGGCATCGACATGGCCACGGTCGCCGCGGTCGCCGAGGACGTGAAGCAGGTCGCCGAGGCCGGCTACGAGCTCTGCCTGGTGATCGGCGGCGGCAACATCTTCCGCGGCCTCGCCGGCGCCGCCAAGGGCATGGACCGGGCCAACGCCGACTACATGGGCATGCTGGCCACGGTCATGAACGCCCTGGCCATGCAGGATGCGCTCGAGCATGTCGGCGTCACCACCCGCGTGCAGTCGGCGATCCCGATGCCCACCGTCTGCGAGCCGCTGATCCGCCGCCGCGCCGAACGCCATCTCGAGAAGGGCCGGGTGGTGATCTTCGCCGCCGGCACCGGCAATCCGTTCTTCACCACCGACAGCGGCGCGGCCCTGCGCGCGGCGGAGATGAAGTGCGACGCCCTGTTCAAGGGCACCAGCGTCGACGGCGTCTACACCGCCGATCCCAAGAAGGATCCGTCGGCCACCCGCTACGACCATCTGACCTACCACGACGTCCTGGCCAAGGACCTCAAGGTCATGGACGCCTCGGCGATCAGCCTGATGCGTGAGAACGATATTCCGATCGTCGTGTTCTCGATCCGCGAACGCGGCAATCTGATGAAGGTGCTAGAGGGCGACGGCGTCCACACCGTCATCGCCGAAGCTGCATAAGAACAAGAGGGAGCCTGCATATGGCCTCGACTGAAAAGCCCGACCTGGCGACGTACAAGAGCCGCATGGACAAGGCCGTTTCCGCCCTGAAGGAAGAATTCACGTCGCTGCGCACGGGCCGCGCTTCGGCTGGCCTGCTCGACCAGGTCATGGTCGAGGCCTACGGCAACACCGTGCCTCTGAACACGGTGGGCTCGATCAGCGTGCCCGAGCCGCGCTCGATCAGCGTCAGCATCTGGGACCGTTCGCTGGTGATCCCGGCCGAGAAGGCGATCCGCAACTCGGGCCTGGGTCTCAACCCGGTCACCGAAGGTCAGAACCTGCGCATTCCGGTGCCGCCGCTGACCGAGGAACGCCGCAAGGACCTGGTCAAGATCGCCGGCAAGTACGCCGAGCAGCAGAAGATCGCCGTCCGCAACGTCCGTCGCGACGCCAACGACGACCTGAAGAAGGCCGAGAAGGATTCGGTCATCACCCAGGACGACGAAAAGCGCATGGGGACGGAGGTTCAGAAGTTCACGGACGAGGCGATCAAGCGCATCGACGAGACCTTGAAAACCAAAGAACAAGAGATCATGCAGGTTTGAACCTGTCCGGACGGCTCTGGGGGGCGCCTGATGGACGTGAAGGAGTGGCGATGACGCCATCGGACGGGCCTCTGCACGTCGCCATCATCATGGATGGCAACGGGCGCTGGGCCAAACAGCGCGGTCTGCCACGGACCTTCGGACACCGCGAGGGCGTCAAGGCGCTCCGACGCGTGGTCGAGGGCGCGCCCGATCTCGGCGTCGAGACCCTGACCGTGTTCGGGTTCTCGACGGAGAACTGGCGGCGCCCGGTCGCCGAGGTCTCCGAGCTGATGAACCTGCTGCGGACCTACGTCGAAAGCGACCTCGAGAAGCTCACGCGCGAAGGCGTGCGGGTGAAGATCCTCGGCCGCCGCGAGGGTCTCAAGCCCGACGTGCTCGAGATCGTCGAGCGGGCCGAGCGCCGCACCGCCCACAACAGCCGTTTCCTTCTGCAGGTGGCCTTCAACTACGGCGGCCGCGCCGACATCGCCGACGCCGCGCGTCGCTTCGCCGAGGAGGTGGAGCAGGGCAGGGCCCGCGCCGCCGATCTCGACGAGACGGTGTTCGCCGCCCGTCTGGCCGGCGCCGGCACGCCCGACCCGGACATCATCGTCCGCACCAGCGGCGAGCTTCGCCTGTCCAACTTCCTGCTGTGGGAAAGCGCCTACGCGGAGCTCGTCTTCCAGGACGTGTTCTGGCCGGACTACAGCACCGACCACCTGAAGGCCGCGATCACCGAGTTCCGGGCGCGCGAGAGACGCTACGGTGGAGCACCGTCGAATGACGTCCTCGCCGCCGGTTAGGCGCTTCGACTGGTCCAACCTGGCGATCCGCGTGGCCTCGGCGACCGTGCTGGTCCCCGCGGTCCTGGGCGCGATCTGGTACGGCGGCGGTCCCTTCCTGCTGATGATGGCCGTGGCCGTCGGCCTGCTCGCCGTCGAGTGGGGCAAGATGAGCGCCCACGAGCACCCGGCCGAGGTGGCGGTGACCATCACCGTGGCCGTTCTGGCCGGCGTCTTCGCGGCCCAGGTCGGCTGGTACCTGAGCGCCTGGGCGATCATGCTCGGCGGGGCGGCGATCGCCGCCTTCATCACCCGCCACAAGGCCGACCGCGCCGCCGACGCCGCCTATGGCGTGGTCTACATCGCCCCGGCCTGTATCGCGCTGGTCTGGCTGCGCAACCCGGCCGGCGAGGAGTTCAGCTGGGCGATGACCACGGGCGTGGCCTGGATGCTGCTGCTGTTCGTGATCACCTGGGCGGCCGACATTTTCGCCTTCGCCGTCGGCAGCGTCTTCACGGGCCCCAAGCTGTGGCCGCGGTTCTCGCCCAACAAGACCTGGTCCGGCTTCGTCGGCGGCCTGATCGGCGCCATGGCCTCGGCCGTCGCCTTCGCGGTCCTGACCGGCATGGACCTCAGCTGGTACGCCGCCGCTATCGTCGGCTTCCTCGGCGGCCTGGCGACGATGGCCGGGGATCTCTGGGAATCGATGCTCAAGCGCCGATTCGGCGTGAAGGATTCCGGCGACCTGATCCCGGGTCACGGCGGTCTGCTGGATCGCGTCGACGGGCTGCTGTTCGCGACCATCGTCATCGCCGCGGCCCGGCTGATCGACCACTGGGGGTGGGTGCCTTGACCCGTACCGTCACCATCCTCGGCTCCACCGGGTCGATCGGCGTCTCCACCCTCGACCTGTTCGAGAAGTCGGGCGCCGAGGTCGAGATCCTCGCGCTCACCGCCGGACGCAACGTCGCCAAGCTGGCCGAGCAGGCGCTGTTCTGGCGGCCGAAGCTGGCTGTCATCCAGGACGAGAGCCTGCTCCCCGACCTGCGCGAGCGCCTGGCCGGTTCCGGCGTCCACGCGGTCGGCGGCTCGGCCGCGGTCGAGGACGCCGCGGGCATGGGCGCCGAGTGGGTGATGTCGGCCATCGTCGGCACGGCCGGCCTGGCCCCGACCCTGGCGGCGGCCCGCAAGGGCTCGATCATCGCGCTGGCGAACAAGGAAAGCCTGGTCTGCGCCGGGCCCGCGCTGCTGCAGATCGCCCGCGACGCCGGGGGAGGGGTGATCCCCGTCGATTCGGAGCATTCGGCGATCTTCCAGGTGCTGCAGGCGCCGTGCCTGGACAAGGTCGCGCGGCTGATCCTGACGGCGTCGGGCGGACCGTTCCGCGCCTGGACGCTGGACCAGATGCGGCTCGCCACCCCCGAGCAGGCGGTCGCCCACCCGAACTGGAGCATGGGCGCCAAGATCTCGATCGACTCGGCGACGATGATGAACAAGGGGCTGGAGATGGTCGAGGCGTCCTACCTCTTCGACACCCCGCCCGAGCGCATCGACGTCGTCGTCCATCCGCAGTCGGTGATCCACAGCATGGTGGAGTACATGGACGGCTCGACACTGGCCCAGCTCGGCCCGCCCGACATGCGCTCGCCGATCTCCTGCGCCTGGGCCTGGCCCGACCGGCTGCCGTGGCCGGCGGAGCGCCTGGATCTGGCCAAGGTCGGCCAGTTGACGTTCGAGGCCCCCGATCCCGTACGCTTCCCGGCCATCGGCATCGCCCGTGCGGCGCTAGAGGCTGGGGGCATGACGCCGGCCGCCATGAACGCCGCCAACGAGGTCGCGGTCGCGGCGTTCCTTGACCGCAGGATCGGCTTTCTCGATATTGCGCCGCTGGTTTCCGACACCCTCGCCCGTATGAACGGAGTCGGGGATCTGGACGCCAGTTCGGGGGGCGATGCTCTGGAGAGCGCCATGATGATCGATGCGAGCGCACGCCGCCTTGCGAGCGAAGCGCTGACACGTCACGGCGCCCATTGATCGTTAGGGGAGTAAACCCGGCCGATGCCTGACCTCGTGTCCTGGATTCTGCCATTCCTGTTCGTGCTGACTCTCGTCGTGACCGTGCACGAGCTCGGCCACTTCTGGATGGCCCGCGCCTTCGGCACCGTCATCGAGAGCTTCTCGATCGGGTTCGGCAAGGCGATCTTCAAATGGCGCGACAAGCACGACGTCGAGTGGCGCATCGGCTGGATGCCGCTCGGCGGCTATGTCCGCTTCGCCGGCGACGACAATGCCGCGAGCACCGTGCCCGACCAGAATGACCTCGCCGACATGAAGGCGAAGATCCTCGAGCACAACGACGCCTCGGCGATCAGCAAGTTCTATCATTTCAAGCCGGTGTGGCAGCGGGCGGCGATCGCCGCGGCCGGCCCGGCGGCCAACTTCGTGCTCGCGGTGCTGCTGTTCGCGGTGCTGGCCGGGATCTTCGGCGAGACCCGGACCACGCCGCGCGTGACCCAGGTCATGGCCGGCAAGGCCGCGGCCGAAGCCGGCTTCCTGCCCGGCGACATTATCCTCAAGGCCGACGACCGCAAGATCGTCGACTTCCGCGAGGTGCAGACCTACACCGCGCTGCGCGCCAACGTGCCGATCGTCTTCCTGGTCGAGCGCGGCGGCCGCGAGATCGAGCTGACGGCGACACCCCGGCTCATCGAGATGACCGACCCGACCGGCGGCCGCCAGAGAATCGGTCAGCTCGGCATGGCCAGCCAGCCGACCTCGGCCGACATCGTCCGCGTCCGCTACAATCCCATCGAGGCGATCGGCGCCGGCGCCGCCCGCACGTGGGATGTTCTCGACACGACGCTCTACTACCTCGGCCGCATCGTCACCGGTAAGGCCCCGGCCGATCAGCTCGGCAGCTTCATCGGTATCGCCAAGGCTTCAGACTCGGTGGCGAAACAGGGCGCCGAAGGCGCGCCAAACGCCGCCTGGGGCGTGCTTGGCGCGTTCGTGGCCCTGCTCAGCCTTTCGGCCGTCCTGTCGGTCAGCGTCGGGTTCCTGAACCTGCTGCCGATCCCCGTGCTCGACGGCGGCCATCTGCTCTTCTACGCCTATGAAGCCGTTGCGAGACGGCCACTGGCGGCAAGCGTCCAGGCGGTCGGGTATCGCCTTGGTCTTGCCTTGCTGTTGGGATTCATGCTGTTCGCGGTCTGGAACGACCTGCAGCGCTACAATGTGTTCAACTTCCTCGGTGGTCTGTTCTCGTGAGCAGACGCCGACCGCCGATGGCAGACCAAATGAAGCATTATCGAGCGCGTAGCGCCGCGATCGTCTCCGGTGTTGCGCTCCTCATGGGGACGACCGCCCTTACCTTGCCCGCCGCGGCCTACGCGCAGGTGCAGTCCGGGATGGTCCAGCGCGTCGTCATCCAGGGCAATGAACGCATCGAGGCGGGGACGGTTCTGTCCTACATGCCGATCCAGGCTGGCGACACGGTCGATTCGGCGCGTATCGACCAGGCGCTGAAGGCCCTGTTCCGCACCGACCTGTTCGCTGACGTAAAGATCGACCTGCAGCAGAACGGCGATCTCGTCGTCCGCGTCGTCGAGAACCCGATCATCAATCGGGTGATCTTCGAGGGCAACAAGGGCGTCAAGGAAGAGAAGCTCCGCGAGGAGGTCACGATCCGGCCGCGCGGCATCTTCACCCGCGCCAAGGTCCAGTCGGACGTCCAGCGCATCATCGAACTCTATCGCCGTTCGGGCCGCATCGGCGTGACCGTGACGCCGAAGATCGTCGAGCTGCCGCAGAAGCGGGTCGACCTGATCTTCGAGATCAGCGAGGGCCCCAAGAGCGGCGTCCTCGACATCAACTTCCTGGGCAACAGCGAGTTCTCGGACGGCGACCTGGCCGACGTCATCGTCACCGAAGAGAGCCACTGGTACAAATTCCTGTCGAGCAACGACAACTACGACCCCGACCGGATCGAGTACGACAAGGAACAGCTGCGGAAGTTCTACCGCAACAAGGGCTACTACGACTTCCGGATCGTCTCGGCCGTGGCCGAGCTGGCGCCCGACAAGAACGGCTTCGTCGTCACCTACACGCTCGACGAGGGCAAGGAATACAAGTTCGGCAAGCTCACCGTCGACACCGAGATGAAGAAGCTCGTCGCCAAAAAAGCGGGTGGCCTGACGA
>JAZJXN010000033.1:11217-11439 GCA_040390885.1 Pseudomonadota bacterium | reverse complement strand
CGACCTTGGAGCCGGCCTTCGGGGCCTTGAGGATCTCGTCGTTGTCGATCTGGATCCAGACGGCGTCGTCGGGCAGGCGGAAGATCCACTTGCCGTCCGGGCCCTTGCGCGCCGAGACCAGCGTCGCCTCGAGGCTTTCCATCGGTTCGACCTTGACCGCGCCGTCGCCGCCGCCGGTCAGGAAGGACGGCATCTTGAAGTTGAAGCCGAACGCCGAGCGTT
>JAZJXN010000033.1:5889-11207 GCA_040390885.1 Pseudomonadota bacterium | reverse complement strand
CGCCTCCTTCACCTGGGCGCGGTCGAGAACCACGACGGCGCCGGATTTCTCGGCGGCGTCCAGTTGGGCGGCGGCGGCGTCGAAACAGGCGAGACGCGCGGTCCCGTCCGTGACGGCGCGGCAGTCGACGACCGCCTGCAGGGCCCCAGCCCTCGACTTCGGCGCATCGGCGGCCGACGCGATCTGGCCAGCCACCAGGGCGGCGGAGATGGCGCCGGCGATGGCGACACCCGTTTTCCAGCTATGAGCGAAACCTGACATGGGCGACTCCCGACTCCGAATTTTGGCCATAGAAGGGGCGCCTCGCCCGATGCGCAATCTCTTCCTGCTCGGCGTCGCCGCCCTGGCCCTGTCGGCCTGTGGCCAGAAGGGCCCTTCGCGCCCTGTCTGTCCGCCCGGAAAAGTCTGTCTGCAGTACGGCAACACCACCGAACCGGCGACCCTCGACCCGCATACTTCGACCGGCGTCTGGGAAGACCGGATCCAGAGCGACCTGTTCATGGGCCTCACCCAGTCGGCCGCCGACGGCTCGACGATTCCGGGCGTCGCCGAGCGCTGGGAAGCCAGCGCCGACGGCCTGGTCTGGACCTTCCACCTGCGCGACAGCCAGTGGTCGGACGGCGTGCCGGTGACCGCGGACGACTTCGTGTTCTCGCTGCGCCGCGTCCTCGATCCGAAGACGGCGTCCGAATACGCCTCGATCATGTTCCTGCTGAAGGGCGCCCAGGCCATCAACGAGGGCAAGGCGCCGCCCGCCACCCTGGGCGTGAGGGCGATCGACCCGCGCACGCTGGAGATTCGCCTGGAGCACCCGGCCCCGTTCCTGCCGGAGATGCTCAAGCACCACGTCTTCTATCCGGTGCCGCCGCACGTCGTGAAGAAGTACGGCGACCGCTGGATCCGCCCCGGGGCGATGGTCAGCAACGGTCCCTACATGCTGATCGACTGGAAGCTCGGCGACTATGTGAAGGCGGTGCGCAATCCGCGCTTCTTCGAAGCGGACAAGCTGTGTGTCGACGAGGTCTATTATTACCCGACCACCGACGCGATCTCGGCCGAGCGCCGCGTCGCCAGCGGCGAGCTGGACCTGAACACCGACATCCAGTCGAACCGCATCGCCTATCTGAAGGAGAAGATGCCGGGCTATCCGCGCGTGAGCACCTATCTCGGCGTCACCTACCTGGCCTTCAACAACAATCCCAAGTCCGGCTACCCGCCGTTCCGCGACCGGCGCGTTCGCCAGGCGCTGGCCATGTCCGTCGACCGGGACTTCGTGACCCAGAAGCTGTTCCGCGGCGGCCAGGTTCCGGCCACCACCTTCGTACCGCCCGGCGTGGCCAACTATCGGCCGGTGAAGCCGCCCTACTGGTTCGACTGGCCGCTGGAGCGTCGTCAGGCCGAGGCGCGCAAGCTGCTGGCCGCGGCGGGCTACGGCCCGGGCAAGCCGCTCAAGCTCGAGATCACCCACCGCAACACCCCAGACCCGATGCTCTACATGCCGGCGGTGCAGGCCGACTGGAAGGCCATCGGCGTGGATGTGACCCTGGCCCAGGAAGAGACCCAGGTCGCCTACGCGGACTACAGGGCGCGGGCCTTCCAGGTCGCCGACGCCGCCTGGATCGCCGACTACAACGACGCCACCAGCTTCCTCGACTTGCAGCGGTCCTGGTACGGCCCGCAGAACTACGGCGATTACAACAACCCCGCCTATGACGCTCTCATGACCAAGGCCGACCTCGAGCCGGACGCGGCGAAAAGAGCCGACTTTATGGCGGAAGCCGAACACCTGATGCTCGAGGACGCTCCGGTCGCGCCGGTCTACTTCTACGTCACCAAGAACCTGGTGAATCCGAAGATCACGGGATGGGTCGACAATCTCGTCGATCACCACCGTTTGAGGTGGATTTGCCTTAAGCCATAAGGCCTCGCGGCAGGGGCCGCGGAGCGGTTTTCGGCCCTGAAAGCCCGAACACCGTTTATCCCGCTGTTCGCCGAATCAAGGTTGCGACATGCCGTCGAGCAGGGCCCCTGCGGTCAGTGGCGCCCCGTTTAGGGCGTCTCGCGGCCACGCTGTTGCCAAAGTGCGACATCCGTACGTCGTTCTTGTTACGGGTCTGTAATGAGCGTTGACCGGTGTTCGGCGTGGGGGCAAGGATCGCCTCAACCTGGCGTGAAAGCGCCTGGGACTTTCGTCCAGACCAAGAGGGGGCGCGCATCGGGAAGGCCCGAACCGCGCTGATCCGGAGGGAATTAAGTTGAGACTTCACAACACGCGCGGCCGCCTGCTGGCGTCCACCATGATTTGCAGCGCGGCTCTTGCCGCCTTTGCTGCTGCTACGCCGGCGTTCGCGCAGGACGACACGGAAGTTGAAGCCGTCGTCATCACCGGCTCGCGCATCGCCACCCGCGACCTGGTCACCGACAGCGTGATCCAGACCGTGTCCGACCAGGACATCAAGGACGTCGCCGCGATCACCGTCGAATCGCTCCTGAACCAACTGCCCGGCGTCGTTCCCAGCTTCGGCTCGGCGAACAACAACCCCGGCAACGGCCAGGCGCTGATCGACCTTCGCGGTCTGGGCAGCAACCGTAACGTCGTCCTGCTGGACGGCCGCCGGATGGTCCCGAACACCTCGACCCTGGTGACCGACGCCAACACCATCCCCGTCGCGCTGATCGAGCGCGTCGAAGTGGTGACCGGCGGCGCCTCGGCCGTTTACGGCGCCGACGCCGTCGCCGGCGTGGTGAACTTCATCACCAAGACCAACTTCGAAGGCGTTGAAGCCGACGCCCAATACGGCATCTCGGAAATGGGCGACGCCGGCGAATACGCCGCCAGCCTGACCATCGGCGGCAACTTCGCCGACGACCGTGGTAACGCCGTCCTCAGCATCGGCTGGGCCCAGCGTGAAGAAGTCGGCAAGGGCGACCGCGACTTCACCGCCCAGGCGACCAGCACCACCTCCTACTTCCCGTCGGGCACCTATCGCACCGCCGGCAACCTGCCGACCCAGGCGGCCGTCAACGCCGTCTTCGCCGGTTACGGCGTCGCTGCGAACAGCGTCTGCTACACGGGTGGCGGCGCGGGCTTCGGCTTCAACGGCGACGGCACCCTCTACGCCACCGGTTCGTCCGGCCAGTGCGCGGTGAACGCCGGCGCCGGCGTGGCCACGCCGTTCGATATCGATATCGAGAACTTCCGTCGCGACCCGTCGGAAATCGCCACCGCCTTCGCGCCGGACTTCTTCTCGTTCAACTTCGAGCCGTTCAACAAGCTCATCCTGCCGCTGGACCGGAAGAACTTCTACACGGCTGTCAACTACGACATCAGCGACAGCATCAACGTCTACGCCCGCGCCAACCTGGTCACCTACTCGTCGTCCACGGCCCTCGCGCCGTCGCCGGCCCCGACCTCGGGCAACCCGCTTTATCCGGGCCAGAACCTCTTCGAATTCACCATTCCGGTCACCAACCCCTTCATCCCGGCCGATCTGGCCGCGCTGCTGGCGTCGCGTACCGGCGACAACCCCGTGCTCGCCGGCACGGGCGCGGACGAAGAGTTCGCGTATCGCTTCCGCACGAACGCGCTCGGTCCGCGCGTCGAGCAGAACGACCGCACCAGCATGCAGTTCACGACCGGCCTGAAGTGGGACCTCGGTTCTGAATGGACCGCGGACGCCTTCTACAGCTGGGGCAAGTACGAAGAGACCACGACCCAGACCGGCAACCTCGCCGTCCGCAAGTTCGAAGAGCTTCTGGACGCGGCCGATGGCGGCGCTTCCCTCTGCGGCGACGGCTTCAACCCGTTCGGCGTGGGCTTCCTGGGCAACGGCTGCCGCGCTTACGCCAGCGTCGTCGCCAAGAACCGCACCACCATCGAGTCGAACTTCGCGCAGGTCGTCCTGACCGGCCCGGCGTTCGAACTGCCGGCCGGTGAAGTCGGCGTCGCCGCCGGCGCCGAGTACCGCAGCTACGACTACAAGTTCCTGCCGGACAGCGCCCTGCAGCCCGGTGAAGTCGCCGGCTTCAACGGCTCGCCGCCCCTGAACGGCTACCTCGACTTCTACGACCTGTTCGGCGAAGTCGCGATCCCGCTGCTGAAGGACCTGCCGTACGTTCAAGCGCTCGACCTGACGCTCGGCGCGCGCTTCTCGGACAACAACCTCACCGGCGCCGACACCAGCTGGAAGGCCGAACTGAGCTGGCAGCCGATCGAAAGCCTGCGCTTCCGCGGTTCCGTGCAGAAGGCCGTTCGTTCGCCGAACGTCGCCGAGCTGTTCTCCGCCGCGGGTGAAGACAACCCCGAAGTGTTCGATCCCTGCAACGCCAACCTCGAGAGCGGCGCGGCCAACCCCGACCGTTCGCCGGCGATCCTCGCCCTCTGCAACGCGCAGGCGGCGGCTCTGGGTCTCGGCAGCCAGGCTGGCTACAACCAAAGCGCTGCGCAGATCTCGGCCGTTACCGGTGGTAACCCCGACCTGCAGCCGGAAACGGCCGACACCTACACCTTCGGTGCGGTGTGGCGTCCGGGCTTCGAGTCCAGCCTGTTCAGCAACTTCTCCATCTCGCTCGACTACTACTCGATCGAGATCGAGGACGTCGTCGCCTCGAGCGACCCGTCGGTCATCGTCAACCGTTGCTACAACCTGCAGGACAGCGCCAACCCGACGCTCGATGCGAACAACCCCTGGTGCCAGCTGTTCTCGCGCAGCCCGGGCTCGTTCGAAATCGTCGATCTGCAAGAGATCTCGCTTAACCAGGCCGTGCTCAGCACGTCGGGTTGGGACCTGAGCATCAACTGGCAGACCGACCTCGAAGCGATGGGCCTCTGGGGCCGCCTGGGCGTCAACGTCCAAGCCAACCTGGTCGACAAGTACGAAAGCCAGACGTCCAATGCTGACCCGGTGCTCGACTACGCCGGCACCATCGGCACGCTTCCGGGCGAGTATCTTCCGGAATTCCGCGCCAACGTGAACCTCAGCTACGACATCGGTGACTTCGGCGCCGACCTTCGTATCCGTTACCTGGACAACGCCAAGCACGAGAACGACGTCCCCGTGGACTCGCCGACTGCCACCGGCGTTCCGGCCACCTACTACCTCGACCTGGCGACCCGCTACGCCATCAACGACAACGTCGAGGTTCGCTTCAACGTGCTGAACCTGCTGGATCAGCAGATCCGCGAGTACGACCCGTTCGTCGACGCGCAGACCAACCCGTCGGTCTACGATGTCATCGGCCGTCGCTACAGCGTGGGCGTCAACCTCCGCTTCTAGAGCTGGGTTGATCGAGAGAAACGGGCGGCGGAGCGAAAGCTC
>JAZJXN010000033.1:0-5879 GCA_040390885.1 Pseudomonadota bacterium | reverse complement strand
CTCCGCCGCCATTTTTCATGCCTGGAAGCCAGGCCCGCAGCGATGTGTGGAGCCGTAACGCGGGTATCCTCCGCCCCTGTCGCGTTGCTAGGCTGCGAGCAGGCAGACGCGCGGGGAGAGGCGAAGCCATGACACGCGACCTGACACGCCGGCTGATGATGGGCGGTCTCGCCGCCGCGCCGCTCGCCGGCTGCGCGACGGGGGCGCGACGCCCGTCCGAGCCGGCGACGGTCCAGGTCAACCTGACCGCCGCGCCGCTGCCGCCGCCACCCCCGAGCGTCGCGGGCGCGGAAGCCGACGGCGCCTTGCGCACGGGGTTCGACGCGGTCCGGCGGATGACCGTCAAGACCATGATCGACGAGTCCGGGCCGTACGCCTTCGTGGTCGACACCGGCGCCAACAGGTCAGTCCTGTCAGCCGAGATCGCCGACGCCCTGACCCTGCCCACGTCGGGCCAGGCCATGGTCCACGGCATCGCCGGGGTGCTGCCGTCGCGGACGACGACCGTCCGCCGACTGACGGTCGGCAATCTGGTGTCGCGCCGTGTGAAGATGCCGGTTCTGCCTCGCGGCTATCTCGGCGCGGACGGCCTGCTGGGCGTCGACGTCCTCGCCAACCGCCGCGCCACCATGGACTTCGCCAACCAGGTGTTCACCCTCGAGCCGCCCCGCGCGCGGGACAACGCGGGCTCGCGGATCGGCAAGGACCCGCTCCCCGGCGAGGTGGTTGTCGACGCCAAGCAGCGCTTTGGTCAGCTGACCATCGTCAACGCCGAGATGGGCGGCGTGCCGCTGACCGCCTTTCTCGACTCCGGCGCCGAGATCACCGTCGGCAACACGGTCCTGCGCGATGCGCTGCTGGGCCGCCCCGGCGTGCTCGGCGCGCGGCGCACCCAGGTCGAACTGGTGAGCGCGACCGGCCAGCTGGTCGGCGGCGAACTGGCGGTGGCGCCGCCGCTGCGGCTCGGCGGCGTGCGGCTCGGCAATCTCACCTGCGTCTTCGCCGACCTGCATACCTTCAGGATCTGGGACCTGACCGATCGGCCGGCGATGCTGATCGGCGTCGACGTGATGCGCCACTTCGACTCGATCACGCTCGATTTCGCTCAGAGCGACGTGACCTTCAGGTCGAAGGCCTTCGCCCGCAACGCTGGCTGAACGGGGAGGTTGGAGCCCTAGACTAGCGGAGGGGCGTCGGCGCCAGGACCATGGCGCCGCGCTCACGGAGGCGGGCCGAGGCCATCTCGTCCATCACCGCTTCCGCGCGCGGGTCGCCCAGGATCCAGGCGGCCGCGGCGACGGTGCGGATCGAGGTCGAGCTGATGCCGAACAGTCTTTCGAACGCCTCGAACGGAGAGCCGCCGCCGTCGATGTGCTTGATGCGCACGTCGCCTTCGATCTTGGCCAGGCGCTTGGCCACGTCGATGGCGTCGTAGTAGCCGCCGATCTGGTCGACCAGCTTCAGCTGCCTGGCCTGGACGCCGGTCCAGACCCGGCCCTTGGCGATCTCTCGCACACGCTCGGGCGGCAGCTTGCGACCCTCGGAGACGCGTCGCACGAAGCCTTCGTAGATGCGGTCCATCCAGCCGGCGAACGCCGCCCGCTGGGTCGGGTTGAACTCCGCCGCCGAGCCGAAGGCGTTGGCGTACTCGCCGCCGACCGCGGTCTGGCGGATGTCGATGCCGAAGCGCGACAGCGCCTCGCCGAGCACGAACTTGCCGCCGTAGACGCCGATCGAGCCGGTGAGGGTGGTGGGCTGGGCGACGATGGCGCTGGCGTCAGACGAGATCCAGTAGCCGCCGGAGGCCGCGTAGGTCCCCATGCTGACGACGACCGGCTTGCCGGCCTTCCGGGCGGCCTTCACGGCCGCCAGGATCTGCTCGGAGGCGGTGTCCGATCCGCCCGGCGAGGAGACGCGGAAGACGATCGCCTTCACGTCCTTGTCCTCGATGGCCTGGTAGAAGGAGTCGGCGACGTCGTCGGACCAGACCGTCTGGTCGCCGCCGAACGGATTTCCACCGCCGCCGGCGCCGGTCATGATCGGACCCTCGGCCCCGATCACGGCGATGGCGCTGCCGCCCTTCATGGCCGAGGCGGCGCGCGTGGCGCGGCCGGCCTTGCCCATATAGTCCTCGAAATCGACGAGCTCGGCCTTGGGGCCGGCCTTCGCCAGCATCGCCTGGGCGGTGTCACGCACCTGGCCGACGCCGTCGATCAGACCCTTGGCCTTGGCGTCCTCGGCCGAATACGGACCCGCCTCGAAGGTGCGGACGAAGGCGATCGGCTCCTTCTTGCGGTCGATGGCCGCGGTCAGCACCGCCGTGCGGTAGATCGAGGTCATCCAGGACAGCGACGATTCCCGGTGCGCCGGCGTGTAGTCGTCGAACAGGTAGGGATTGACCGCGTTCTTGTATTCCTGGCGCTGCTCGAAGTCGGCCTTGACGCCGTACTTGTCGAAGAAGCGCTTGAAGAAGATGTCCTCGCCCGCGAAGCCCGTGGCCTGGAAGGCGCTGTCGGGCTGCATCCACAGCTGGTCCGCCGACGCGCCGAGCATGTAGGTCGAGGTCACCACGCCGGAGGGATAGAGGCCCTGGCTGTGCGCCCACACGGGCTTGCCGGCCTTGCGGAAGTGCAGGAAGGCCTGGCGCAGCTCATCGGCCGCCGCCGGGGACATGCCGCCCTCGGGCAGGCGCACGAAGACGCCCTTCACCTTGTTGTCGCCTTCGGCGTGGCGGAGCGTCTCCACCACCGAGATCACCGACAGCCCTGATCCGCCGCCGAACGCCGCGAACGGGTTCTGCGGCTCCTGGTCGCTCATGCCGCCGCGCAGATCGAGCTGCAGAACCGCCTGGGCCGGGGTGGTGTCCTTGGGCTTGGACGCCGCGCCGATGAAGGAGGCGATCACGAGGAACGGGATCAGGACGAAGAACAACAGCAGGCCGGCGAAAACACCGGCCATCGTCAGGAAGAACTGCTTCATCGGGCGTCCTGAATGAAAAACGCGCTCACGCTATAGAGCGGCGCGTTGCGGTCAAATGAACACGCGGCCACAGTGGCGGTATTTCTGAGGCGATGCTGGCTTTTTCGCCCGACCGGAGCCGGGGAAGCCCTCGGGAGTCACGTGCAAACCACGCGCTCCGAAGGGTCTGGTCGGGAACCAGAAGAAATGGTCGGAGTGAGAGGATTCGAACCTCCGACCCCCGCCTCCCGAAGACGGTGCTCTACCAGGCTGAGCTACACTCCGACGTGAGGAGGGGGCTTATAGAGGTGAGTCGCCGGGGCCGCAAGCGACCATATCGGGCCTCTGAAAAGCCTTTCACACTCCCGTTGCATCCGGCGTTCGGCTGCGCTATCTGACCCGCCTCTCGCGAGCCGGTTCGTCCGGCTTTCGCCGTTCCTGCTGGGGAATGGTGTAATGGTAACACTGCGGTTTTTGGTACCGTCATTCTAGGTTCGAGTCCTAGTTCCCCAGCCAATCTCCTTCCTCCGTACACGCCGCCACCCTGAGCCAGTGCATCGGGTGGAGTCCGCATGATCCCTCAGGCCGACGCCCGTGGCGCCCTAGGGGCCTACCCGATGCTCGGGCGCTGAGGCGCATGATGTTGTTGCGGCCACCCTGAAGCGGAGGCCGCCCTGCCCAACGGAAAGCCCAACATCCTCGTCATCTGGGGCGACGATATCGGGATCAGCAATCTGAGCTGCTACAGCCACGGCCTGATGGGCTACCAGACCCCCAACATCGACCGCATCGCCAACGAAGGCATGATGTTCACCGACAGCTACGGCGAACAGTCCTGCACCGCCGGCCGCTCGTCCTTCATCACCGGACAGAGCGTGTTGCGGACGGGCCTATCCAAGGTCGGCGCCCCGGCCGCGCCGGTGGGCATGAACGACAAGCTGGTGACCATCGCCGCGCTGCTCAAGGAGCAGGGCTACGCCACCGGCCAGTTCGGCAAGAACCACCTCGGCGACCTGAATCACATGCTGCCGACCGCCCACGGCTTCGACGAGTTCTTCGGCAACCTCTACCACCTCAACGCCGAGGAAGAGCCGGAGATGTACGACTACTACCCGGAGAAGGACTTCCCGAACTTCAAGAAGAAAAACGGCCCGCGCGGCGTCGTCCACAGCTGGGCGACCGATGTCGACGACCCCACCGATCACGAGCGCTGGGGCAAGGTCGGCAAGCAGAAGATCGAGGAGACCGGCCCGCTGACGACCGCGCGCATGGAGAGCTGCGACGATGAGTTCGTCGAGCACGCCACCGACTTCATCAAGCGCGCCAATGGCGACGACACGCCGTTCTTCGTCTGGCTGAACACCACGCACATGCACATGTTCACGCACACGAAGAAGTCGAGCCTCGGCCAGGCCGGCCGCTGGCAGTCGCCCTACCACGACACGATGATCGACCATGACAAGAACGTCGGCCAGATGCTCGACCTGCTCGACGAGCTGGGTCTGGCCGAGGACACCATCGTGGTCTACTCGACCGACAACGGGCCGCACCGCAACAGCTGGCCGGACGCGGGCACGACCCCGTTCCGCAGCGAGAAGAACACCAACTGGGAAGGCGCCTTCCGCATTCCCGAGCTGATCCGCTGGCCCGGGAAGATCAAGGCCGGCAGCGTCTCCAACGAGATCGTCCAGCACCATGACTGGCTGCCGACCTTCCTGGCGGCGGCCGGCGAGCCGGACATCGTGGAGAAGGTCAAGAAGGGCGTCACCGCCTGTGGTCGCACCTACAAAAACCACATCGACGGCTTCAACCTGCTCCCCTACCTGACCGGCGAGGTCGAGAAGAGCCCGCGGCAGCTGTTCGTCTACATCAGCGACGACGGTGACATCCTCGGGGTGCGCTACGACAACTGGAAGGTCATGTTCATGGAGCAGCGGCTCAAGGGCACGATGCAGCTCTGGGCCGAGCCGTTCATCCCGCTGCGGCTGCCCAAGATCTTCAACCTGCGCACCGACCCCTACGAGTACGCGGACATCACCTCGAACAGCTACTACGAGTGGTTCATCTACCACGCCTACATCCTGTACGGAGCCTGGGGCCTGGCCGACCAGTTCGCGGCCACGTTCAAGGACTTCCCGCCGGTGCAGAAGCCGAACACCTTCACCATCAACGATGCGGTGGCGAAGATGGCTGAGGCCCAGGGCGGCGGCTGATCGGTGATGATGCGCTACGCGCTGTCGGGCGAGGGGCGGCGCCTGGCGCTGCTGATCCACCACGACGACGCCGAGCGCGAGGTCGCCTACGATCGCGATTTCAGGCTCAGTCCGCTGGTCGACGCCCTCGACCACGCCGCTGACTACGGCGTCACCGTGGTCAGCATGAAGAACGACTGGGCGACGGTATTTCCCGATCGCGCCTGATCGCTTGCCAGCGTCCGGCGAGCCGCTAGGGTCCTCCCGCTCGCGGGCGGCGGGCGGGGGTGTGCGCGTACGTGACCAGGCGGCTGATTTTCCTTCCAGTTCTGCTGATCATCGTGCTGGCCGCATTGACGGCCTACACGGCGTTCAACCACGCCGCTGCGCTGCGGCGCGGGCAGGAGGACGTCAACCACACCCATCAGGTCATGGAGACGACCCAGAGGCTGTTCTCCAGCATCCAGGACGCCGAGACCGGTCAGCGCGGGTATCTGCTGACCGAGCGCGACGACTACCTCCAGCCCTGGCGCACAGGGACCGTCGTGATCCCCCAGGAGCTGTCCCGGCTGCGCCGTCTGATCGCCGACAATCCTGAACAGATCGAGCGGGTCGGCCAGCTGCAGCAGGCCACGACGCTGCGCCTCGTCATCCTCCGGGAAACGGTCGAGGCCATGCAGCGTGGCGAGACCCAGGTGGCGCGCGACATGATCCGCAGCGGCCGGGGCA
>JAZJXN010000032.1:0-9644 GCA_040390885.1 Pseudomonadota bacterium | reverse complement strand
CGACAGCCGCCGTGCCCATGATCACCAACTGCCGGGTCTGCTCACGCGTCACTAGGCCGCCGCTCCTCTCGCCTCGCTGTTCGGATCATACGCCAGAATCGGCGCCAGCCAGCGCTCGGCCTTGGCCAGATCCCAGCCCTTTCGGGCAGCGTAGTCGGCGACCTGGTCGCGGTCGATCCGTCCGACGCCGAAATAATGGCTATCGGGGTGGCTGAAATAAAGGCCGCTGACCGACGCCGGCGGGTTCATGGCGAAGCTTTCGGTCAGTTCCATCCCGGTCTGAGCCTCGGCGTCGAGCAGTTTGAAAAGAGTCGCCTTTTCGGTGTGGTCAGGCTGGGCCGGATAGCCGGGGGCCGGGCGGATGCCACGATACTTCTCGCCGATCAGCTGATCGATGTCGAAAACCTCGCCCGCCGCGTAGCCCCAGAGCTCGGTGCGGACCTTGTGGTGCAAGGCCTCGGCAAAGGCCTCGGCGAGACGGTCGGCCAGAGCGGTGGCGAGGATGGCCGAATAGTCGTCGCCGGCGTCCTTGAAGCGCTTGGCCACTTCCAGCTCGCCGTGACCGGACGTGACCGCGAAGCCGCCGATCCAGTCGGCCGGGCCGCCGATCGGGGCGACGAAGTCGGACAGGGCCAGGTTGGCCTTGTCGGTGCTCTTGGCCATCTGCTGTCGCAGGGTGTGCAGCCGGGTCAGCTCGGTGGTGCGGCTCTCGTCGGCATAGACCACGACATCGTCGCCATCCGCCTGGGCCGGCCAGAACCCGACCACGCCGCGGGCGGTAAACCACTTCTCGTCGAGGATCTGCTTGAGCATGACCTGGGCGTCCTTCCACAGGTCGCGCGCCGCCTCCCCGACCACGTCGTCGTCGAGGATCTGCGGATAGCGGCCGACCAGCTCCCAGCTGGCGAAGAACGGACTCCAGTCGATGTACCTGGCCAGCTCCTCGAGGTCGTAGGGGCCGAAGGCGCGGATGCCGGTGAAGCTGGGCTTCGGCGGGGTCGCGGCGGCCCAGTCGATCTTGAAGCGGTTGGCGCGGGCCTTCTCGATCGGGGTGCGGTTCTTCTGGTCCTGGCCGCGCGCGAACTGCTCGCGGACGCGGACGTAGTCCTCACGGGTCTGGGCCTCGAAGCCTGCCTTGTCGTCTTTCGACAGCAGCTGCGAGACCACGCCGACCGCGCGGCTGGCGTCCAGCACGTAGGTGGTCGAGCCGCGGCGATAGGACGGCGCGATCTTCACCGCCGTGTGGGTCTTGCTGGTGGTGGCGCCGCCGATCAGCAGCGGCACCTCGAAGCCCTGGCGCTCCATCTCGGACGCGAGGAACACCATCTCGTCCAGCGACGGGGTGATCAGGCCCGACAGGCCGATGATGTCGACGTTGTGCGCCTTGGCCTCGGCCAGGATGCGGTCGGCGGGCACCATCACCCCGAGGTCGATGACCTCGTAGTTGTTACACTGCAGGACCACGCCGACGATGTTCTTGCCGATGTCGTGGACGTCGCCCTTCACGGTCGCCATCAGGATGCGGCCGGCCTGCTGGCGCGGCTGACCTTCCTTCTCGGCCTCCATGAACGGCATCAGCCAGGCCACCGCCTGCTTCATGACGCGCGCCGACTTGACCACTTGGGGCAGGAACATCTTCCCGGCCCCGAACAGGTCGCCGACGACGTTCATGCCGTCCATCAGCGGGCCTTCGATGACATGCAACGGCCGCTCGACGGAGAGGCGCGCCTCTTCCGTGTCGGCGTCGATAAATTCGGTGATGCCGTTGACCAGGGCGTGGCTCAGCCGCGCCGCGACCGGCAGGGAGCGCCAGGCCTGGTCCGCCACCGCGACCTTGGTCCCGTCGCCCTTGTACTTGGGCGCCAGATCGACGAGCCGTTCCGTCTGGCTGCCGCCGGCCTTGGGCTTGCGATTGAGGATCACGTCCTCGACCGCCTCGCGCAGCTCGGCGGGGATGTCGTCGTAGACCGGCAGGTCGCCGGCGTTGACGATGCCCATGTCCATGCCGGCGTTGATGGCGTGGTACAGGAACACGCTGTGGATCGCGCGCCGCACCGGCTCGTTGCCGCGGAAGCTGAACGAGACGTTGGAGACGCCGCCGCTGATGCGGGCATACGGCAGCAGCTGCTTGATCCGCTTCGTCGCCTCGACGAAGTCGACCGCGTAGTTGTCGTGCTCGTCGATCCCCGTCGCCACCGCGAAGATGTTGGGGTCGAAGATGATGTCTTCGGCCGGGAAGCCGACCTGGTCGACGAGGATGTTGTACGCCCGCTGACAGATCTCGACCTTGCGGTCGGCGGTGTCGGCCTGGCCGACCTCGTCGAAGGCCATCACCACCACGGCGGCGCCGTAGCGCAGGCACAGCCTGGCCTGCTCGATGAACTTTTCCTCGCCCTCCTTCATGGAGATCGAGTTCACGATCGCCTTGCCCTGGACGCACTTAAGGCCGGCCTCGATGACGTCCCATTTGGAGCTGTCGATCATCACCGGCACCCGGGCGATGTCCGGCTCGGCCGCCATCAGGTTCAGGAAGGTGACCATGGCCTGCTTCGAGTCGAGCAGGCCCTCGTCCATGTTGACGTCGATGATCTGGGCGCCCGCCTCGACCTGTTGGCGCGCGACCGACAGGGCGGCGGCATAGTCGCCCTCCACCACCAGCTTGCGGAATTTCGCCGAGCCGGTGACGTTGGTGCGCTCGCCGATGTTTACGAAGACGGGTCTCATCACACTTCCACGGGTTGTTCGCGTCCGGCCAGCGCCAGTCGGCGACTGAGGATGGCCTGGGGGGCGCCGGCCGCGACAAGCGCGGGCCAGGCCTTGGGGGATTTCTTGCGCTCGGCGCCGAGCGTGGCGACGAGCCGGGCGAGGACCTTCATGTCGGCCGTTGCGGCAGCTTTGATCACCGCCTCGACAGACAGGTTGGCCACAGCGATCGGCTCGCCGTCGCCGAGGTCGACTCGGGCGGAGGCCTGCAGGAAGGCCGCGCCGAGGGCGTTGAGGGCCGCGTCGCTGACGGCGCGCCGGTTCAGGCGGCTGCGCAGGTCGCGCAGCAGTTCGGTCTCGATGGAGCTCAGGGCCAGGGCCTTGTCGTGAGTCAGCATCGCAAGCCTACCTGATCGCTTTTGGCGGCTTGGCTGCGATGACCTCGATCTCGACCAGGAAGCCCGGTCCGGCCAGGCCGGCGACCTGCACGGTCGAGCGGGCCGGACGGTTGGGCTGTTCGGCCGTGCCGTAGATCTTGCCGTAAGCCCGCATCATGCCTGCGAAGTCGAGCTTGCCCCCGGCAGCGGGGTCGCCGACCAGGAAGACCGTCATCTTGACCACGTCGGCGGGGCCGAGCCCATGCGCCTTCAGGCCCTCGTTGATGCGGGCCAGGACACTGGCGGTCTGGGTCTCCGTGTCGCCGTAGGACGCGATCGTGCCCTTCCCGGCCGCCGGATCGGCGACGGCGGGCAACACACCGCTGAAATAGACGGTGTCATAGCCTGCTGGCACGGTCACCGAGCCGGCGATGACGGCCTGCGGGCTGGCATAGCTGCGCGTCACCTCGGCGGCGTGGCCGAACGCGGGCGCGGCGAGCAGAAGGCCGCCCAGGACGAGGACCTTGGCGATCATGCGAGCTCAAACGGCTCCAGCCCGGCCAGGCGCATGGCCTTGGGCCGTTCCGGGATCTGCCGGGGCGTCACGCCGCGCACCTCGTCGGCGACGTGGCGGATGTGGTCCGGCGTGGTGCCGCAGCAGCCGCCGAGGATGTTGACGATGCCGTCCTTGGCCCACTGGTGGAGCTCGTGGCTCGTCTGGTGCGGCTCCTCGTCGTACTGGCCCATGGCGTTGGGCAGGCCGGCGTTGGGATAGGCCGCGACCAGGGTGTCGGCGACGCGGGCGAGGTCGGCGATGTGCGGCCGCATGAGGTCCGCGCCGAGCGCGCAGTTGAAGCCAATGGCGAACGGCTTGGCGTGCTTGACGCTGTTCCAGAAAGCCTCGGCCGTCTGGCCCGAAAGAGTGCGCCCCGACCGGTCGGTGATAGTGCCGCTGATCCAGATCGGCAGCGGATCGTAGCCCTCGTCCTCGAGGTCCATGATTGCCTTCAGCGCCGCCTTGCAGTTCAGCGTGTCGGTGATGGTCTCAATCAGATACAGGTCCACGCCGCCCTCGTAGAGGGCGATGATCTGCTCGCGATAGGCGCCGTAGACCTGGTCGAAGGTGATCAGCCGCGCGCCCGGATCGTTCACATCCGACGACATCGACAGCATCTTGTTCAGCGGCCCGATCGAGCCGGCGACGAAGCGCGGCTTGTCCGGCTCGGCGGCGGTCCAGCGGTCGGCGACCTCTCGGGCCAGTCGTGCGCCGTGCAGGTTGATGTCGCGGACGGCGCGCTCGAGCTTGTAGTCCTCCTGCGCGATCCAGGTGGCGCTGAAGGTGTTGGTCTCGGAGATGTCGGCGCCGGCGGCGTAGTAGGCGTCGTGCAGCTTGCTGACCAGATCCGGCCGGGTCAGGCAGAGAATGTCGTTGTTGCCCTTCAGCTGGCCCGGGTGGTCAACGAAGAGATCGGCGCGGAAGTCCTCTTCCGAGAGGCCCTCCTTCTGGAACATCACGCCCCAGCTGCCGTCGAGGATCAGGATCCGCTCGCGCGAAATGCGCTTCAGGAGTTCGGTGCGTTCGGCGCGGCTCATCTGGCGGCTCCCTGCTGCTTGGCGAGCGCGGCCTCGAAGGCCGCCTTCTGGGCGGCGACGACGGTCTGGAGCTCGGCGGGATTCACGAAGGGGTTTGGGGCGCCCGGCTTGAGCCTGGCCCGCTTGCCGGCGAGGTCGAAGCTCTCGGCGTGCGGCGCCAGGAAGATGTCGGCCTTCATCTTCGCCAGCGCGGCGAAGGTGCGGCGGTAGTCGGCGACGATACCCTTGTATTGCTCCTTCGGCGCCAGTTGGTTCGCGGCGACCGAGGTCGAGCAGTAGTAGAGCGCCTTGCGGGTCTGGCCGTCGACCTTCACCGGGAAGGTCCAGGTGGTGCAGCCGGGGCTGTGGCCGGGGGTGAGGTTGGCCGTCAGGGTGACGCCGCCCAGGGTGACGGTCTGGCCGTCCTTGACCACCTGGTCGACCTTCACCGGCGGGAACTTCATCGCCGCCACGGTCTCCGAGCCGGGATAGGTCCCCTTCTCCAGCGAGGTCTTGTCGCCAGCCGCGGCGGCCAGGATCGCGCCACTGTCCTTCTTGAGGCGCGCCAGACCGCCGGCGTGGTCGAAGTGGGCGTGACTGTTGAGCAGCAGCTCGATGTCCTCGACCTTGAAGCCGAGGGCGCGGATGTTGGCCTCGACTGCCGGGACGTTCTGCTCCATCGGCGCGTCGATCAGGATGTGGCCCTTCGACGTGGTGATCAGCCACGAGGACAGACCTTCGGTGCCGACATAGTAGAGGTTGTCGGCGACCTTGAACGGCGTCGTCGGTTTCAGCCAGTTGGCCGGCAGGGCCTGGGCCGAGGCGACGGTGACGGTGACCGCCGCCAGCGCCAGTCCGGTGATGAAGCGTCTCATGCGGCGGCCTCCGACGGAGCGGGAGCTGACTCGCGCACGCCGAGCACCCGGCAGATGGCGTAGACGAGGTCGGCCCGGTTCAGGGTGTAGAAGTGGAAGTCGGAAAAGCCCTCCTCCTCCAGCTTGGCGCACATCTCGGCGGCCACCGAGCAGGCGAGCAGCCGGCGCGTCTCAGGATCGCCGTCGAGGCCGTCGAACAGGTTGCCGAGCCAGGACGGGATCGAGGTCCCGCAGGCGGCGGCCATCTTGACCAGACCCTTGAAGTTGCTGACCGGCATGATCCCGGGCGAGATCGGAATGGTGATCCCGGCCGCCCGCGCCTTTTCGACGAAGCGCAGATAGGCATCGATGTCGAAGAAGAACTGGCTGATGCCGCGTGTGGCGCCGGCGTCGACCTTGGCCTTCAGCACATCGATGTCGTGCTGGATGTTGGGGCTTTCGGGATGGCCCTCGGGATAGACCCCGACCAGCACCTCGAACGGGTTGATGGCGGTGATCGCCGAGGTCAGCTCGGTGGCGTTGGCGTAGCCGTCGGCGCGGGGAACATAGACGCCGCCTAGGCCGCTGGGCGGATCGCCGCGCAGGCTGACGATGTGGCGCACGCCGGCGTCCCAGTACTCGCGAATGACATCATCGACCTCGTCGCGGGAGGCGTCGACGCAGGTCAGGTGAGCGGCGGGCTTCAGCGACGTCTCGTCGATGATGCGCTTGACCGTCCGGTGGGTGCGCTCACGGGTCGAGCCGCCGGCCCCGTAGGTGACCGACACGAACGAGGGTTGCAGCGGCTCCAGCCGGCGGATGGCGTTCCACAGGCTCTCTTCCATCTCCGGCGTCTTCGGCGGGAAGAACTCGAAGCTGATGCCGAGCGGGCGGGAAGCCTTCTCGCCCGAGCGGGCGATCGGGCCGATCACGCGGCGGGGTGACACGGGCGCGGAACTCATGCGGCGTCCTTCTCGGAAAGATCGGCGTCGGCGGGACGGCGGGCCGTCCAGATCTTGACGGTGAGGCCCTGCTCGGAGAGCGAGGGCAGGGTCTGGGTGCGTTCGAGCGCGAGGCCGGCGGTGGCCAGCCAGCGGCCGATCTCCTCGTCGGAGAAGCCGAGGCGGCGATGCTGGTGCTGCTCGCGCAGGAACTCGAGGGCGTGCGGGGCGAAATCGACGATCAGCAGCCGCCCGTCCGGCGCCACCAGCCGCCCCGCCTCGGCGACGGCGGAGGCCGGGTCGCCCAGGTAGTGCAACACCTGATGGACCGTAACCAGGTCGGCGCTGTGGTCCGGCAGGCCGGTGGCGAAGATGTCGCCATGGCGCAGCTCGCAGACCGAAAGGCCGGCCTCGCCGACGTTGAGCCGGGCGATGTTGAGCATCTGCTGCGACAGATCGAGGCCGAGCGCGCGGCTGGTGCGGCCGCCGAGCAGGGTCAGCATGCGGCCGGTACCGGCGCCCAGGTCGACCAGTCGCCCCAGCGCCCCTTGCCCCGCGGCCTGCTCGATGGCGGCCTCGACCTCGGCCTCGGCGACATAGAGGGAGCGGATCTCGTCCCAGCGCGCGGCATTGCGCGAGAAGTAGGCGGCGGCCTCGGACGACCGCTCGGTCGCGACCTGGCTGAGCCGTTCCGCGTCGCGGCGCAGGGCCGGGTCGGCGGCGTCGATGAGCGTGAGGATGTGGTCGGCGAGGATGCCGCCCTCCCCGCCCTGGGCGAGCCGGTAGAAGACCCAGGCCCCGTCGGGGAAGCGTTCGACGAGCCCGGCCTCGGCCAGCAGCTTGAGATGGCGGGAGACCCGCGGCTGGCTCTGGTCGAGCACGCGGCACAGCTCGAGCACCGAAAGCTCCTCGCGCGACAGCAGGGCAAGCATGCGCAGCCGCGTCGGCTCGCCGGCCGCGCGCAGGATCTCCACCGTCTCGCCAGAGGTCAGCGTCATGGAGGATATAAAGATATCTTTATGTGGTTATGTCAAGCTTTTCGCAGGCTGCTAGCCACCCAATTCGCCGCCGCGGCCAAGCCTTGGAGGGTCTATCGTCGGACGCTGGCGCGCGACCGGATGGCAGGGCCTGCGCACGGCTCATCGCCACGCAGACCAGCAAGGATACATCCGTTCCGGCCGGCAAGTCACCGTCCTCGAGCGCCGCCGCGTGCCGCGCGGGCCTCAAGCCGACCATGGCCGTGCAGGAGGCCTCGAGAATCACCAGACCCTCGGCGTCGTCGTTCGCGACTCGAGCGCCCTGCGGACGACGGCGGCCCCACCCGCTCCGGCGCCATTTTGTCGGCTATGCGACGTCGCCATTCACCCGGCATCAAGACCCGCGGGGTCAAGGTCGCCGCCGTTGTCGCCGGGGGGCGAGAAGCCGCTTATGTCCAGCCTGTCCAAATGTCGCGTCCTGCTCGTCGATGACAACAGGCACGCGCGGATGTTCCTCAGCCAGATCCTCGACGCCGCCGATGTCGAGGTCGAGGCGGCCGCCGACGGCCCGCGGGCGCTGCAACTGCTCAAGGTCGTGCAGGTCGATGCGGTGATCGCCGACATGTACATGCAGCCGATGGACGGCATCGCCCTGACCCGCGCCATCCGCGCCCTGCTCGATCCGTCGATCAGCAGCCTCCCGGTGATCATGGCCTCGGCCCACGCCAGTCAGCGCGTCGTCGAAGGCGGCCTGGCCGCCGGGGTCACCGGCTTCCTCGCCAAGCCCTTCTCCCCGATCGCTGTCCTGACCCGGCTCGAAGCGGCGCTCGCCCCGCCTGTCAGGCAGGGCGGCGAAGCCGTCTATCTCTGATCCTGCGTCCCTGACCGGTCAGCTCTGGACCGGCGACAGCAGCGGCTCCTCGTGGAAGAACCGCCGCAGGTTCTCCAGCGCTTGGCCGACCATTTTCGGAATGCTTTCGAGCGTGCCGCCCGCGATGTGCGGCGTCAGCACCGTATTGGGCACATCCGCCCAGCGCGCGGCCGGGGTCGGCTCGGTCTCGAACACGTCCAGCGCGGCCATGCCCAGCGTCCCGTCCTTCAGCGCCGCGATCAGGGCGTCCTCGTCGACGACCGAGCCGCGGGCGACGTTGACGAGGCAGCCGCGCGTCCCGACCGCCTCGATGACCGCCCGAGAGATCAGGTGATGGTTCGCGGCGTCGCCACGGCAGGCCACGAACAGCACGTCGCTGTCCCGCGCGAGGGCCAGCAGGCTCTGGGCCATCGGCCAGTTCGCGTCGGGCTTGGGATTGGGCCCCCACCAGGCGACCGACAGGCCGAACGCCTCGACCCGGTTGGCGATGGCGGCGCCGATGTGGCCGAGCCCGACGATGCCCGCCTTGCGCCCGGCGAGCGCGGGACGCGGCCGCATGCGGTCGGCGTGGGTCCAGCGTCCCGCGCGAACGGTCTGGTCGCCGGTGACGATCCCGCGCCAGGCGGCCAGGAAGGCGCCGACGGCATGGTCGGCCACATCCTCCGCGTTCTGGCCGTGGGAATGGGTGACCGCGATCCCGTGCGCCCGGCACCAGGGCACGTCGACGCCGTCATAGCCGACGCTGACGTTGGCGATCAGGCCAAGGCGGGGCATCCCGGCCAGGAAGTCGTTGGAGAGCTTGATCTCGCCCGCATGGACGATGGCCTGCACCTCCCGGCCCGCGCCTTCGAGGAAGACCAGGCGATCGGGATGCTCCCAGAGCTTCACGACCCGATAGGTCGGCTCCAGAGCCGCCTGCATCGGCGACAGCATCTCATGGGACAGCAGCAGGACGGGTTGAGTGGCGGTGTCTTTCATGCCCCCGACTTTGCGCCGCCCGCCTCCGCCGTCAACCGCAAGAGCGCGTGAACAGCTGGAGACGGCGGGCTTCGGGACCGAAGACCCGCCGTACCACCCCTAGCGCGTGAACTTCTGGAACTTGATCCGCTTCGGGATCAGGCTGTCGGTGCCGAGGCGGCGCTTCTTGTCTTCCTCGTACATCTCGAAGTTGCCTTCGAACCACTCGACATGGCTGTCGCCCTCGAAAGCGAGGATGTGGGTGCAGAGGCGGTCGAGGAACCAGCGATCGTGGCTGATGACCACGGCGCAGCCGGCGAAGCCTTCCAGCGCCTCCTCGAGGTTCTGCAGCGTCTCGATGTCCAGGTCGTTGGTCGGTTCGTCGAGCAGCA
>JAZJXN010000031.1:6508-10715 GCA_040390885.1 Pseudomonadota bacterium | reverse complement strand
GACGGCGAGACCCGCGAATTCCAGGCCACGCCCGAAACGCTGACCCTGACCGAGTTGCCGGCCGCCTTCACGCTGGAGACCGAGGTCGAGATCGACCCCTCGTCCAACACCGTGCTGATGGGCCTGTACCTCTCCGGCGGCCGCTTCTGCACCCAGTGCGAGGCGGAGGGCTTCCGTCGCATCACCTGGTTCCTCGACCGCCCCGACGTGCTCGCCCGCTACACGGTGCGGATGGAGGCGCCGACCTCGTTCCACCGGCTGCTGGCCAACGGCAACCTGGTCGAGAGCGGCGCCCTGCCGGGCGGCCGCCACTACGCCGTCTGGAACGACCCTTTCCCCAAGCCGGCCTATCTGTTCGCCTTGGTCGCGGGCGAGCTGGACGAGCTGACGGACAGCTTCGTCACCATGACCGGCCGCGCGATCGACCTGCGCATCTACGTCGACCCCGGCATGTCGGCCCGCGCCGAGTACGCGATGGACAGCCTCAAGCGGGCGATGAAGTGGGACGAGGAGGCGTTCGGCCGCGAGTACGACCTCGACCTGTTCATGATCGTCGCCGTGCGCGACTTCAACTTCGGGGCGATGGAGAACAAGGGCCTCAACATCTTCAACGCCGCCCTGCTGCTCGCCGACGCCGAGACGGCGACGGACATGGACTACGAGCGTATCGAGAGCGTCGTCGCCCACGAGTATTTCCACAACTGGACTGGCGACCGCATCACCTGCCGTGACTGGTTCCAGCTCTGCCTGAAGGAGGGTCTGACCGTCTTCCGGGACCAGTCGTTCAGCGCCGACATGCGCGGCGAGGCGGTGCAGCGGATCAAGGACGTGAAGGCCCTGCGCGCCCGGCAGTTTCCCGAGGACGCCGGCCCGCTCGCCCACCCGGTGCGGCCGTCGAGCTACATCAAGATCGACAACTTCTACACGGCGACGATCTACGAGAAGGGCAGCGAGGTCATCCGCATGCTCAAGACCCTGCTCGGCGCCGAGGCGTTCCGGGCGGGCATGGACCTCTACTTCGAGCGCCACGATGGCGAGGCGACCACGGTCGAGGCCTTCATCCAGTGCTTCGCCGACGCGTCCGGCCAGGACCTCGGCGAGTTCTTCGGCTGGTACGAACAGGCCGGGACCCCAAAGGTCGATATCCGCCAGGTCTGGACGCCCGAACAGGGCCGGCTGGAACTGTCGCTGAGCCAGCGCACCGATCCCACGCCCGGCCAGCCGGTCAAAAAGCCTCTCCCCCTGCCCGTCGCCTTCGGCCTGCTGGATGACGACGGCAAGGAGCTGCGCGACACCGAGATTGCGGTTCTCGAAGGCGAGACCACGACCATCGTCATCGACGGCCTGGAGCGCCGGCCGGTGCTGTCGGCGCTGCGCGGCTTCTCCGCCCCGGTGACCCTGACGACGGACGTCGAGGCGAAGGACCGCTATGTCCTGCTCGCCGCCGACACCGACCTCTTCAACCGCTGGGAAGCCGGCCAAGGCCTGGCCCGCGAGCTGATCCTGTCCCGCGCCGCCGGAACGCCGGATGAGGTCGCCGAGGAGCGCTACGCCGAGGCCGTCGGCCGGGCGCTGGCTGACCAGGCCGCCGATCCCGCCTTCAAGGCGCTGCTGCTGGTGCTGCCCAGCGAGGCGGACCTGGCCATGGCCATGTCGCCCGCCGATCCGGCCGCGATCCACGAGGCCCGGGACATCCTGCGGGCGCGGCTCGCCGTCCACCTCGGCGACGACCTGCGCCGGCTGCACGCCGGCCTGTCGGACAGCGGCCCGTTCTCGCCCGACTCGGCCTCGGCCGGGCGTCGGGCGCTGCGCAACGCGGTGCTGGAGCTGCTCGCCATCGACGGCCACGCCCAGAACGCCGACATCGCCGCCCGCCACTTCGAGACCGCCGCCAACATGACCGACGCCATCGGCGGCCTCAACGCCCTGATAGAGCTCGGCGGCGAGGCCTCGGACAAGGCGCTGGCCGACTTCCACGCCAGATGGAAGGACGAGCCGCTGGTGCTCGACAAGTGGTTCTCCGCCCAGGCCAGGGATCCGTCGGAAGAGGCCCTCGGCCGGGTGCTGGGCCTGACCGCCCACCCGGACTTCGACGCCAGGAACCCCAACCGCCTGCGGGCGCTGGTCGGCGTCTTCGCCAACGCCAACCCGTCCCGCTTCCACGACCCGTCTGGCGCCGGCTACCGCTTCCTGGCCGACCAGATCATCGCCACCGACCGGGTGAACCCGATGACCGCGGCCCGCTTCGTCGAACCGCTCGGCGGCTGGCGCCGCTACAAGCCCGAGCTCGGCGCCCTGATGAAGGCGCAGCTGGAGCGGATCGTCGCCGTCGAGGGCCTGTCCAAGAACGTGTTCGAACTGGCCAGCAAGGCTATCGCTTAGGATCGAGGGGACATGCTCCCGAAGGGTGCGTGTCCCCCGTCGGCGCCCACATGCAGGGGACACGTACCTTTCAGGTACATGTCCCCTACTGCGGCCCCTAAGCCGCTGGCGGCAGCTCCGTCCCGGCCGGCGCCTTCGCGAACCGCCCGCGCAGCCTCGGCCACAGCACGTTGACCGCGAGGCCGGTCATCACAAGCCCGGCCGCCGCGAGCTTCCAGCCCGGCAGGCTCTCGCCCAGCCACAGGGCCGAGGCCGCCATGCCGAATACCGGCACCAGCAGCGACATCGGCGCGATCGTCGCCGCCGGGTGACGGGCCAGCAGCCAGCCCCAGACCGCGTAGCCGAACAGGGTGTTGCCCACCGACTGCCAGATCACGGCCGCCCAGGTCGCCGCGTCGGCGGCCATCACCCCGTGCCTGATCGCCGGCCAGCCCTCGAAGACGAACGACAGGGCCAGCAGCGGCGGCACGGAGAACAGGCTCGCCCAGACCACATAGGCCAGCATGTTCACCGTCGGACTGCGGCGGGCGACGATGTTGCCGCCGGCCCAGCTCAGGCCCGCCAGCAGCACCAGCACCAGGCCGAGCGGCGTCGCCGAGCCGTCGGTGCGCCACAGGATCACTCCGATGCCCGCCGCCGCCAGCGCTAGCGCCGCGTACTGGTAGCGCTTCACCCGCTCGCCGCTGAGACTCATGGCCAGGCCGACGGTGAAGAACGCCTGGCTCTGCACCACCAGCGAGGCCAGGCCCGGCGAGATGCTGTCCTTCATGGCGATGTAGAGCAGGCCGAACTGCCCCGCCCCGATCAGCACCCCGTAGGCGGCGAGGTCGCGCCAGGGCACGTTCGGGCGCTTGAGGAAGAACACGGCCGGCAACAGGGCGAAACTGAAGCGAAGCGCCGCGAACAGCAGCGGCGGCAGGTGGTCGAGACCGATGCGGATGACCACGAAATTGGTGCCCCAGACCGCCACCACGGCCAGGGCGAGCACGGCGTGGCGCCACGGAAGCTGAGCCTGGGTCATCGGCGTGCGGGGTCCTTTCGAGGGCGCCCCTCTCTAGACCCTTTCGTCTTCGCCGCCACTCCCTGCGACCAACCGACCCGTAACCTGGGCAAAACCGGCTTTCGCCCGTGACGCGATGGTCACCCTTCCGTAAGTTTCCTGCGGGCGGAAGTGACTCGGTCCAGGGGATTCGGACGGTTGGCGGGCAAAGGGCGCACGGCAGGCAAGGCCAGCGAATCCGCTTTTGCGGTCGGAGGACCGCGCGCGCCGTCCGGCGCCCTGATCCGCGTCGCCATTCTCGCAGCACTGTTGATGCTGGCGATCTACACCGCGTTCGGCGTCATCCGGCTCGAAAAGGGCTGGGGCAACAAGGCCGGCGAGGCCGGGCCTGACGCCGCCGCCCAGGTCCTGGCCGCCCGTATCGACGCCGAGATCGCCCGTCGCGGCGGCGGCCTGGCCGCCGGCGCGGAACTGCTCGCCCGGACGCCCGACGCCCCGATCGACGCCGCCGAGGCCGCGCTGCGCGCCGCCGGACCAGGCGTGCAGGCCGTCGGCGTCGTCACCGGCGACATCGTCGAGGCCGTGGCCGGACAGGTCGAGGCCGCCGACTGGAAGGGCGCCGCCCGCCTGACGGAAACCTCCGGCAAGAGCCTGTGGCTCGGGATCACCCCCGGCGATCCGCGACGACTCTACGTCGGCCGCCAGTCGGGCCGCTCGGTGCTGATCACGGCCCAGCCGCTGACCGCCCTGCCCGTCCAGGCCCCCAGCCACGGTTCAGCCGCGCTCGCCGGCGCCGATGGCCGGCTGCTGCTCGGGGCCGGCGAC
>JAZJXN010000031.1:0-6498 GCA_040390885.1 Pseudomonadota bacterium | reverse complement strand
CGTGAAGTCGCTCGTGGCGTAAATCGCGTAGGTTGCTCCCGCCGATCCTGTGCCGGTGATGATCAGTGCTCCCGATGAAGCCGCCCGTTCGGCCGTAATTCGGAACCCTGCTGCCGCCAGGGCCGGAGGCGGCGTCACCGCTGCGACCACCCTGCGCGAGGCGTTCGCCCTGTCGGTGTCCGACTTGAAGCCCGGGTTGCTCACGCGCGGCAGCCGCCCTGACGGCTCGGCCGTCGACGTCAGCCTGCGACCGACCGCCGGCGGCGCCCTGCTGGCCATCGTCGCGGCCCCGCCGCTGGGCGTGGTCCAGGCCAACCGCGACCGCATCGACGGCGTGGTCTCGCTGATGATCCCGCTCGGCATCGGCATCGCGCTGGCGCTGCTGCTGTTCAGCCAGAGCCGCAAGGCCGAGGCCGCCCAGCGCGCCTTCGTCGAGAGCGAGCAGCGCTTCCGCATGGCCGTCGAGGCAGCTCGCTGCGGCATCTGGGAGTGGGACCTGGCCCAGGACCAGGTGTTCATGTCGGACGTCACCGGGGTCATCTTCGGCTGGGGCGGCGGCGGCATCGTCGGCGGCCAGGAAGTGCTCGACCGGGTCGCGCCGGACCACCGCGAACGCGTGCGCCAGGCCCTCGCCCACGCCGCCACCTTCGGCGCCTTCGACGTCTCGTTCCGGGTGCCGGATCCGCAGGGCGGCCGCTCGATCTGGATCGACGCCCGCGGCCAGGGTCTGGGCACGCCCGGCGCCGAAGGCTACGGCCGCATCATCGGCGTGGCCCTCGACGTGACCGAGGAGCGCTCGGCCCAGGCCCGCGCCCAGCAGGCCGAGAACCGCTTGCGCGACGCCATCGAAAGCGTGTCCGAGGCCTTCGTGCTGTGGGACCGCCAGGGCCGGCTGCTGCTGTGCAATCGCAACTACCGCAGCGTCTTCAACCTCGAGCCGCGCATCCTCAAGCCGGGCGCGGCGCGGGAGCAGGTCAACAAGTTCGTCGCCCTCGCCATCAAGCAGGAGCTGCCCGGCTCAGACGCCGCCCGGGGGCAGCGCGAGGCCGAGCTCAACGACGGACGCTGGATCCAGATTTCGGAGCGCCGGACCGCTGACGGCGGCCTGGTCATGACCGCGGCCGACATCACCGCGATCAAGGCCCAGGAAGAAGCGCGCCGGCTCAACGAGGAAGAGTTGCAGCACGCCGTCACCGGGCTCGAGCGCAGCCAGGAGCAGCTGGCCGAGCTGGCCCGCAAGTACGAGGCCGAGAAGATCCGCGCCGAGGCCGCCAACCGGGCCAAGAGCGAGTTCCTCGCCAACATGTCCCACGAGCTGCGCACCCCGCTCAACGCGGTCAACGGCTTCAGCGAGATCATGATCGCCGAGATGTACGGGCCGATGGGCGACCCCCGCTACCGCGAGTACGCCCAGGACATCCACAACAGCGGCCAGCACCTGCTCGCCCTGATCAACGACATCCTCGACATGTCCAAGATCGAGGCGGGGAAGATGAACCTGCGCTTCGAGCCGATGAGCCTGGAGGAGGTCACCGAGGACGCCGTGCGTCTGGTCCGCAACCGCGCCGACTCCGCCGGACTGCAGCTGTCGGTGGACTTCCCCTACCTGCCCGAGGTCGAAGCCGACTACCGGGCGGTCAAGCAGGTGCTGCTCAACCTGCTCAGCAACGCCCTCAAGTTCACGCCGCGCGGCGGGCGGATCACGGTCCGGGCCGAGGTCCGCCAGGACGTTCTCGGCGAACGCGTCCGGGTCTCGGTGCAGGACACCGGCATCGGCATCTCCAAGCAGGACCTCAGCCGCCTCGCCCAGCCGTTCGAGCAGGTCGAGAGCCAGCACAGCAAGAGCACCCAGGGCTCGGGCCTCGGCCTCGCTCTGACCAAGTCGCTGATCGAGCTGCACGAGGGGTCGCTGGAGCTGGAAAGCGCGCCGGGCGAAGGCACCACGGTCAGCTTCACCCTGCCGATCCGTCGCGGCGCGTCGGTGGTCGCGGCCTAGGGTCCATCCGCAAGTCCGGACGCGGAGCCTAGCCCGGGACCTTCAAGTTCTGGCGCTCGGCAGCGCTCAGCGCACCGTCGGCGTTGGCGTCGATGCCTGTCTGGGCGAGGGCGGCGCCGGCGGAGGCCATCAGCAGGGCGGCGGCGAGGATCGGGGTCTTCATGGACGGCTCCTTCGGCATGCGCCGCCAGAGTCGGCGCCGGCCGGGCCGCCCGCAATCCGGTGCAGTCCGGAGACGGACGGCCTCAGCCGCCGGGGTGACCCGGACCGCGCCCGCCCGCCATCTCCGCCCCCGTCAGCACCCCGTCCTTGTTGGCGTCCATGCCCTGGAAGCGGCGCGTGCTCGCCGTCTCGATCTCCGCACGGGTCACGAACCCGTCGCCGTTGGCGTCCAGCCGGGCGAACATGCCGCCGCCGCCCGGACCGCCGCCGGGGCGACCAGCACCGCCCGTGGCCGCCTCGATCTCCGCCTTGGACAGCTTGCCGTCCTTGTTCGCGTCGCCGCGCATCAGCAGCCCCGCGCGCGAGGCCTTGAACTCGGCCAGGGTGACTTTGCCATCGCCGTTGCTGTCGGCGCTGGGCATTCGGGGCTGGGCCACGGCGGCGCCGGCGGACAGGATGGTCAGCGCGAGCGTGAGGGGGATCATCTTCATGGGAGGGCTCCTTCTGGCCGACACCTTGCGCGCCGCGCATTGCCGGCGTTTTGCGCGAACGTCGCCGTCGCGTGTCATCCCGAAACCACGGCCAGGTAGCCGGCGTGGGCCTTCTCGCGCGCCTTGATCAGCCGCGCGCGCAGACCCTTGAGATCACGCGCGCCGCCGGCCCGGGCCAGCAGCGCCTGCAGCGCCTTGGGCTCGTCGGCGGGATCGGCGCGGTCGTCGAGCGCCAGCTTGAGCAGCTGAGAGAGGTTCTGCTGCAGACGCCAGCCCTCGGCCAGGTCGGCCACCGTCGCGGCCTCGGCCAGCCCCGCCTCGCCCAGGGCCGCCAGCGCCTCGCCAGTGTTCTGGGCCAGGGGGCCGCCGGCGGCGGCGTGGACGATCTGCAGGTGCTGGGCGGCGAACTCGACATCGACCAGGCCGCCTTCGCTGAGCTTCAGGTCCCAGAAACCGGATGGCGGCCGCTCCTGCGCCAGCAGGTCGCGCATGTCGCGCACGTCCGCCGCGGTACGAGCCGGGTCGCGCGGCCGTCGCAGCGCCCGGGCCACCGCCGCGTCGGCCTCCGCCGCGAACGCTTCGGACGAAGCCCAGACCGTGCGCGCGCGGGTCAAGGCCAGCATTTCCCAGGTCTCGGCCTCGCGATCGTAGTAGCTGTCGAAGGCAGCCATGGAGACCGCCACCGGCCCCTTGCTGCCGGTCGGCCGCAGCTGCATGTCGACCTCGTACAGGCCGCCCTCCCCGGTCTGCACCGAAAGCGCCGCGATCAGCCGCTGGGTGAAGCGGGCATAGAAGGTGTCCGCGCTCCAGCTGCGGATGTCCGACATCCCGGCCGGGTCCTTCGCGCGGTAGAGGGTCATCAGGTCGAGGTCGGAGCGGGCGGTCATCTCGCGGCCGCCGCACTTGCCCAGCGCCACCACCGCGACATCGCCGTCGAAGGCGCCGCCCTGGCGAACGGTCTCGGCGAGGGCCGCCTCGGCCAGCCCCCGGATGCAGAGGTCGGCGAGGTCGGCGAAGGCGGCGCCGGCCGCCTCGGCGGTGGCGGTGCCGCTCATCACCTGGACGCCGACGCGGAAGGCCTGTTCGCGATGGATGCGGCGGGCGGCGTCCATCGCCTCCTCGAAGCCCTCGGTGCGCTCCATCGCGTACCGGAAGGCCGCCTCGCCCTGTTCGGCGTCGAAGGCTTCGAAGAAAGCGGGGTCGAGCAGCGCGTCGAGCGCCGCCGGCCGCCGCGCCAGGGTCTGGGCCAGCTGCGGCGCGAAGGCCATCACCTGGACCACCAGCTCGAACAGCTTGGGCTGGGCCAGGAACAGCGACTGCACCTGCACCCCGGAGCTCAGCGCCCCGAAGAAGTCGGCGAAGCGGTTGAAGGCGGCGTCCGGAGCGCCCGTCGCCTGGGCCGCGTCGAGCAGGCGCGGTGCCATCCGGGTGAACAGCTCGCGGCCCCGCTCGGTGCGGGTCGCGGCGATGCGGCCGTGGTGCCAGCGGCGGATGGTCTGGGACACCTGCGGCGGGTTCGAGAACCCCATCCGTTTCAGCGTCGCCAGGGTCTCGGGATCGTCCTCGACGCCGGTGAAGATCAGGCTGCCGAACTTCGACGACAGCTCCTCCTCGCCGCGGAACAGCTCGCCATAGCGGCGGTTGACGGTCTTCAGGGTCTTTCCGACCGTGGCGTCGAAGCTGCGCAGGTTGTCGTGGCCCCACAGCGCGGCGATGCGCTTGCGGTCCTTGTCGGACTCCGGAAGCTTGTGGGTCTGGTCGTCGCCCAGCATCTGCGCCCGGTGCTCGAGCGCGCGCAGGTCGGCGTAGGCCAGGGCCATTTCCTCGGCCGCCTCGGGCAGGATGTGGCCGTCCTGCGCCAGCAGCCGCAGCATCTCGACGGTGCGATTGCTGCGCAGCTCCGGATGGCGCCCGCCGAGGATCAGCTGCTGGGTCTGGACGTAGAACTCGATCTCGCGAATGCCGCCGCGACCGAGCTTGAGATCCGCGCCCTTGGCGGTCATTCGCTCGTCGACCTTGTAGGTATGGATCTGGCGCTTGATCGAATGGATGTCGGCGATCGCCGCGAAGTCGAGATTCCGCCGCCAGATGAAGGGCTGCAGCTCGCGCAGGAAGGCCTCGCCCGCCGGGATGTCGCCCGCCGCCGCCCGCGCCTTGATGAAGGCCGCCCGCTCCCAGTTCTGGCCGACGGATTCGTAGTAGGTGAAGGCCGCGTCGGCGGACACTGCGGGGGGCGTCGAGGACGGGTCGGGCCGCAGCCGGAAGTCCACCCGGAACACGTAGCCGTCAGCGGTGCGGTCCTGCATCATCCGGGCGACGCCATGGGTGATGCGCACCGCCGCATCGCCAGGCTCGACGCCATCGGCCAGCGGCAACCGCTCGGGCTCGTAGAAGAAGCTGATGTCGATGTCGCTGGAGTAGTTCAGCTCAAAGGCGCCGTGCTTGCCCATGGCGATGATCATCAGCCCGGGGATGGGGCCGGCAGGGCTGTCGGGGACCGCGACCAGTCGTCCCTTGGCGATCTCCGCCCTGGCCACCTGGGCCACGGCGGCATGCAGGGCGGCGTCGGCGAAGCGGGCCAGGGCGCCGGTGACCGCATCCAGGTCCCAGACCCCGCCGAGGTCGGCCACGGCGGTGAGCAGGTGCAGGTCGGCCTTGAGCTCGCGAAGCACCCGGGCGGCAGCCTCGCCATCCTCCAGCGCCGCCACGGCCTCGGTCTCGGCGAGGATGCCGGCGAGCCGCGCATCGGGATCTTCCTCGAGCGTGCGGAGGAGCCCCTTGGCGCGGCGACGGGCAAGCCCCGCCAGATAAGGCGAGGCGCCGAAGATCGGCTCCAGCGCTGGCCAGGCGGCCTGGAAGGCTTCGGCGCCGTCGAGCTTCTCGGCCACCATCTCGCGCGTACGCTCGGCGGCCTTGGCGTCAATCACGGGGCCGCAGGGGGCGAGTCGGCTGGCGAGGGCGGTCATCCGCCCACTCTAGCCGTCAGGAGCGCGAGGCGGGAAACCGAGAATAGAGATCGGCCAGCGTCTTCACCGCTCGCTCCGTCTCGGCCGGGTCCACGGTCTCGTTGTCGTCGCCGTAGCCGAACATCTCGCTGTCGCCGACGTACTGCACGACGAGGCCGTCGTCGCGCGAAACCACCGAGACGTCGTTGTAGTACAGGCCGTAGGTGACCTCGGGCTGGGGCACCAGCCATGTGATCTGGCCGCGCACCGGCACGATCGACTCGTCCTTCCAGAGCGCCCGCGCGCCGTAGCCGGTGCAGTTGACGACCACCTTCTGCTTCAACGTCGAGAGTTCTGCGGGCGTATGGAACTCGCGCGTCTCGATGCGTCCGCCGGCCATCTGGAACTCGGACGTCAGCAGCCGGGCATAGGCGGCGATGTTGAACTGCATCGCGGTGCTGCGGCGCACGGCGCCGACCGGGAACGGATGGCTGCCCGGGGCCAGGACCTCGGACCGGTGACGCAGGTCGGGGACGCGCTCGCCAAAGGTCGCGAACCGCACCGGGTCGGTGTTCGGCGTCGACTCGGCGCCGGCGCCGAGGTCCTGGTCGAGCAGGACGTAGCGATCCTGCCACTGCACCGGATCGCCGGGGAGACCGAGGTAGGTCTGGAAGGTGCGGTAGGATGTCCGCGTCATCTCCTCCCAGCGGGCGGCGAAGTCGGGCGCGATGGATCCCTCCGCCGCGATCCGGGAATCAGGCGTCCAGCTGCCGGTGGCGCGGGCCGAGCGCACAAAGGGAAAGCGGTCCTTGGTATAGATGGTGACCTGAGCCCCGGCGCGTTGGGCGGTGATGGCGGCGGTCAGGCCCAGAGCCCCAGCCCCGATGACGGCTATGCGTTTGGG
>JAZJXN010000030.1:0-5305 GCA_040390885.1 Pseudomonadota bacterium | reverse complement strand
ATCGCCAACCTGACCGAGCACTTCAAGACCCACAAGAAGGACAACCACAGCCGTCGTGGTCTTCTGATGATGGTCTCGCAGCGTCGTTCGCTGCTGGACCACCTGAAGAAGTCCGACGTGCAGCGGTACCAGACCCTGATCGAAAAGCTGGGTCTGCGCCGCTAGTCCGGACAGAAGAAATCGGGGCGAGACTTCCGGGTCTCGCCCCGAAACTTATGCTCCGCCCGTTCCTCCAGGCTCTGGAACCGGCGGTGGGAGGCGAAAGCCTTCGACGTACGAAGAGGGTTCAAAGAAATCCTCATCGGGCCTGATCTGGAGAGGATTTCGGAAACGACACCTGTCCGCCCCCGCGGGAATACGCCCACGGGACACGAGAGAAAGACCTCAAATGTTCGATATCAAACGCAAGACGATCGAGTGGGGCGGCAAGACGCTGACCCTCGAAACCGGGCGCATCGCCCGTCAGGCCGACGGCGCCGTTCTGGCCACCATGGGCGACACCGTCGTCCTGGCCACCGCCGTGTTCGCCAAGACCCAGAAGCCGGGCCAGGATTTCTTCCCCCTGACCGTCAACTATCAGGAAAAGACCTTCGCCGCCGGCAAGATCCCGGGCGGCTTCTTCAAGCGTGAAGGCCGTCCGTCGGAAAAGGAAACCCTGGTTTCCCGCCTGATCGACCGCCCCATCCGCCCGCTGTTCGTCAAGGGCTTCAAGAACGAAGTCCAGGTCGTCTGCACCGTGCTGCAGCACGACCTCGAGAACGACCCCGACATGCTGGCCATGGTCGCCGCCTCGGCCGCCCTGGTGATCTCGGGCGCCCCGTTCATGGGCCCGATCGGCGCCGCGCGCGTCGGCTACATCAACGGTGAGTACGTTCTGAACCCGACGCTCGACGAGCTGAAGGAATCGAAGATGGACCTCGTCGTCGCCGGCACCGCCGACGCCGTGATGATGGTCGAATCCGAGATCCAGGAGCTCAACGAAGAGATCGTCCTGGGCGGCATCAAGTTCGCCCACGAAGGCATCCAGCCGGTGATCGACGCGATCATCGAACTGGCCGAGCACGCCGCCAAGGAGCCGTTCGACTTCGCCGTCGACGACACCGACGCCGTCAAGGCCGAGATGAAGACCCTAGTCGGCGGCGACATCATCGCCGGCTACAAGATCCAGAAGAAGCAGGACCGCTACGAAGCGATCGGCGCCGCCAAGAAGAAGGCCGTTGCGGCCCTCGGCAAGAGCGAAGCCAATCCGGACGGCGTCGACCCGCTGAAGCTGGGCGGCGTGTTCAAGGAACTGGAAGCCGACGTCGTCCGTCGCGCCATCCTCGACACCGGCGTCCGCATCGACGGCCGCGATGTTCGCACCGTGCGTCCGATCCTGGGTGAAGTCGGGATCCTGCCGCGCACCCACGGCTCGGCCCTGTTCACCCGCGGCGAGACGCAGGCCCTTGTGGTCGCGACCCTGGGCACCGGCGACGACGAGCAGTTCATCGACGCCCTGGAAGGCACCTACAAGGAATCCTTCCTGCTGCACTACAACTTCCCCCCCTACAGCGTCGGTGAAACCGGCCGCATGGGCTCGCCCGGCCGCCGCGAAGTCGGCCACGGCAAGCTCGCCTGGCGCGCCATCCGTCCGATGCTGCCGGCGAAGGAAGACTTCCCCTACACCATCCGCCTGGTCTCCGAGATCACCGAGTCGAACGGCTCGTCCTCGATGGCCACGGTCTGCGGCGCCTCGCTCGCTATGATGGACGCGGGCGTTCCGCTGATCCGTCCGGTCTCGGGCATCGCCATGGGCCTGATCCTGGAATCGGACGGCTTCGCGGTCCTGTCGGACATCCTGGGTGACGAAGATCACCTCGGCGACATGGACTTCAAGGTCGCCGGCACCAGCGACGGCATCACCTCGCTGCAGATGGACATCAAGATCTCCGGGATCACGATCGACATCATGGAGCAGGCCCTCGCCCAGGCGAAGGAAGGCCGTGACCACATCCTCGGCGAGATGAACAAGGCCATGGACGCGCCGCGCGAAGAGCTCGGCGAGTTCGCTCCGAAGATCGAGACCATCAAGATCCCGGTCGACAAGATCCGTGAAGTGATCGGCACCGGCGGCAAGGTGATCCGCGAGATCGTCGCCGAAACTGGCGCCAAGGTGGACATCGGCGACGATGGCACCATCAAGATCGCCGCCTCGGAACAGTCGAAGATCGACGCCGCCAAGGATTGGATCAAGTCGATCGCCTCGGAGCCGGAAATCGGCGCCATCTACAACGGCAAGGTCGTGAAGGTCGTCGACTTCGGCGCCTTCGTGAACTTCTTCGGCGCCAAGGACGGCCTCGTCCACGTCAGCCAGATCAGCAACGACCGGGTCTCCAAGCCCAGCGACGTGCTGACCGAAGGCCAGATGGTCAAGGTGAAGCTCCTCGGCTTCGACGACCGCGGCAAGACCAAGCTGTCGATGAAGATCGTCGACCAGGAAACCGGCGAAGACCTCTCCAAGAAGGAAGCGGTCGAACCGGAAGACGCCGTCGCGACGTAAGTCGGGCAGCGTTATCCGCTGACTTGAAGGGGCGGCTCCGGAAACGGAGCCGCCTTTTTCTTTGGGATTCGCCTCTGTGATGCTCCCCCCTCCCCATTTCATGGGCAGGATTAACGGAGCTTACTGAATCCTTTCCGCCCTCACCGCGTTGTAGTCCGCAGGAGGACCCTCCCCATGCGTATGCGTCGGTACATCGTCCACTGCCTCGACGGCGACACGCCCCGGACCCGATGGGTCGAGGGCGTGACGGTCGAGGATGCCGCCCTCGCCTACCTGGCGGACTGGGAGCCTGAGCGTCGGCACGACGCGGCGCGGCTGATCGTCTGCAACGCGGTGACGGGCGACGAAACCGAGCTTACGGTGACCCACCATGACCACGTCTGACGTCGCCGAAACCCAGCGCTACAGCGTCCACGCCGCCGACGAAGGTCGCGGTCGCTCGCACACCGTCGAGGGGACGTCGTTCGAGGACGCCGCCTTCGCCTTCGTCGAGCGCTGGGCCCCTGCGCCGGACGCCGACGGCGATGTCGCGGTCATCGTCCAGGACATCGAGAGCGGCGCCCGCCACTGCTTCCGCATCGACCTCGGCAGCGGCGAAGCCGCGCCCTGCGACTAACCCCCTTTTCGGAGGTCGGGCGCGCCCGCGCGAGGCGTCATGGTTCCGGTCCATACCCGAGGGACCGCCATGCGCCTGCTTCTCGCCGCCCTGCTCACCGCCGCCGCTGCGATGCCCGCCGTCGCCCAGACCCTGAGCCCGGACTACTTCGCGCTGGAGAAGTGCGCGGCCACCTACCGCCGCCTGGCCCAGATCGATGGCGAGGCGATGAACGGCTACCCCGGCAAGCCGCCGGTCTGGGAGAAGAAGACCCAGGCCGGCGTCGCCAGACTGAAGGCGACCGGCGAACAGCCCGACGAAGGCGAACTGTGGCTGGGCATCGGCCAGGCCAACCTCAACTACGAAGACGCCATCCTCGCCGGCACGATGAAGCGGCCGGACATCGTCAAGGTCGCCAACGCCTGTACGGCGACGTGGGGGCTCTGAGGGACCGCCACTCGGATAATCCTCCCCGGCCTGCTGGGGAGGGGGATCATCAGCACCGGTAGTGGAGACGCTGGAGACATATCTTCTGGAGACAAAGCGAGACATTCGACCCCTTTGCGAGACATTCCCGGCGGCCGCGAAGCCGACTTGCTCCGCCCTGCTTGGGGCGGGCGCACAATGTCGGGATGACCTGCGCCGCAGTCTCTTCTGAAACGGCCCGTATGGCCTTGCCCGCCAGCGGTTGCTCGCGCGCACGCGACATCGCTAAGCTCCTCTTCGGAGGCCCGATTTCGCGATGTTCGCGCGGGACAAAGCCCGCTCCATCCCCCCAATTTCCGCCGCGTTCATCCGTGCTGGCGGCGACACGAGACACTGGGCACAAACCGGCGCGCGACGCCCGCAAAGTAAACGCCCCTTAACCCTCTCCGGTCCAAACACGGAGGCTGGAAAAACCCTGGGGGCGCGGATGGCGCGAGCGGCGAGACGGACCGGTCTGGAGATGGCGGCGGAGCTGCTCGTCTGGGGCTGGACGACGCCCTTCTCGGCGCGCCTGCGCGGCGGCATCATCGCCGTCGCCGGCGTCGCCCTGATCGCCACCTTCGCGACCTGGAATTCCGCTGACCCCAGCCTCAACGTCGCCTCCGCCCTCCCGGCCACCAACATCCTGCGCGGGCCCGGCGCGGTTCTGGCCGACCTGTTCGTGCAGTCGCTCGGGCTCGCGGCCTGGGGCCTGGCCCTGCTGATGGTGGTGTTCGGCCTGACCCGGGTGGCCGACCACGACCCCGACGCCCACCGCCAATCAACGCGCCTGCGGGCGCTGGCCGGCACGGTCGGCGTCTTCTTCATCGCCGGCGCCATCGCCGGCCCGCCGCCGCCCGCGGGCTGGGCCCTCGCCCGGGGCCTCGGCGGCTTCTGGGGCGACGCCCTGCTCGGCGGTCTGTCGGGCCTGATCGCCTTCGCCCACATCCCCGGCGCCACCTTCATCGCCGCCGTCATCCTGCTGGTCCTCGGCGCCATCGGCGTCAGCTGGGCCATGGGCGCCACCCGCGCCGGCTTCGCCGACCATGCCGAGGGCGTGCTTGAGGGGCTGCTGTCCCGCCGCCGCGCGCCGCAGCAAACCCCGGCGCAGGCGAAAGCGGCGCCGGCCCGGAACGAGCCCACGCCGGTGCAGCGTCGCGCCCCGGCCGCCAAACCCGCCGCCAAGCCGATGGCGTTCGCCGCCGACCCTGTCGACGACGCAGCGGCGGACGACGAGGCCGACTTCGCCGCCGCTGCGGCATCGGGCCAGACCCCAATCAGCGGCCCGGCGATCAAGCCGCCAAAGACCCTGCCCAAGGATTCCGGGCGCGAGGTCCGCGAGCGGCAGAAGACCTTCGATTTCGTGCAGCCCGGCGGCTTCATGCTGCCGGAGCTGGCCATGCTGGCCAAGCCCAAGCCCCGCGTCGGCCACTTCGACGAGGAGGCGCTGCGCCAGAACGCCCGGCTGCTCGAGAGCGTGCTGGCCGAGTTCGGCATTCGCGGCGCCATCGACCAGATCCGCCCCGGCCCGGTGGTCACCCTCTATGAGCTGGTCCCCGCGCCCGGCGTGAAGCACGCCCGCGTGGTCGCGCTGGCCGACGACATCTCCCGCTCGATGGGTGTCGCCGCCTGCCGCGTCTCGGTGGTCCAGGGCCGCAACGCGATCGCGCTGGAACTGCCCAACGCCAAGCGCGACACCGTCTATC
>JAZJXN010000029.1:308-5639 GCA_040390885.1 Pseudomonadota bacterium | reverse complement strand
AGGGCGATGGTCGAGGTCGCCAGCCGGTCGATGAAGTCGCGGTCGTGGCTGACCAGGATCAGGGTGCCGTCGAAGTCCGCCAGCAGGTCCTCGAGCAGCTCCAGCGTCTCCATGTCGAGGTCGTTGGTCGGCTCGTCGAGGACCAGCAGGTTGGCGGGCCGGGCCAGGGCGCGGGCCAGCAGCAGGCGGTTGCGCTCGCCGCCTGACAGGCTCGAGACCGGCTGCCGCAGCTGCTTGTCCTGGAACAGGAATTCCTTGGCGTAGCCGGCGACGTGGCGGGGCATGCCGCGGACCATGATCTGGTCGCCGCCGCCGTCGGTGAGCACGTCCCAGAGGGTCTGGCCCTCCTTCAGGTCGCCGCGCGCCTGGTCGATGTAGGCGACCTCCAGCCCGGTGCCGAGCTTGACCTCGCCGGCGTCGGGCTTGAGATCCGCGAGCAGCAGCTTGACCAGGGTGGTCTTGCCGGCGCCGTTGGGGCCGACGATGGCGACGCGGTCGCCGCGCTGGATGCGGGTCGAGAAGCCGCTGACGATGACGCGCTCGCCGAAGGCCTTGGACAGGTCCTTGGCTTCGGCCACCCGCTTGCCGGAGGTGTCGCCGCTGGCGATGCCCATGCTGAGCTGGCCGCGGGCCTCGCGCAGGACCGTGCTCTTCTGCTCGCGCATGGCGACCAGGCGACGGCGGCGGCCCTCGTTGCGCGCGCGTCGGCCGGTGACGCCGCGCTGCATCCAGTGCTGCTCGCGCTCGATGGCCTTGTTCAGCCGGCGGAACTCGTCGGCCTCGGCCTCGAGGATCTGTTCCGACCATTCGTCGAAGGCGGCGAAGCCCTTGTCGAGGCGGCGGACCTTGCGGCTCTCCAGCCAGAACACCCGCCGGGTGACGCGCTCGAGGAAGGCGCGGTCGTGGCTGACGATCAGCGCCGCGCAGCGGGCCGAGGACAGGGTCTCTTCCAGCGTCTGGATGGCGAAGATGTCGAGGTGGTTGGTCGGCTCGTCGAGCAGCAGGATGTCGGGTTTCTCGGCGAACGCCCTGGCCAGGGCGACGCGGCGGATCTCGCCGCCCGACAGGCCGCTGGTCGACTTGTCGGGATCGAGCCCGAAGGCCATCAGCTCGGCGTCGGCCTCGTAGTCCTCCGCGCCGCCGGCGACGACGTGGTCGCGCAGGGTGGCGCCGGTGATCACCGGCTCCTGCAGGACCACGGTGATGCGGGCGCCGGGCTTGATCACCCGGTCGCCGGCGTCGGCGTCGATCTCGCCGGTCAGGATCCGCATCAGGGTCGACTTGCCGGCGCCGTTGCGCCCGACCAGCGAGGCCTTCACCCCCGGCTCGATGGCCAGGTCGACGCCGTCAAACAGCATGGTGGCGCCATCGGCGAGCCGGACGTCTTTGAGGGCGAGGATCGGGGCGGCCATGCGGGAGGATACAGTGCGTGCGAGGGGAGGGGACGGGAGCGGGTCTATCCCCCTTTTTGGCGTTCGGGAGCAAGCGTTCTTCCCTTCTCCCCTCGCGGGAGAAGGTGGCGGCGAAGCCGACGGATGAGGGGGCTCTCAGAAGTCTTCCAGCAGTCGAGGGGCGACGATCGACGCGGCGATGGCGTTGAGGACCCTCTCGGGGAAGCCTTCTATCTCCGCATTCCTGAAGCGCATCACGCGGAATCCCTGCGACGCTAGCCATGCGTCTCGTTCCTGGTCGCGGGCGCTGTCCTCATGTGTCGGACCGTCGGCTTCCACGATCAGCCGGTGTCGCAGGCAGAGAAAGTCCACGACATAGCGGCCCAGGGGAACTTGCCGTCTGAACTTCATGCCTTCGAGACGACGGTCGCGAAGTAGTCTCCAAAGCGTCCTCTCGTTTAGCGTCGGCTCACGCCGCATGCGCTTGGCGAGGGCGCGCTTGGGTTTGGGCGGGCCGGCTTCGCTCATCATGTCCTTCCCCTTCTCCCCGTGCAGCAGGGGGCGGCCTGGGGGCGACGGTTGAAGGGCTCCAGGGCCCGTCGAATTGGCGGAGAGGCCGGGCGCTGGCGGACCTATCCGGGAGCCCCCTCATCCGACCTGCTTCGCAGGCCACCTTCTCCCGCGAGGGGAGAAGGAAATGAAAGTTGGCTGGCTATGCGTACTTCACATCGACACTACTATAGGTAGCAATTCGCGATGTGCCACCCTTGATTGCCGCTAACCCTCGTAAGGGTCGTCTCCCCTGTCCTCGTCGAGGTCGTAGGCGGCGAACTCCAGGGCGTCCTCGGGCTCGTCGAGGGTGTCCTCGTTGATCGTCTGGCCGCGGATCGAGACGCCGGCCTTGTGCACGCTCTCGGAATCGCCGGTGATCAGCGGATGCCAGGCGGGCAGCGGCTTGCCCTCGTTCAGCCGGCGGTAGGCGCAGCTGCGCGGCATCCATTTCAGCTGCGCGATGTTGCCGGGCGTCAGCTTCACGCAGTCGGGAACGTAGTCCTTGCGGTTGGCGTAGTCGGTGCAGGTGCAGGACTGGCCGTCGAACAGGCGGCAATGCACGCGGGTAGGGATGATCTCCTCGGCGTCTTCATCCTCGAAGCGAACCAGGCAGCAGAGACCGCAGCCGTCGCATAGACTTTCCCATTCCCGAGGATTCATCTCGGCGAGGGTTTTGGTTTCCCAGAAGGGTTTGCACGGCATGACCCTTGCGTCCTAAACCCCTCGAGGCCGTAACCCAAGCTGCGTCTGGATCATTTTGAGCGACGACTGGTCCCTCCCGCCCCACAGATCGGATCCGGAGCCCGAAAGGCCGCCGGAGGCGAAGGACGAGTCCGCGCCCTCCGAGCCGCGCCGCGAGTTCGCCAGAAACACGCGGCCCAAGCGACCGCACGCGAAGGGCGGAGGCTCCCGCCTGCAGCGTCTCGGGCGATGGGCGGCCTCGCCGCGGGTGCTGTGGCTGTGGTGGACGCTGCTGGTCCTGTTCCTGGCCGGGGTGATCACCGTCGCCGTCGGCTGGATGTACATCGACCGCAAGTACCTGAGCGACGTGCCGCCGATGCCGGCGCGCGAGGCGCTTTTCGCGGTCAACCGGGCGCCCGGAATCCGCTTCCAGGACAAGGACGGCGAACAGATCGCCGTGCGCGGTCCGCGATACGGCGAACGGGTCACCCTGGCGCAGCTGCCGGCCTATGTGCCGCAGGCGTTCCTGGCCGCGGAGGACCGGCGCTTCTACCGGCACGGCGCGCTCGACATGCTCGGGATCGCGCGGGCCGCCTGGGTCAACTGGCAGGCCGGACGCATCGTCCAGGGCGGCTCGACCATCACCCAGCAACTGGCCAAGGGCCTGTTCCTGACGCCGGACCAGACCCTCCGGCGCAAGATGCAGGAGGCCGTCATGGCCCGCCGCATCTTCAGGATGCTGAGCCGCGACGAGATCCTCGAGCTCTATCTCAACCGCATCTTCTTCGGGGCCAACACCTACGGTATCGACGGCGCCGCCCGGGTCTATTTCGGCAAGCCCGCCGGCCAGCTGAGCATCTCCGAGGCGGCGCTGCTGGCAGCGCTGCCCAAGGCGCCGTCGCGCCTGGCCCTGACCCGCAACATGGCCGGCGCCATGGAGCGCCAGCGGCTGATCCTGGCCAACATGCACAAGGAAGGCTGGCTCACCGCGGCGCAGTACCAGGCGGCGCTGGCCGACACCCCCGTGCTCGCCCTGGGCGCGGCGCAGGAAGAGGGCGAGCTCGGCTACATCCTCGACTACGCCACCGTCGAGGCCGTGCGGATCGCCGGCGAGAACAGTCCCGACCTGATCGTGAAGCTGACCATCGACAGCCGCCTGCAATCTGTCGCGGCCAAGGTCGTGCGCGAGGCGTTGCGGGGCGAGGGGCGCCGGTCCCGCGCCCACCAGGCGGCGCTGCTGGCGATGACGCCCGACGGCGCCATCCGCGCCATGGTCGGGGGCACCGACTTCGACGAGACCGCCTTCAACCGCGCCACCCAGGCGCGCCGCCAGCCCGGCTCGACCTTCAAGCCGTTCGTCTACGCCGCCGCCCTAGAGCGCGGCGTGCTGCCGACCGATACCCGCGTCGACAAGCCGACCAGGATCGGCGACTGGGCGCCGGAGAACTACGGCGGCGGCTACTCGGGCACGGTGAGCGTGGCCACGGCCCTGGCCCGGTCGATCAACACCGTGGCCGTCCAGCTCGGCCAGGAGGTTGGCGGCCAGGGAATGGCGGAACTGGCGCGGCGCTTCGGCCTGACCTCGATCCCGCCCAATCCGAACCTGTCGGTGGCGCTCGGCTCCTACGAGGTCAGCCTGCTGGAGCTGGTGCGCGGCTTCCAGGTGTTCCAGCTCGGCGGCCAGCGCCGGCCGTCCTACATCATCGACAGCGTCACCACCGTCGGCGGGGAGCCGATCTTCCAGCAGGCCCAGACGGCGGGGGCGCCGATCTACGACCTCGCCAACGCCTCGATGATGGTGAAGATGATGAAGGGCGTGGTCGAGCGCGGCACCGGCACGCGCGCCGCCTTCGGCCGCCCGGCGGCGGGCAAGACCGGCACCAGCCAGAACTGGCGCGACGCCTGGTTCATCGGCTTCACGCCCGACTACATCGCCGGCGTCTGGGTCGGCAACGACGACGACAAGCCGATGAACAAGGTCGCCGGCGGCGGCATCCCCTCGACGATCTGGCGACGGTTCATGATCGAGGCCCACAAGGGCCTGCCGGTCCGCGACTTCGACTGGCTGCTGCCGGATCCGATCCCCGAGACCGAGGAGGACCCGCGCAACGGCTTCTACCAGGATCTGGCCGGCGACTTCGGGCGCACGGTCCAGGAGCTGGAGCCGGAGACGCTGGAGCCGTACGAACCTTCCGATCGCTACGAGCCCTCGGATCGCTACGAACCGTCCGATCGGTACGACCCCTCTGACCGCTACGACCCCTACGAGCCGATGGAGCCCCGGGCGCCGCCGCGGCCGATGGAGCCGGAACTGCCGTCGGGGCCGATCCCGTACTGAGCCGACGGCGCTCCGCCTCCCTCGCGGGGGAGGCCTTTCGGCCCGGCGAAAAGGGGGACAGCCACCGGTCTCCGCCCGGCGCCGTCGGGACGTTTCCGAGCGCGATCAACCGCTTGCAAGTTTCTCAGGTCGTCGTCCCCGCCGGGCCCGCTGGTCCCGTACCTTTATGGCATGACCCGACAACCAGATGAGAGCGCGGCCGGGATCCTCGACGGGTTCTCCGTGACCTTGGCCCGCGACCTCAGGCGCGAATACGCCGCCCTCGAGGCGCTGCCGCCCTCGGCCACCGACGTCGACCGGGGCCGCCGGATAGCGGTCACCGGAACCGCGGCGCGAAGCGCGCTGGCGATCCGCACGCTTGAGGATCAC
>JAZJXN010000029.1:0-291 GCA_040390885.1 Pseudomonadota bacterium | reverse complement strand
GAAGACGACATGGATGACGCTGACCAGCCGGATAGCCCAGAGGTTCTCGAACGGAAGTTCGTGGCGCTTCGGGAACGACTCGATCTTCACGCTGCGCGACGTGCCGGACGCGATGATGCCTCTGTTCGTCCCGCCGACGGAGGCGGATGCGGCGCTGAATCACTGGCGGATAAAAGCCAATCCCGAGCAGGACGAGCCGACGGTCCCGTGGACCACCTGGCTGGCGATGGGGGGCCGTGGGTCGGGCAAGACCTGGCTCGGCGCCGGCTGGCTGGCTGGCCGCCCTGCTGG
>JAZJXN010000028.1:0-20103 GCA_040390885.1 Pseudomonadota bacterium | reverse complement strand
TCCTAGGCCTCCACGATCTGCAGGCCCATCGAACGGGCGGAGCCCTCGATGATGCGGGCGGCGGCCTCAACGTCGTTCGCGTTGAGATCCTTCATCTTGCCTTGGGCGATCTCGCGCAGCTGGGTGCGGGTGATCGTGCCGGCGCTGTCGCGGCCCGGCTTGGTCGAGCCGGACTTCAGGCCGAGGGCCTGCTTGATGAAGTGGGTCGCCGGCGGGGTCTTGGTGATGAAGGTGAAGGACTTGTCCTGGTAGACGGTGATCACCGTCGGCAGGGGCGTGCCCTTGGTTTCCTTCTCGGTGCGAGCGTTGAACTCCTTGCAGAAGCCCATGATGTTTACGCCGCGCTGACCCAGCGCCGGACCGATCGGGGGGGAAGGCGTGGCGGAACCCGCGGGCACCTGCAGCTTGATGTAGCCCAAGATCTTCTTGGCCATCTCTGTCTCCGTTAAGCGGCGCTAGTTAAAGCGCCTATGCGGCCGTGGTGCGGGCAGACCCCTCCCACGGATTTGATCCCCGGCGAGCCGGGGAAGGCGCGGCGTGTAGCAGATGGCGGAAGGGGGAACAACCGTTCCCGCCTTCCCGGTTTGCTAGACGACTTTTTCGACCTGGTTGTATTCGAGCTCGACCGGGGTCGCGCGGCCGAAGATGGACACGGCCACGTGCAGGCGCTCGCGGGCTTCGTCGACCTGTTCGACCGTGCCGTTGAAGCTGGCGAACGGACCATCGGTGACGCGCACCTGCTCGCCGATTTCGTAGGAAACGGTCGACTTCGGACGCTCGACGCTCTCTTCGATGGCGCCGACGATGCGCTGGACTTCCTTGTCGGAGACCGGCATCGGCTTGGAGCCCGAACCGAGGAAGCCGGTGACCTTCGGGGTGTTCTTGATGAGGTGATAGGCCTCGTCCGAGAGGTCCATCTTCACCAGCACGTAGCCGGGGAAGAACTTGCGCTCGGAGTTGATCTTCCGGCCGCGGCGGATCTCGACCACGTCTTCGGTCGGGACCAGGATTTCGGAGAAGGAATCTTCGAGACCCTGCGCCTTGGCCTGGTCACGGATGTGGTCGGCCACCTTCTTCTCGAAGTTCGAGTAGGCGTGGACGATGTACCACTTGTGGTTCGGGTTCGACGCGGGACGGGTTTCGGCTTCGGCGGTCATCTGGTTCATCCGGCGTTCGTGAACTTCAGGAGCTGCGCGACCAGGAACGACAGCAGGGTGTCGACGCCGAAGAAGAAGATCGCGGCGATAACCACCATGATGAAGACCATCACCGAGGTGATCCAGGTCTCCTTGCGGCTCGTCCAGGTGATCTTGCGGCCCTCGGCGCGCACTTCCCGGAAGAACTGGATCGGGCTGGTGCGCTTCTTGGGCGCGGCGACCGCGGCGGCGGAAGCGCCGCCCTGCGCGCTAGGCGCGGCGGCGACGGCGGCGCTTTTGGCGGCGCGCTGTCTGATCGCGGCGAGGTTGCCCGTTTTCTTGGCCATCGACGGGTCTGAAGCTCTTCTTCAACAGGTCGGTGCGCGACCATCGCGCTCCGCATATAGGGTCGACGTGGCACGAGTGGCAGGATTCGAACCTGCGACCCTCGGTTTTGGAGACCGATGCTCTACCAGCTGAGCTACACTCGTAGACTTCCACTTCGCGGACGTCTTCCCGGCGACCGAACAGCGAACCGTAGGCGGTGAAGCCCGCCGATCAGCCTATTCATTCACCGGAAGCGGGCCGTTTAGCAGGGACCGCCGCGCCCGGCAAGCATCGCGCGGGGCGTTCGACAGGGGTTTCGCCCTCCGCCTTCATCAGGGTTTGGCCCGATAGGGTCCGCGCTCGCGCTCGACGACACTGGCCAGGCTTGGGTGGGGCTCCATGGCGGAGCGCGCGAGCCGAGGGCGGGCCATGCGACTGGCGGCTGGAATGGTTGTAGCGACAGCCTTGGCGGCCCCTTGCGTGGCCTGGGCTCAGGACGCGCCGAGCGACATTCCGCCGCCTCCGCCGCCCCCTTCCGACGAGTTTGTCATCACCGTCATGCCCTATGCCTGGCTGGCCGGCGTCAGCGGACCAGCCGAGGTCGCCCCCGGGCTGCCCCGCCCCGACGTCGATTCCAGCGGCGGCAGCATCTTCGACAATCTCGACTTCTTCGGCTTCGCGGTCGGAGAGGTGAACAAGGGCGAGTGGGGTGCCTTGGTCGATGTCGCCGTCGTGTCCCTGACCTTCGACGAGGACGTCACCTTCCGCGATGGGCCCACCCTGCTCAGCGGCGAACTGGGCATCGACGGGACGGTGCTGACGCTGGAGGGCTTCTATCGCTTCAAGCCCAAGCCCGAGGTCGACATCGACCTGCTCGCGGGGGTGCGCGCCTTCTGGCTCGACCTCGATCTTCAGGTCGAGGGCCCGCTCGGCGGCACGCTGTTCGACGGCCAGGCGGACGACGTCTGGGCCGATGTCGTGGTCGGCGGGCGGGTGCGCTGGACGCCAGGGCGCTGGAAGCTTGTCGCCCAGGCCGACATCGGCGGCGGCAGCGACACCTCCAACTGGGGCGCGATGCTGGCCGCGCACTATCAGGTCACCGAAAGCTTCGGCGTGGTCGGCGGCTACCGGTGGCTGGAATTCGACTACAGCAAGAACCAGCGCGACGTGAACCTGACCCTCGACGGGCCCCTGATCGGGGCGAGCTGGACCTTCTGACGGCGTGGGGCGTTTCAGGCTGATGACCGATCAGCGCCCCGACAACCGCGAAACCGAGAACGAGAACCTGCGCCCCGGCAAGGACGGCGAACCGCCACGCCCCGCCACGGAGCCGCCCGGGTCGAAGGAGTCGAGTCAGTCTCCCAAGACCGAGACCGACCCGGGAAGCGGCGAGCAGAAATAGATCACGGGCACCTCCCCGGTAGCGGGGAGCAGCGACCCACCGACAGCAACGCTCAACGCCTCCCGAGACTTCCTTGCGTTGACATGAGACCGTCTCGCATCACATGGGAGACGCGTCGGCCCTGTGCGGGTCTTCAAGGATTTCAAGGTAATGACGACAGCTGACGTCCAGGCCGCGCCGGTCAAGGCCAGCCCCTTCTTCGAGGAGAAGGTGCTGTGGGTGAAGCATTGGACTGACCGCCTGTTCAGCTTCGGCCTCAGCCGGCCGGAGAGCTTCCGGTTCCGTTCGGGCGAGTTCGTAATGATCGGCCTGCCCGGCGAAGGCGGCGGCAAACCGATCCTGCGCGCCTATTCGATCGCTTCGCCGTCCTGGGCCGAGGAACTCGAGTTCTTCTCGATCAAGGTCGATGACGGCCCGCTGACCAGCCGGCTGCAGAACATTCAGGTTGGCGACACCGTCCTGCTTGGCAAGAAGCCGACCGGGACCCTGGTGCTGGACGCGGTCAAGGGCGGCAAGCGGCTGTTCCTGATCGGCACGGGCACGGGCCTCGCCCCCTGGCTGTCCGTGGCCCGCGACCCCGACGCCTACAGCCGCTTTGAGCAGGTCATCGTCTGCCATGGCGTCCGCGAGATCGCCGAACTGGCCTACCGCGACTTTTACACCGCCGGCATCCATGAGGATCCGCTGGTCGGCGACGAAGCGAAGGCCCAGCTGTCCTATTATCCGACCGTGACCCGCGAACCCTTCGAACGTCAGGGCCGCTTCACCGACCTGATCAGCTCCGGCCAGATCTTCCGCGACCTCGGTCTCGAGGGCGAGACGTTCAATCCCGAGGAAGACCGGATCATGCTGTGCGGCAGCATGGACTTCATCAAGGACATGGGCGCGCTGATCGAGACGCACGGCCTCGTCGAGGGCTCCAACGCGGAGCCGGGCGACTATGTCCTCGAACGCGCCTTCGTCGGCTGATCCCGCCCGCCTGAAGGCCCTTCCCGTGGAGGATGCGCGGGCGCGCATGCTCTCGCGCGCCTTCCTCCTGCCGTCCGGAACCGTGCCCCTGGCGGAGGCCGACGGCCGGGTTCTGGGCGAAACCATCACCGCCCTGCGCGACCAGCCGCCCTTCGACGCCTCGGCCATGGACGGCTGGGCGGTGCGCCGCGCCGACGTCGGCGAAGCCACGGCGCTGCGCATTGTCGGCGAGAGCGCCGCCGGCCGAGGCTACGAAGCGACGCTGGGCGCCGGCGAGGCTGTCCGCATCTTCACCGGCGCGCCCCTGCCGCGCGGCGCCGACCTCGTGGTCATTCAGGAAAAGGCCGCGCGCGAGGGCGACCTGGTCCGGCTCGGGCCGGCCGGCGCGGAAAGCCACATCCGCCCGCGCGGCGGCGACTTCCACAGCGGGGACACGCTGCTGGCGGCAGGCGTGCGGCTGGATCCCTGGCGGCTGTCGCTCGCCGCCTCCGCCGGCCGCGCCGAGCTGGCTGTCGCCCGCCGACCGCGCATCGCCATCCTCGCGACAGGCGAGGAACTGGCCGCGCCGGGAGGACCCGCCGGCCCGTTCCAGATCTACGAGTCCGGCTCGATCGGACTGCAGGCCATGGTCGAGCGCTGGGGCGGCGCCGCCACGCGCCTCGCCCCCGCCGGGGACACGCTCGAGGCCGTGGTCGAGGCGGTTCGCGACGTGGCCGCCGAGGTCATCGTCACCGTCGGCGGCGCCTCGGTCGGCGACTACGACCTGGTCAAGCCGGCGCTCGCGCAGCTGGGGCTCGCGCTCGAGGTCGAAAGCGTCAACGTCCGCCCGGGCAAGCCGACCTGGTTCGGCGTGCTCGCCGACGGTCGGCTGGTGCTGGGCCTGCCCGGCAATCCCGCCTCGGCCTTCGTCTGCGCCGAGCTGTTCCTGCGGCCGCTGGTGCTGGCGCTGCAGGGCGCGACCGCGCCCTGGCGGCTGACGACGGCGCGGCTGGCCGAGCCCCTCCTCGCCAACGGCCCGCGCGAACACTGGATGCGGGCGCGGCTGACGCCAGACGGCGTCGTCCCGTTCGCGGATCAGGATAGCTCGCTGGTCACGGTGTTCGCGGCGGCGGACGTGCTGCTGCGGCGGCTGCCGGCGGCCGAGGCGGCGGCGATCGGGGATGCGGTGGACGTGCTGCCGCTGGATCGCGCCTAACTCAGCACCTTCGCCGGGAATGCGGCTAAAGGTTCAGAGCCGCGTGAGGGTGAGAGAAATCCGCCCCGCTGAGCGCGCCCTGACTACCAGAAGCTGATCGCCCGCCTCGCCGGCCTCTTCCCAGTCGCCGTCGATGTCGAGATCGAACCCGTTCGGAAACTGCAGGCCGGGGACGAACACCTCGGTCGGCTCGGCGATGGCGGGGTCGGCGTCCCAGCTCACACGCAACGTCCCGGCGGCCTTGTCGAACGCGACCTCGACCAGACGCCCCTGCACCGCGCGGGCATAGGGCCGGCAGAACCCCGCCGTCGCCCGGCCGCCGTCGGCATTGCCGGGCTCGACCTGGTCCTCGGAGAAGATCGACAGGTCCTCCTGATTCCACCGGTCGCCGATGCGCAGATCGTTGCGATTGCTCGCGGTGTAGTTCCACTGGGTCGAGTGCAGCTGCAGCTGGTCGAGGGCGTCGTACATCGCCGTCAGCGCCGCCTCGTGCTTGGCCCAGACGCCGTCACGCTCGCCGCGGTCCCAGGCGGCGTAGGCCTCGCCGTGGTCGAGGTCGTAGGGGATGCCGAATTCGCCGACCAGCGCCGGCGCGCCGCCGTCGAACGCCTCCGCCTCGCGCTTCAGGTGCGCCAACTGGCGCACGTATTTCGCGGCCGTTTCCGCCGGATCGGCCTTGGCGTCGTAGTCCTTCGTGTGCAGAAGCCGGACGTCGTACCAGTGCCCCGCGTTGACCGTCCGCTCAGGCAGCGCCGCCGGGAAGCCGCGCTTGGCGAAGGCCGCGTAGGGGTCCATCTCGGCGAACACGGCCCAGTCCGGGTTGTGCGCGCGGATGGTGTCCGCCACGCGCTGGAAGAACGGCCCGTAGGCGTCTTCGGACAGCGACAGCGGATGGCCGTCCGCATGGGTGAACAGGTCCTCGCGCAGACCAGCCTCGAACGGATCGGCGCCGGTCCAGGCGCGGACGCCGTCCGGGTTCATCACCTGCTCGCCGACCACCTCGCCGGCCGCCAGCACCGGCACGGACACGGGACGCCCCGCCAGCATCTCGAGCTGGTCGCGGACCGACAGCGCTGGACCGTCCTGGGGCGGGATCCGGTTCTCGTCGGTCTTCTTCACATGCCGGTAGCTCACCGGCAGGCCGAACCAGCCGAAGCCGGGTTCGTTGAGAGTGTCGAAGCCGATCACGTTGGGCAGGTCCTTCACCCGCGAAGCGACGGCGTCCATGGCCCCCAGATAGCATCCCTGCAGGAAGTCCTGGACGTTCTCGCCCTCGACCCGGAAGTCGGGTGTGAAGATGCGGCCGCCCCAGAAGAGGCTCCACATCACGCCGTTGGCCGGGCGGCGGTAGTTGGAGCTCCAGACCATCTGCGGATAGGCGGCCTGGCGGCGCTCGGCGCTGCCGTAGTCGTAGGCGTCCTGCATCACCAAGGCCGCGCCGCTGGCGTGGAAGCGCCGGAAATCGAGCCCGACGGCCTCGAAGGTCCAGCCCGGGGCGCCGTCGCCGCCGCTCATGCGCGCCCAGACGTCCTGGTGGAAGTCGATGAAGACCTGGAGCCCGTGCGCGTCCGCCTTGCCGATTACCGCGACCAGGTAGTCGAGATAGGCCTCGTCATACTGACCCGGCCCGGCGTGCTCGACCGCCTCCCAGGTGGTCAGCAGCCGCAACACGTTGAAGCCCCAGCCGGAGATGCGGGCGAGGTGGGCGTCCGCCTCGGCCAACGGAAACGGCCGCCCGACGAACGACACCTCGCGGTGGTCGGAAAAGTCGGACGGGTTCTCGGTGCCGCCGCCCGGCCAAGGGACTTTGGCGTCCCCGCCGAGATTAACCCCGCGCAGGATCACCTGGCGGCCATGTCGATCCAGGAATAACGGACCGGCGACGCGAATATCTGTCTGGGCCATGACCTCAGCCTATTTCGTTTAGGCGCATCTTCACAAACCCCTGTTTCAGTGGGTAACCATGACACCTTCCCCCGATACGGCCGCGACGCTGAAACTCGATGGCTTCGTGCGCCATTACCGGGGGATGGCGCCGGTGCGCTTCGGCATGGCCGTGGCGGTCACCGTGATCGCGGCGCTCATTGTCTCGCCGGCCTACGCCCTCGGCTACGGTGCGCTGAACCTTGCCCTGTATGGCGTTTTGTACTGGGCGGTCGAGGTCGCGGCCCGCGACGACGACGCCGCCCGGGCCCTGCGCCGGCTGACCTGGCGCACCGGGCTGCTGACCTTCCTGATCTCGCTGCAGGCCTGCGCCATGGCCCTGGACGTGCGCGAGCAGGCGGCGACCATGGTTACCCGGCTCGAAGCCGGACTGCTGATCATCGGCGTGCTCGTGTTCACGGCCCTGCAGCTGCACATGACCCGGCTCGGCTATGCGGCGGCGATCGCGCCGGCGATCGCCGCGCTGCTGTGGATCGCCGCCGGCGGCGGCGGCGCGCACATTCCCAGCGCGCACTTCGCCATCGCGGTCTGTCTGTTCGTCGGCTCGATCGTGGCGGCCACCTGGCGCCAGCAGTCGACCGACCGCATCCTCTGGGACGCGCGCCTGGCCCTGCAGGAAAAGAACGCCGCCCTGACCGCCATGGTCGCCGAGGCCGACGCCGCCCGCGCCCAGGCCGAAGCCGCCAACCGCGCCAAGTCCGACTTCCTGGCCATGACCAGCCACGAGATCCGCACCCCGCTGAACGCCGTGCTGGGCCTGGCCGAAGCCCTCAACCGCTCGCGGCTGACGGTGCGCCAGAAGGCCATGGCCCGCGGCGTCGTCGACGCCGGAGCGCTGCTCAAGCGGCTGCTCGACGCCATGCTCGACATCGGCCGCATCGAGGCCGGCAAGACGCTGCTGGTCGCCGCGCCGTTCGACCTGCGCGAGACGGTCGAGACCGTGGTCAGGGTGTGGACCCCGCGCGCCGGCGAGCAGGGCGTGACCCTGACCGCCGACCTGAGCGCCCTGCCCGCGCCCTGCGGCCTGCTCGCCGACAGCGGCAAGTTCGAGCAGGTGCTCATCAACCTGATCTCCAACGCCCTAAAGTTCAGCCCCCGCGGCGGGCGCGTGTTGATCCGCGTCGCCGCCGGGACCGCCGAAGATGGCCGCCTGGCCGTACAGATGGCGGTCGAGGACCAGGGCCCCGGCATCGCCGCCGAGGATCGCGACCGCATCTTCCGGATGTTCGAGCAGACCGACGCCGGCCGGGCCCTGGGCGGCGCCGGCCTTGGCCTGGCGATCTGCGCCGGCAACCTGGCGCTCATGGAAGGCCGCATCGCGGTCGACGACGCCGTCGGCGGCGGGGCCTCGTTCCGCGTCGCCTTCGAGGCCCCCGGCTGCATCCTGTCCCGTCAGGCCGGCGAGGAGATCATCGCCGAGGGCCTGGACGCCGACCGTCCCCTGCGGGTGCTGGCGGCCGAGGACAATCCCGGCAACCGCCATGTCCTCGAGGCGCTGCTGGAGCCGCTGCCGGTGTCGCTGGTTCTCGTCGAGAACGGCGCCGAGGCGCTGGCCGCGCTCGCGACCGAGGCGTTCGACCTGGTGCTGATGGACGCCAACATGCCGGTGCTGGACGGGCTGAGCGCCCTGCGCGCGATCCGCGCCGGCGGATCGGCCACGCCGGTCTGGATGCTGACTGCCAACGTCTTTGACGAGGATGTCGCCCGCTACCGCGCCGCCGGCGCCGACGGGGTCATCCGCAAGCCGATCGAAGTGCGCGAGCTGTTCGACGTGCTCGCCCGGGTCGCCGCCGACATCGACACGCTGGAGGCCGTGGCCGCCTGAGGCGGCGCGACCTCAGTGGAAGTCGCGGCTGCGCACCAGCCGCGTGCGCACCGCCTCGCTCGGGCGGGTCGGCCGCGCTTCCTCCCGCATCCGGCCGAGCTGGTCGGTCAGATCGGTGAAGCGCTCGGCGACGATGTGGATCACCTCGCCTTCGCGGCCGGCCTTGGCGTCCCAGTCGCGCTGGATCCGGCCGTGCACGACCATGAAGGACGCGCTCATCGCCAACCGGCGGTTGGCCGCGAAGATGTCCTTCCAGACCACCGCGTTGGCCGGCCCTGTCTCGTCCTCTAGGGTGATGAAGACGATGCCCTTGGCCGTCCCCGGCCGCTGCCGGATCAGCACCAGCCCGCCGACCGAAACACGGGCGCCGCTTTTCTGCCGGACCAGATCAGCCGCGCGGGTGCAGCCCATCTCGTCGAGCATCGGCCGGAAGAACGCGCAGGGGTGCGCCTTCAGCGACAGGCCGGCGGTGCGGTAGTCCTCGGCCACATGCTGCGGCAGGCTCATCTCCGGCAGGTTCACCGCCGCCTCGAACAGCGGCAGCCCCTCCAGCATCGAAGCCTTGTCCTGCGCCACCTCGGCGGCCTCGCCCTTGACCGCCCACAACGCGGCGCGGCGATCCAGACCCAGCGAGCGGAAGGCGTCCGCCTCGGCCAGCAGCTCCAGTGACCGGCGTGACAACGTCGCCGCGCGGGCCAGCTCGACGAGCGTCCGGGCTCCGGCGGCGCGGGCCACGACCAGCCGCTCCATCTCGTCCTTCCGCAGCCCCTTGATCTGGCGCAGGCCCAGCCGCACCGCCTTGAGCCGCCCGCCAGGCCTGGTCGGCGGCTCCAGGGTGCAGTCCCAGTCGCTGAAGGAGATGTCGGGCGCCAGCACCTCGACGCCGTGGTCGCGGGCGTCGCGGACCAGCTGCGCCGGCTGGTAGAAGCCCATCGGCTGGGAGTTCAGCAGCGAGGCGCAGAACACGTCCGGCCATCGCCACTTCAGCCAGGCCGAGACATAGACCAGCTTCGCGAAACTGGCCGCATGGCTCTCGGGGAAGCCGTAGGAGCCAAAGCCTTCGATCTGCTTGAAGCAGCGGGTCGCGAACTCCTCCTGGTAGCCGCGCGCGACCATGCCGCCGACGAACCGCTCGCGATACTCGGCCGGGTCGCCGAGGTTGCGGAAGGTGGCCATCGCCCGGCGCAACCCGTCGGCCTCGGACGGCGTGAACTTGGCCGCCTCGATCGCCAGGCTCATCGCCTGTTCCTGGAACAGCGGCACGCCGAGCGTCTGGCCGAGCACCTGCTTGAGTTCGTCGGGCGGGCCGTGGTCGGGATGCGGCGCGGGCCAGTCCGGCTTCTCGATGCCCTGCCGGCGCTTCAGGTAGGGGTGCACCATGCCGCCCTGGATCGGCCCGGGCCGGACGATCGCCACCTCGATGACGAGATCGTAGAAGGTCGCCGGTCGCAACCGCGGCAGCATCGACATCTGGGCCCGGCTCTCGACCTGGAACACGCCGACGGAGTCGGCCTTCGACAGCATGTCGTAGACGCCCTTCTCCTCCTTCGGGATGTCCGCGAGGTCGGCATAGTCCTCTCCATGGTCCCGCCGCAGCATGACTAGGCCCTTCTGCAGGGCGGTCAGCATGCCCAGCGCCAGCACATCGACCTTCATCAGCGCCAGGGCGTCGATGTCGTCCTTGTCCCATTCGATGAAGGTCCGGTCGGCCATGGCGGCATTGCCGATCGGGACAGTCTCGTCGAGCCGGCGCTTGGTCAGGACGAAGCCGCCCACGTGCTGGGACAGGTGCCGCGGAAACTGGAGAAGCTCGGTGGCGATGGTGACCGCCCGGACGATCTGTTCGTTGTCCGGATCGAGGCCCACCTGACGGATGTGGTCCTGGGCGATCTCTCCGCCCCAGCTGCCCCAGACCGTGTTGGCCAGGGCGGCGGTGATGTCCTCGGTCAGGCCCAGCGCCTTTCCGACATCGCGGATGGCGCTCCGCGGCCGGTAGTGGATGACCGTGGCGCAGATGGCGGCGTGCGAACGACCGTAGCGCCGGAACACGTACTGCATCACCTCCTCGCGCCGGGCGTGTTCGAAATCGACGTCGATGTCGGGCGGCTCGCCGCGGTTTTCCGAGATGAAGCGGGTGAACAGCAGCCGGTGCTCCATCGGATCGATGGCGGTCACGAACAGGCAGAAGCAGACCGAGGAATTGGCCGCGGACCCCCGCCCCTGGCACAGGATGCCCAGCCGCCGGGCCTCGGCGACGATGTCGTGCACGGTCAGGAAGTAGTTCGGGTAGTCCATCTTCTTGATGAGCCGCAGCTCCATCAGAAGGTTGTCCTTCACCTTCCGCGGCACCCCCTCGGGATAGCGGACCTTGGCCCCGTCCCAGGCCAGGCGGGTCAGGTGCTGCATCGCCGTCTTGCCGGGCGGCGCCGGCTCGTCGGGGTACTCCTCGCGCAGGGTGCCGAGGTCGAAGGTGATGCGGCCGGCGATCTCCACGGTCCGCGCCACCGCCTCCGGCCAGCGCGCGAACAGCCGGGCCATCTCCGCCGGCGACTTCAGGTGACGTTCGGCGTTGGCCTCCAGCCGGAAGCCCGCCTCGGTGATGGTGCAGCCCTCGCGGATGCAGCTCAGGACATCCTGCAGAGGGCGGCGTTCGGGGCCGTGGTAGAGGACGTCGCCGGTGGCGACCATCGGCGCGCCGACGTCCCGCCCCAGCCGGTCGAGCCGGGAGATGCGCTTGATGTCGAGCGCCACATAGGGTCGCGAGGCGGCGAGCCAGACGCGGCCCGGCAAGGCCTCCGCCATCCTCCGCAGATCACGCTCGAACCGCTCGTCCAGGTCCGCCGGCGGCACGATGAGCACCAGCTGGTCTTCCGCATGCTCAAGGAAGTCGGCCCAGTGGAGCAGGCACTCGCCCTTCTCCGCCCGTCGCTGACCGACCGTCAGCAGCCGGGTCAGGCGGGCGTAGGCCTCGCGGTCGGAGGGATAGCAGAGCAGGCTCGGCGTCCCGTCGGCGAAGTCGATCCGGCAGCCGGTCAGGCTTCTCGCGCCCTGCCGCCTGGCTTCCGCCCAGGCGCGCACGACGCCGGCCAGGCTGTTGCGGTCGGTGACCCCCAGGGCCTGGATGCCGAGCAGATGCGCCGTCAGGGCCAGCTCTCCCGGGGACGAGGCCCCGCGCAGGAAACTGTAGTTGGTGGTGGTCTGGAGCTCGACGTAGGCGGTCACGCGAACACCCCGTGCAGCCACCAGCGCGGCGGGTTGTCCGGGTCGCCGTACAGCCCCGCGCGGAACAGCCAGTAGCGGGCGCCGGTGTCGTCCTCGACGCGGTAGTAGTCGCGCACGAAGCCGGTTCCGACCGCGTCGATCGGCTTGCGCCACCATTCCTCGGCGATGCGCTCGGGCCCTTCGGACAGCCGCACCCGCCGCCGCTGGCCGCGCCAGGTGAAGGCGATCGGCGGCTCGTCGGGCAGTTCGGCGACGGCGGTGATCGCCTCGGGATGCGGGAACAGCCGGATCGGTCGGGGCCGGTGGGCGCTCCAGTCGACGACGGCCGGCCGGCCGATGGCGGGCGCCTGCCGCACGGCGCGCTCGGGCACGTGACTCTCGAACACCTCGGCTCGCCAGACCTCACCCTCGCCGAGCCGATTGGCGAGCCGGTCGACGAGCGCCGCCAGCCCCTCTTCGTCGGCCATCGCCCGGCCGGCGTCGAGCCGCCCCTGGGCGGCGGAGATCAGCTCAACCCCCTCGGCCGACAGGGTGGCGACCTCAATGCCGAAGCCGGGGTCGATGGTCTCCAGCTTGGGCGCGAACAGCCGGGTCAGGGCGCGGGCGTCGCGGCCGCAGACCGACAGTCCGACCTGGACCGGATACGCCTTGCCGTCGAGGCGGTGGAAGGTCAGTTCGAACCGCCGCCCGCCGCGGCCCTCGGTCTGCAGTCGCGCGCACAGCCGTGCGGTGATGTCGCCCGCGACCCGGACCAGGTCGTCAAGCTGGCTGATCGGCTCGGCGAAGGCGAGGCGGTCGAACCAGGGCGACGGCGGCCGGCGGAAGATCAGCGCCTCCTCGGCCCGGCCAAGGGCCTGGTCCAGCCGCAGCACCGTCAGCGGCCCGAACCGGCGGGTCAGCTGCGCCCGGGGCAGGCCGAGCAGCCGCTCGATGCGGGTCAAGCCGAGCCGGGGCAGCTGGGCGATGGCGGCCGCGTCCAGACGCAGGGCGGCGATCGCCATCGGCGCGAGCAGCGATGCCTGGCCTCCGGGGGGAGCGACGACCAGTCCCCGCCCGTGCCGAGCCAGGGCCCAGGCGGCGCCGGCGGTGTCGGCCACGGCGGCGCGGGCGGGAATACCGTTGGCGGCCAGCCGGGCGACGAGGTCGTCGGCCATCGCCTGCTCCCCCGCCCACAGGTGGGAGACGCCGGTGATGTCGAGGAACAACCCGTCGACGCCGTCGATGGCCACGGCCGGCGAGAAGCGCACGCACCAGTCGCAGAGGGCCTGCAGCGCGGCCGCGTCGCCGTCGGGGTCAGCCTCGGCGGTCTCGAGTTCGGGGACCAGAGCGGCGGCGTCGGTGGCCTTCTGGCCCGCGAACAGCCCCAGCGTCCGGGCGACGGCGTCGAGGGCGTGGAGCCGGCGGGTTCCTCGGTCGGTGATGAGTAGGGCGAAGGGTTCACTATTTCCGCTCATCCCCGCGAAGGCGGGGACCCAGGCTTTTTCTGAAACCCCCGAGCTTGTCCGAACCGTCCCCAAAACACCTGGGTCCCCGCCTTCGCGGGGATGAGCGGATTTATTATCAGGCGCTGCGCTTCCAGCGTTCTTCCGCCGCCAGGTCGTGATCGGCCAATCCGGAAACCACAGTGAAAGGATGCGGGCCATGGTCGGCCTCCTGCCGTCCTTCGAGGATCCATTCGCCGGGACGTCCGCCCCGGCAGCGTTCGAGCGCCGCATGCCAGCGCGGCGGGCCCAGTCCCGGCTCCCCGGCCGGCGGAAGGCTGGCCGCGGCCGCCAGCCGCCAGCGCGTCGCCGCCGCCGAGCCGCCCTGGGCCTTGCGCGAGACGCCGCCATAGGGCCTGCGACGCACGATCAACCCGGTCGCTCCATGCCGCTCGCAGGCCAGCTGAAGCCGGCGGCCCGCGGTCAGGTCGACGTCCTCGACCTCGCCGACCACCGCCGCCACCCCGGTCGAGCCGAGCGCGTCCTCCAGCGCCATCAGCGCCTGTTGCTCGTCGCGCACCCGCACCTGGATCAACGACCGGGCGGGAAAGCCCATCGTCGTCAGGCCCGGCGCATAGAGGTCGTCGCGGCGCAGGATCCAGATCACTGCCCCGGTCGCCGACAGCGGCCGGGCCAGCATGGCGGCGAAGCCGGCCGCCACCGCGCCGGTCTCGACCTCCATCCCGCCGGAGGTCAGTTCATGCCAGCGGCCCAGCGGCAGGCCGCCGCCCGGCAGGCAGTCGTCGACCCGGGGATCGCCGAACGGCTGGACAGGAGATGGAGTCCGAGTCCCCGCTTCCAGAGCGGCGATCTGGCCTCTCACGGCCGCAAGGCGCGCCTCGCGCGACCCCGGCATGACGATCTCCTTTGTTCTACTTTTGTTCTCTTCCCGACGAAGCGTGGAGTCAAGCCCAAGGTTCCCGGTGGCCACCCCGGCGACGCGCGGTATGGTGGCTTCAAACAACCGTATAAGCGGGGCGGACCCAGTGAATTTCAAACGCGTGCTCATCGCCAACCGTGGCGAGATCGCCATCCGCATCGCCCGGGCGGCGGCGGACCTGGGCCTGGCCAGCGTGGCCGTCTACGCCGAGGACGACGCGGCCTCGCTGCATGTGACGGCGGCCGACGAGGCCGTGGCCTTGAAGGGGTCGGGTCCGAAGGCCTATCTCGACATCGACGGCATGATCGCGGCGGCGAAGTCGGCGAAGTGCGACGCCATCCATCCCGGCTACGGCTTCCTGTCGGAGAACGCCGCCTTCGCCCGGGCCTGCGCCGCCGCGAAGATCACCTTCGTCGGCCCCTCGCCCGAGGCGCTCGAACTGTTCGGCGACAAGGCCAAGGCCCGCGCGCTGGCGGCCAAGGCCAAGGCGCCGGTGCTGGCCGGAACCGGTCCGATCGACCTCGCGGGCGCCAAGGCCTTCTTCAAGAAGAACGGCCCGATGATGCTCAAGGCCGTCGCCGGCGGCGGCGGACGCGGCATGCGGGCCGTGCGCAGCGAGGCGGAAATCGAGTTCGCGCTGGCCGCCTGCTCGCGCGAGGCCCAGGCGGCCTTCGGCGACGGCGCCGTCTATGCCGAGTGGCTGGTCGATCAGGCCCGGCACATCGAGGTCCAGATCGCCGCCGACGGTCGCGCCGTGGTGGTGGTCGGCGACCGCGACTGCTCTGTCCAGCGCCGTAACCAGAAGCTCGTCGAGATCGCCCCCGCCGTCCTGCCCGCGCCGCTGCGCAAGGCGCTGCACGAGGCGGCCGAGCGACTCTGCGCGGCCGCCAAGTATCGCACGCTGGCGACCGTGGAGTTTCTGGTCGACGCCAAGGGCGGCTTCGCCTTCATCGAGACCAACGCCCGGCTGCAGGTCGAGCACACCGTCACCGAGGAGGTCACCGGCGTCGACCTGGTCCGCATCCAGTTCGAGCTGGCGGCGGGCCGCACCCTGGCCCAGGTCGGGCTGACCGAGACCCCGGCCCCGCGCGGCTATGCGGTGCAGGCGCGGGTCAACCTCGAGACCCTGAGCGCCGACGGCGCCACGACGCCCGGCGGCGGCCGTCTGAGCGTCTACGAGCCGCCGAGCGGCCCGGGCGTCCGCGTCGACGGCTTCGGCTACGCCGGCTACGTCACCAGCCCCAACTACGACAGCCTGCTGGCCAAGGTCATCGGCCGCGGCGCGACGATGGAGGAAGCCTGCCGCCGCACGGCCCGGGCGCTGGGCGAGTTCCGGCTCGAGGGCGTCGAGACCAACGCCGACCTGCTGCGCGCCCTGCTCGCCGAGCCCGAGATCGTCGCCGGTGCGGGGACCACGAAGTTCCTGGAAGAGAAGCTGCCGAGGCTGCTGGAGACGGCGGCCGGCTATCCGAAGCGTCCCCAGGCAGAGGGCGCCGCGCCCGCCACGACGCCCGTCCCGCCGCCGGTGATCGAGGCCGCCGAGGGCGCGGTCACCGCCCCGCTGCAGGCCACGGTCGGCGTCATCGAGGTGGCCGAGGGCGACCTCGTCCGACCCGGCCAGACGGTCGCCGTTCTCGAGGCGATGAAGATGGAGCATGTCGTCGCCGCGCCCGAGGGCGGCCGCGTGATCCGCATCGCCGCCAGCAAGGGCGAGACGCTGATGAAGGGCCAGGCGATCCTGTTCCTGGAGCCCGCCGAGGTCGCCGCCGACGCCGAGACGGAGGCCGCGCAGGTCGATCCCGACCACATCCGCCCGGACCTGCAGGAGGTGATCGACCGCCACGCCTTCACCCTCGACGCCAATCGGCCCGAGGCCGTGGCCAAGCGCCGCCGCACCGGCCATCGCACCGCGCGCGAGAACCTGGACGACCTGCTCGATGCGGGCAGCTTCATCGAATACGGCGCCCTGACCATCGCCGCCCAGCGCCGCCGCCGGACGCTGGACGACCTGATCAAGAGCACGCCCGCCGACGGGCTGATCGCCGGCATCGGCGCCATCAACGGGCACCTGTTCCCGCCCGAGAAGGCGCGGGTGGCGGCGTTGAGCTACGACTTCACCGTCCTGGCCGGCACCCAGGGGAACAACAATCACAAGAAGACGGACCGGCTGCTGCACATCGTCGGGGAGCAGAAGCTGCCGCTGGTCTGGTACGCCGAGGGCGGCGGCGGCCGGCCGGGCGACACCGACGGCACGGGCGTGGCCGGTCTCGACGTCACCACCTTCGGCAAGTTCGCCGAGCTGTCGGGCGAGGTGCCGAAGATCGCCATCGTCGCCGGCCGCTGCTTCGCCGGCAACGCGGCCATCGCGGGGCTGAGCGAGATCATCATCGCGACCAAGGACAGCAATCTCGGCATGGGCGGCCCGGCGATGATCGAGGGCGGCGGCCTGGGCGTGTTCAAGCCCGACGACATCGGTCCCAGCGAGATCCAGTGGGCCAACGGCGTCATCGACATTCTCGCGGACGACGAGGCCCATGCGACGGCCCTCGCCAAACAGGCGATGTCGAGCTTCCAGGGCCGCGTCGCCGACTGGACCGCCGCCGACCAGCGCAACCTTCGCCGGTCGATCCCGGAGAACCGGCTGCGGGTCTACGACATCCGGCCGCTGATCGAGGACCTCGTCGACACCGGCTCGTTCCTGGAGCTGCGGCGCGGCTTCGCCGCCGGGATGATCACCGGCTTCGTGCGGATCGAGGGCCGGCCGATGGGCCTGATCGCCAATGACCCGCGCCACCTCGGCGGGGCTATCGACTGCGACGGGGCCGAGAAGGCCGCGCGCTTCCTGCAGCTGTGCGACGCCTTCGACCTGCCGGTGCTGAGCCTGTGCGACACGCCCGGCTTCATGGTCGGGCCGGACAGCGAGGCCGCCGCCGCCGTGCGCCGCGTCAGCCGCATGTTCATCGCCGGGGCCAAGCTGGGCGTGCCGATCTTCACCATCGTGCTGCGCAAGGGCTACGGCCTCGGGGCCCAGGCGATGGCGGGCGGCGGCTTCCATTCGCCGGTCTTCATCGCCAGCTGGCCGACCGGCGAGTTCGGCGGCATGGGCCTCGAGGGGGCGGTCAAGCTCGGCTACAGCAAGGAACTCGCCGCCGAGACCGACCCGGAGAAGAACAAGGCGCTGTTCGAGCAGCTGGTCGGCCGCCTCTACGCCGCCGGCAAGGCGACCAGCATGGCCGCGGCGCTGGAAATCGACGCCGTCATCGACCCGGCGGAGACCCGGCGCTGGGTGTCGCGAGGGCTGGACAGCTGCCCGCCCCGCACGCGGCCCTCGCGGCGGTGGGTGGACAGCTGGTGATTTTCCTTCTCCCGGAGGGAGAGGGTTTCAGGCGATGATATCCGGGGTCAGCTGGGCCTCGAGCTTGCTGATCTGGTCCTTGAGGATCAGCTTCTGCTTCTTCAGCCGGGCGATCTGGAGCTGGTCGGGCTGGGCCACGAGCTCGAGCGCGGCGACGGCGGCGTCGAGATCCTGATGCTGCTGGCGGAGGACCAGCAGCCGGCCACGGACTTCCACGTCGGGAAACGCGATCAGCCCGTCGTCGTCGTCATTCATGGTCACACGCTCCCCGTACCGGCTCAAAATAGCGGCGTCGTTGACGCTACGCCATGGCCTTCGCGAGGCGTTCGAGGGCGTCCTTCGGCGGGGCGCTGTTCCAGGCCCAGGCCGCGCGGGTCAGGGCGCCGATGACGTCGGGCGTCTCAGCCTTGCCGGACAGACCTTCAAGCGTCTCCATCAGCAGCCGCTCGGCGCGCAGTTCGGCCGCCTTGACGTCCTCGCGCAGGCCCTCGCGCGCCAGGTGGTCGAACGGCGGCCGCGGCGCCTTCAGCGCACGCCTCACGTTGCGCAGCGGCCAGAGCACGGTCTCGTCCCAGAGCACGGTGCTCTGCACGCCGTTGGCCAGGGCCTCGCGGTCGGGGTCAGCCCAGGCCGCCCACAGCAGCAGCGAGGTGTTGAGGCCATGCTCGTCCTGCAGCGCCAGAGTCGCCTCCGGCACGCCCGGGCGGTCGTAGACCTCCAGCGTCCAATCCCACAAACTCAAGGCTACAGCCCCCCGCCGAGAATGGGGGCGATGTCTTCGCCCCAGCGCCTGACGGGTGTCCAGTCGAGGCCGAAAAGATCGAGGGCCCGGCCGACGGACTGGTCGACCATCTCCTCCAGGCTGACCGGTTTCGCGTAGAAGGCCGGCAGCGGCGGGGCGATCACCGCGCCCATCTCGGCCAGCTTCACCATCGTGCGCAGATGGCCAAGGTGCAGCGGCGTTTCACGCACCATCAACACCAGCGGCCGGCGCTCCTTCAGCGTCACGTCGGCGGCGCGGGTCAGCAGCGACGAGGTCACGCCGGTGGCGATCTCGCTCATTGTCCGCACCGAACAGGGGGCGATGATCATGCCCAGCGTGCGGAACGAGCCCGAGGCCGGCGCCGCGCCGACGTCGCCGACCTTGTGCGTGACATCGGCCCGGGCGGTGACGTCGGCGACCGTCAGCGCCGTTTCCTGCGACAGGGTCAGGGCTGCGGCCTTGGACAGGACCAGGTGGCTCTCGACCCCCAGGTCTCGACAGGCTTCCAGCGCGCGTAGTCCGTAGACCACGCCCGAGGCGCCCGAAATGCCGATGACCAGTCTCTGCCGTCCGTTGTCGCTCATGCCCCTAGCCTACCGCGCGCCGCTTAGCTCCGAAAGGCGGCGAGAACCGGACGCGTCCGCGCAACGATATGTGATCTGACTTCGGAGCGATCCGGGTGTTCACTCTTCGATGCCCACAGAGAAGGAGACGAGGTATGGCGCTGGATGCCCGCATTCGCGAACTCGGTAACCGTCACCAAACGCTGGACAGGCTTATCGAGGACGAGACGAACCGCCCGGCCTCTGACGACGTCCGCCTGAAGGAACTGAAGCGACAGAAGCTACGCCTGAAGGAAGAGATCGAAAACCTGCGTACGCGGGTGCACTAGAAGGAAAAAGGGCCTCCCGGTCAGCCGGGAGGCCCTCTTCATGTGGGGGATATGATCCGGCAGAGCCGGTGCGCGCCCCCTGTCTCAGCGCTTGGTGCCGGGGACACGCACCTTCGGAGCATGTCCCCTGGTCATCAGTCCTCGTCGGCGTCGTCGCCGCCGAAGCTGCTGAACACGTTCGAGTCGTCGACGCGGCGCTCGGGCTCGTCCTGCGGGACCGGCGCGTCGGCCGGCTTCAGGGTTTCGCCTTCGGGCTCGACGATGCCCTTGCGGGCGTTGTCCTTGGCCTTCTTGTCGGCGGCCTTGCGGACCAGGCCATCCAGCTCGATCTGGGTGGTCAGGCCGAGCGTCACCGGATCGACCGGCTTGATGTTGGCCGAGTTCCAGTGCGCGCGCTCGCGCACCGACTCGATGGTGGCCTTGGTCGTGCCGAGCAGCTTGGAGATCTGGGCGTCGGTCACTTCCGGGTGGTTGCGGACGAACCAGGCGATGGCGTCCGGACGATCCTGGCGGCGCGACACGGGCGTATAGCGCGGGGCCTTCTTGACCGGCTTCAGCAGCTCGGCGTGGCGGCTCTTCTGCTGGACCATGCGGTAGCTGGCGTCGGCGCCGGCCTTGTCGAGCTCTTCACGGGTCAGCTGGCCGTTGGCGATCGGGTCGGCGCCGCGGATGTCGCGCGCCACTTCGCCGTCGGCGATGCCCTTCACTTCCA
>JAZJXN010000027.1:9698-18553 GCA_040390885.1 Pseudomonadota bacterium | reverse complement strand
CCATGTCGGCGATGAAGATCGCCATGAACCTGGAACGCTGCGGCGACCTGGCCAAGAACATCGCCAAGCGCACCCTGATCCTGGCCGAGGCTGAACCGGCTGGCCCGGTGACCCGCTCGATCGAGCGGATGGGCAAGCTGGTCGCCGGCCGGCTAAAGGAAGTGCTTGATGCGTACACCGCGTCCGAGGTGGACCGCGCCGTGGCCGTCTGGACCCGGGACACCGAGGTCGACGAACACTATGAAAGCCTCTTCCGCGAACTGCTGACCTACATGATGGGCGATCCCCGGACGATCACCGCCGGGGCCCACCTGCTGTTCGTCGCCAAGAACCTTGAACGCATCGGCGACCACGCCACCAACATCGCCGAGATCGTGCACTTCGAGATCACCGGCCGCGAGATTGTCTCGCAGCGGCCGAAGATGGATGCCCTGAGCCAATGATGCCGACCGTTCTGGTGGTCGAGGACGAGGACGCCCTCGCCACCCTGCTTCAGTACAATCTCGAGAAGGAGGGCTATCGCGTGGTCCACGCCGGTGACGGCGAGGAGGCGTTGATCATGGCCCAGGAGCAGCTGCCCGACCTGGTCGTGCTCGACTGGATGCTGCCCAAGGTCTCGGGCATCGAGGTCTGCCGCCGTCTGCGCCAGCGCCCCGAAAGCCGAAACCTGCCGATCCTGATGCTGACCGCCCGCGGCGAGGAGAGCGACCGTGTTCGCGGCCTCGACACCGGCGCCGACGACTATGTCGTGAAGCCGTTCGCGATGACGGAACTGACCGCCCGCATCCGTGCGGTCATGCGCCGGATTCGCCCGGGGCTCGCCGACGACCGCGTCACCTTCGGGGACATCGTCATCGACCGCGTCGCCCACCGGGTGAAGCGCGATGGCAAGGAGATCCACCTCGGCCCGACCGAGTTCCGCCTCCTCGACCACCTGATGCAGCATCCCGGCCGGGTGTTCAGCCGCGAACAGCTGCTGGACGCGGTCTGGGGCTCGGACGTCTATGTCGAAGCCCGCACCGTCGACGTTCACATCGGTCGCCTGCGCAAGGCCCTGAACCGGGACGCCTCGGGCGATCCGATCCGCACCGTGCGGTCTGCCGGCTATTCGCTGGATCTGGAAGCCTAGGCCTTCCTCCCTCCCCTCAGCGGGGAGGGACAGTCGGGACAGCCGACAGCGTGGGATTCTGCGGCGGCCGCACCCTCCGGTCCCGGCGGGCCCAGCCGTCCCATGAAGGGGGTGGAGAGTCGTCGCGCTTGACGCCCCCACGCCCACAGGCAAAACCCCCCTCATGAACATCCTCCTCGTCGGATCGGGCGGCCGTGAACACGCGCTGGCCTGGAAGATCGCTCAATCGCCGCTGCTGACGCGACTGGTCGCGGCCCCCGGGAATCCCGGCATCGCCGCGGTGTGCGAGACCCGCGCGGTCAAGGTCACCGACGTCGACGGTCTCGTCGCCCTGGCCGAGGAGATCGGCGCCGACCTCGTGGTCGTCGGGCCCGAGTCGGCGCTCGAGGTGGGGCTGGCCGACCGGCTGGCCGAACGGGGGATTCCCTGTTTCGGCCCGACCGCCTCGGCGGCCCGGCTCGAAACGTCCAAGGCCTTCACCAAGGACTTCTGCGCCCGCCACAACCTGCCGACCGCCGGCTACGGCGTGTTCGAGACGGCGGACGCCGCCAGCGTCTTCCTCGACACCCTGAGCGCGCCGTTCGTCATCAAGGCTGACGGCCTCGCCGCCGGCAAGGGCGTGGTCATCGCCGCCGACCGCGCAGAGGCCGACGCCGCCGTGACCGACATGCTCGGCGGCCGCTTCGGAACGGCCGGCGCGCGGGTCGTGATCGAGGAGTTCATGCACGGCGAGGAGGCGTCCTTCTTCGCCCTGTGCGACGGCGAGACGGCGATCCCGTTCGGCTTCGCCCAGGACCACAAGCGCGCCTACGATGGCGACGAAGGGCCCAACACCGGCGGCATGGGCACCTACAGCCCGGCTCCGGTGCTGACCGAAGCCCTGGCCCGGCAGGCTTTCGAAGAAGCCGTCCTGCCCGCTGTCCGGGGCATGGCCGCCGAGGGCAACCCGTATCGCGGCGTGCTCTACGCCGGCCTGATGCTCACCGACGAAGGTCCCAAGCTGGTCGAATTCAACGCCCGCTTCGGCGACCCCGAATGCCAGGTGCTGATGCTGCGGCTGGCGAGCGACATCGTCCCCTACCTGAAGGCCGCCGCCGAAGGCGCGCTGGCCGCGATGTCGCCGCCGGCGTGGCGCGAGGAAAGCGCCCTGTGCGTGGTCTACGCGGCCGAGGGCTACCCCGATGCGCCGGTCTCAGGCGTCGAGATCCAGGGCGCCGACTCCGACTTCGGCGGCGAAGCGGTGATCTTCCATGCCGGGACGGTTCGGGACGCTGGAGGCGCGCTGCGCTCGGCTGGCGGTCGCGTGCTGAACATCTGCGCGCTGGGGGCCACGCTGCATGAAGCGCGCGACATCGCCTATGCGGCGGTCGGTGCGGTGAGCTTCCCGGGAGGCTTCTACCGGTCGGACATCGGCTGGCGCGCCCTGTAGTCGTCTCGTCAAATTAGACTATGGCGCCCAGCGCCGACTCTCGCCTACACGAGGTCGGGGCCGTGTTTACACGTGGGGGTCGCGTAATGACGTTCGACGTACTGAGTTTCTTGCGATGTCTGTTCGCAAGACGCCATGAGTACACCAACAGCAAGTCGCGGCGGGGGTTCATGACCTGCACGCGCTGCGGCCATCGCCGGAAATGGCGCTGACCTGAGGGCATCCTTGCGCCACGCGCGCGAGCCCCTAAACTCGCCCGCTTCAAACAAGCGTACGAAAATGGGGAAACGTTCATGGCCGACGACGCGCCAACCGCGCAGGACCTGAACTCGGGCACCAAGCCGGTCGACGAGCGGCACCGCATCGACGAGGCCAAGCTCGAAGCGTGGCTCAAGGCCAACGTCGAAGGCTTCCAGGGCCCGTTGGAAGTCCGCCAGTTCAAGGGCGGGCAGTCGAACCCGACCTATCAGTTGGTCACGCCGAAAAAGCGCTACGTCCTGCGCCGCAAGCCGCCCGGCAAGCTGCTGCCGTCGGCCCACGCCGTCGACCGCGAGTACAAGGTGATCTCGGCGCTCGGCAAGACCGGCTTCCCGGTCGCCCACGCCTACGCCCTGTGCACGGACGAGGACGTCCTCGGCACGATGTTCTACGTGATGGACAACGTCGAGGGCCGGATTCTCTGGGACCAGACCCTTCCGGACTACCAGCCCGCCGAGCGCGGCGCGATCTTCCGGGCCAAGATCGGCACGCTCGCCGACCTGCACAACACCGACTACGAAGCCATCGGCCTGGGCGACTACGGCCGCCCCGGCAACTACTTCTCCCGCCAGATCGACCGCTGGATCAAGCAGTACAAGGCGTCCGAGACCGCCAGCATCCCGTCGATGAACCGGCTGATGGAATTCCTGCCGTCGACCACGCCGGGGGACGACCGGACGTCCATCGTCCACGGCGACTACCGCCTCGACAACATGGTGCTGCACCCGACCGAGCCGAAGGTCGCCGCGGTGCTGGACTGGGAGCTGTCGACGCTCGGCGATCCGCTGGCCGACTTCACCTACCTGCTGATGCACTGGGTGATGCCGGGCAGCGAGCGGGCCTCGCTGTCGAACATCGAGGACCTGAAGAGCTGGGGCATCCCCACCGTCGAGGAAGCGGTCGCGCAGTACTGCGCGGCCACGGGCCGCGACGGCCTGCCGAACCTCGACTGGTACTTCGCCTACAACATGTTCCGCCTGGCCGGCATCTGCCAGGGGATCGTCGGCCGGGTTCGCGACGGCACCGCCGCCAGCGCCCATGCCCAGACGATGGAAGCGCGCGTGCCGGCGCTGGCCGACGCGGCGCTGGTGTTCGCCAAGAGAGCCGGAGCCTAGGGACATGCATCGGGGGATGAAGCAGGCGCTCGCGGGCGCCGTCGTCGGCGTGCTCGCGATCGCGGCAGGCCTCGGCCTCGCCAACGCACAGTCGACGCCGGCCGCGGCGCCGCTCACCTACATCCAGGCCGGCCGTTTGCTGGCCGACCCCGGCGCCGGCAAGGTCGAGACCGGCAAGACCATCGTCGTCCAGGACGGCAAGATCCTGCGGATCGAGGACGGCTACACCACCGCCGCCGGCGCCAGGGTCGTCGACCTGCAGGACAGCTTCGTGCTGCCTGGCCTGATCGACAGCCACGTCCACCTGACTGGCGAGAATGGCCCCAACCAGCGCGTCGAACGCTTCACCAAGACCAAGTCCGACCTGGCCCTCGACGGCGCCTGGTACGCGCTGAAGACGCTGAACGCCGGCTTCACCACCGTGGCCGACGTGGGCGCGCCTAACGAGTCGATCTTCGCGCTGCGCGACGCCATCAAGGCCGGCCGCATCCCGGGGCCGCGCATCATCGCCGCCGGCTCGCCCATCTCGGTGCACGGCGGGCATGGCGACCCTGGCAACGGCATGCCCGAGGAGCTGGTGCATGCGTTCCGGCCCACCTCGGTCTGCTCCGGCCCGGACGATTGCCGCCGCGCGGTGCGCGAACAGGTCCGCGCCGGCGCCGACATCATCAAGATCACCGCTACCGGCGGGGTGCTTTCGCCGACCGCCGCCGGCCTGGCCCAGCAGTTCTCGGACGACGAACTCAAGGCCATCGTCGAGGCCGCCCATTCCATGGGCCGAAAGGTCACCGCCCACGCCCACGGCAAGGACGGCATCGATGCCTTCTTGCGCGCCGGCGGCGACTCCATCGAGCACGGCACCTATGTCGACGCCGACTCGATCAAGCTGCTGAAGAGCAATGGCGCCTACCTGATCCCGACGCTGATGGCGGGGGACTTCGTGGTCCGCGAGGCGAGCAGGCCGAACACCTACCTGCTGCCCGCCCAACGGGACAAAGCCATGATCGCGGGCCCGCTGATGATCGACATGACCCGCCGGGCCTATCAGGGCGGGGCCAGGATCGCGTTCGGCACCGACACCGGCGTCTCCGCCCATGGCGACAACGCAGGCGAGTTCGCGCTGTTGCTGAAGGCCGGCTTCACGCCGATCGACGCCATCCGCGCCGCCACCGTCTGGGCCGCCGACCACTTCGGCCTGACTGCCCAGATCGGCTCGCTGCTTCCGGGCAAACAGGCCGACCTGATCGCCGTGAAGGGCGATCCGCTGGCCGATGTCACCGAGCTGACCCGGGTGCGGTTCGTGATGCGCGGCGGGACGGTCTACAAGGCCGACTGAAGCAGGGCTTCGAGCTCGGCTTCGTCCTCGAACCGGGCCCGAACCGGCCAGGCCTTGATCCGCTCCCGCCACGCCGGCGGCAGGCGGACCCAGTCCTTCTCGGTTGTCACCAGACCGGCGTCGAAGTCCTCGGCGCGTCGCGCCAGCGCCTTTAGCGTCGCCCCGTCATACGCCCCGTGGTCGGGGAACGGCGCGAAGTCCTTCAGGTCGCAGCCGGCGGCGACCAGCGCGCGCTCGACCTTCCACGGCTTGCCGACACCGGCGAACCCGACCTGCGGGCCAGACGGCGGCGGAGCCGCGGGCTCGAGCCGCGCCACCAGCACCGGCGTCTCTCCAAACAGCTCCAGCAATTCCGGGTCTGGCCCGTCGAGATCGTTGGGGAGCAGCAGCACGACCGCGTCGGCGCGGGCCAGGCCGACGGCCAGCGGCTCACGCATCGGGCCGGCGGGGAACACCGCGCCATCGCCGAATGGCCACTCGTTGCCCCGCGTCTCGCCATCGACCACGACCAGCGACAGGGCTTTCTTCAGCGACGGGTTCTGGTGGCCGTCGTCCATGACCACCACCTGGGCGCCGCCGGCCTTCGCCGCCCTGGCGCCGGCGGGGCGGTCGGGCGAGATCCAGATCGGATAGTCCACGGCGAGCATCAGCGGCTCGTCGCCGACATCGGCGGCGGTGTGGACGGCGGGATCGACCCGCAGAGGCCCCTTCAGCTTCCCGCCGTAGCCGCGGGACAGGCCATTCGCCGCCAGCCCTCTGGCGGTCAGCACGCGCAGCAGCTCGCGCACGACCGGCGTCTTTCCCGTCCCGCCCGCGGTCAGGTTGCCGACGCAGATCACCGGAAGCCCGGCGTCCTCGGGCGTGGTCCTGGCGATGCGGTTGGCGGTGACGCCCGCCCAGATCCAGGACAGTGGCGTCAGCAGCATCCGGCGCACCTGACCAGGGGCCTTGTCGCGGACATACCACCAACGCGGTGTCGACAGCTTCATGGCAGCAGAGGCTCCAGCTTGTCCCAGGCCTCTTCAAGGGCCGCCGACCGCGCGCGGGCGAAGGCGCGGGCCGTGGCGCCGGTGCGCCGGGCGCGCGATGGATCGGCGAGCAGCCCGTGCATCACGCGCGCCAGGTCGTCCTCGCGCTCCGCCAGCAGCGCCGCCTGCTCGTCGAACATGTCGCGATAGACGTCCGTGAAGTTGAAGGCCCATTCGCCGGTGATCGGGGGAACGCCCAGCCGCGCAGGCTCGAGAGGATTGTGGCCGCCGACGCCATCGACAAAGCTGCCGCCCATCACCGCCATGGCGCTCAGACGGAACAGCAGCCCCATCTCGCCCAGGGTGTCGGCGACATAGACCTGGATCCCGGCGCCCAGCGCCTCGCCGGTCGAGCGGCGGGCGACGACCAGGCCCCGGGCGCGCAGCAAGGCCGCGACTTCGGCGCCGCGATCGGGATGCCGCGGCGCGATGATCAGCAGCGGCTGGGGGGCGATCGCGGGCATGCCCGCGAAAGCCGAGGCGATGTAGGCCTCCTCCCCCGGATGGGTGCTGGCGGCGAGGACGACGGGACGGTCGCCGACCATCGCCTTAAGGCGCGTCAGTTCGGTCTCGTCGCAGGCCAGCGGCTCGCCGATGTATTTCAGGTTCAGCTGGCCGGCGCAGCGCCCGCCGAACCGCTGCAGTCGAACCTCGGTGGCGCTGTCCTGAGGCAGGATGAGGTCGAAGGCCTTCAGAACGGCCCTCGCCATGCCGGGCGCGCGCCCCCAGCCCTTGGCGGTCTTCTCCGTGACCCGCGCCGAGAGCAGCACCAACCTCGCGCCCCGCGCCTTGGCGCCGAGGATCAGGTTCGGCCAGAACTCGCTCTCGACGAACACCGCCAACCCCGGCCGCCAGTGGTCGAGAAAGCGCTTCGCCGCCCCTGGCGTGTCGAGCGGCGCGTACTGATGGATGGCCCCGGCCGGCAGTCGTTTCGCCAGCAGGCTGGCGGAGGTCACGGTGCCCGAGGTGACCAGCACGGTCAGGTCCGGCCGCCGCTCGCGCAGTCGCTCGACCACCGGCAGGACCGACAGGCTCTCGCCGACGCTGACCGCATGGATCCAGACGAGCGGGCCGTCCGGCCGCGCCACCGACGCATGTCCCGTCCGCTCGTCCAGCCGCGCGGGGTCTTCCTTGCCGCGCCGGGCGCGGCCTTTGAGGATCGCCGGCGTGAACGGCTCCAACAGCGCCACGCCGAGTCGGTAGAGAGTCAGGGACAGAGGCGCGCTCTGGGGCAACCGCTCAAACCACGTGGGCGGGGGAGAGATGGCAGGGATGGCCGCCCTCGCCGGTTTCGACCTGCAGCGTCGGGTGGCCGATCCTGAAGGCTTTCTCCAGTCCCTCGGCGGTCTCGCGCAGGAAGACGTCGCAATTGGCGTTGTCGGGTCGGATGAGGTGCGCGGTCAGGGCGGTCTCGGTGGTGCTCATCGCCCAGATGTGCAGGTCGTGGACTTCGCTGACCCCGGGTCGGCTCGCGAGCCACGCCTTCACGGCGGCGGTGTCGATGCCCCGCGGCGCGGCGTCCAGCGCCAGGTCCAGCGAGTCGCGCAGCAGCCCCCAGGTGCCGATGACGATCACGGCCGCGATGGCGAGGCTGACGGCCGGGTCGATCCAGTACCAGCCGGTGAACAGGATCACGAGCGCCGCCAGGACCACCCCCAGCGACACCGCCGCGTCGGCGGCCATGTGCAGGAAGGCGCCGCGGACGTTGAGGTCGTTGTGGCCCTTCATGAACATCAGGGCGGTGGCGGTGTTGATGACCACGCCGATGGCGGCGACGACCATCACCGGGCCGGGCTCGATGGGATCCGGCGAGCCGAAGCGTCGGACCGCTTCCCAGACAATGGCGCCGACGGCCAGCAGCAGCAGGCCGGCATTGGCCAAGGACGCCAGGATAGTGCCCTTGCGATAGCCGTAGGTGCGCCGCAGCGTCGGCGCCTTCTTGGCCATCACCGCCGCGCCCCAGGCCAGCAGCAGCGCCGCGACGTCGGACAGGTTGTGGCCCGCGTCCGCCAGCAGGGCGAGCGAGCCCGTCCACAGACCGGCGGCGGCCTCGGCCGCGACGAAGGCGATGTTCAGCGCCGCGCCGATGGCGAAGGCGCGACCAAAATCGGCGGGGGCATGACTGTGCCCGCCCAGGCCGTGGGAATGTCCGTCATCATGGTCATGACCATGGGCGTGCCCGTGGGAATGACCATGGTCGTGGTCGGAATGGTCGTGCGCCATGGTCCTAGACTCTCACTCGCCGCCGGGCCCGTCCAGCATCGCCTCGGCGCGTCGGGTGACCGCGCTCAGTCGCCCGGCCCATTCTGTATTGAGCGCTTCCAGATCATCCTCGCGGCCGGCGCGGACCGGGCCATCCCAGACCATCGCGCCCTTCGAGAACGGCAGCGGGATCACGGTGCGGTCCCAGCTGCCGATGCGGATGCAGGGCTTGCTGGCGAGGCCGACGAACAGCACCGGCGCGCCAGTCATCCGGGCCAGGGTGGGCGTGCCCAGCTGCATCACCTCGGCCGGCCCGCGCGGGCCGCATCGAGGCGCGCCAACATCGCCTCGACCTGCT
>JAZJXN010000027.1:979-9688 GCA_040390885.1 Pseudomonadota bacterium | reverse complement strand
CCGTCGGGGGTGATGGCCACGCCGCCGCCGCCCTTCACCCATTTGATCATGTCGCGAAAGGCCTGCTCCCCGTGCTTGTTCTTGCCAGGGTCGGAGTTCTTCTTCGAAGAGCCGCGGATAGCCGGGAAGCCGATCTTCTGTACCGTCAGGGCGATGAACTCGCCGTCGGCCGAGCGCGAGATCAGCGCACGCATGTCCTGCCGCTCCGGGCCTTGCGGCCAGCTCTGGGGGCCCAGCGGGATGCGGGCGTGCCAGAAGCAGAGGATGGCGCCGCCGCCGGCGGCCCAGACCGCTTCAGCCCGCTCCTGTCCCTCGCGCTCCCAGCGCAGGGTCGCGTAGCAGAGGCGCAGCCAGCCGGCGAAGACGGCGGCGAGAAAGCCCTGGACGGCGGCGGACCGGAAGAAGGCCTTCACGTCAGGCAGCTCCCACGGGGGCGGTGTCGAGATCCTGGGCGCTCGCGAGGCGTGCGTAGAGGCCGCGCTGGGCGACCAGCTCGCCATGGGCGCCGCTTTCGACCACCCGGCCCTTGTCGATCACGTAGATGCGGTCGGCGTCCTTCACGGTCGACAGGCGATGGGCGATCACGATCGTTGTGCGGCCGGCCATGAGCCGCTCGAGCGCGGCCTGGACCTGGGCCTCGCTCTCGGTGTCGAGCGCGCTGGTCGCCTCGTCGAGCAGCAGGATCGGCGCGTCCTTCAGGAAGGCGCGGGCGATGGCGATCCGCTGACGCTGCCCCCCCGACAGGCGCGAAGCGCCCTCGCCGACGACGGTGTCGTAACCGTCCGGAGTGGCGAGGATGAAGTCGTGGGCGGCGGCCTGGCGGGCGGCGGCCTCGATCTCCTCGTCCGTCGCGTCCGGCCGGGCGTAGGCGATGTTGGCGCGGATGGTGTCGTCGAACAGGAACGGCTCCTGCGTGACCAGCGCGATCCGCTCACGCAGCCGGGCGATCTCGACGTCGCGGACATTGATTCCGTCGATGGTCACCGTCCCGGTGCTGGCGTCGTAGAAGCGCGGGATCAGCGACAGGATGGTGCTCTTGCCACCGCCGGACGGCCCCACGAGCGCGACCATCTCGCCCCGCCGCGCCTCGATCGTCACACCGTCGAGCGCCGCCGAGCCTCCGGCGTAGACGAAGCCGACATCGTCCAGGCGGATGTGCGCCTTGCCCTCGACCGGGAGCGTCACCGGGTGCTCCGGCTCGACAACCTCGGGGCGCACGTCCATGGCCGCGAACAGCCGGCGGGCGGCGGTCGTGCCCTCGGTGAAGACGGTCTGCAGGTTGGCCAGCTGGCGCAGCGACTGGCCGGCCATCATCAGGGCGAGGATGAACTCCAGCAGCGCCCCGGCCGAGATACCGCCGTGCTGGGCGCGCCAGCCGGCGTAGACGAACACGGCGGCGACCACGACCATGCTCATCAGCTCGGTGACGGGCGCGGAGCGGCTGCGGGCGTTCGAGCCGCGGATCAGATGCTTCTGGCGGCGCTTGACCACCTCGGCGACCCGGGCCTCCTCGTAGTCCTCACGGTTCTCCATCTTGACGATGCGGATGCCATCGAGAGCCTCCATGATCGCCGTCGCCAGGGCCGAGGTCTCGCCCATGGCCCCCTTGGTCGCCTTGCGGGCGCGCTTGGAGAAGCGGCGCAGAAGGATGCTGGCCAGCGGCGCGACGGTGACCACGGCCAGGGTCAGCCAGATGTCGTTCCGGCCCATGGTGATGACCGCGCCGATGACGATCAGGAACTCGCGGGTGTAGTTGACGATGCCGCTGGTCGAGGCCTCACGGATCAGGCCGGCGTCGTAGAGCATCGACGAGACCCAGGAGCCCGAGTGCTCGCCGCGCAGCCGCGAGAGGTCGGCCCGGATCAGACGCCCGAACAGCTGTACCTGGACCGCGCCGACGACGCGGTTGCCGATGCGGTTGATCAGCGTCGACTGGCCGATCTGCAGCAGCGCGCGGCCGAGGGCCAGGCCGATGATCGTCAGCGGGATGATGACGATCGCCCCGGCGTCCTTGTTGGTCACCAGATCGTCCACCGCCGGGCGGATCATCTGCAGCAGCTTGGTGTTGAGCGCCGCGATCAGCCCCGCGCAGACCAGCGCCACGGCCAGCCCATGCCAGCGAGGCTTGAGATACTCGCGCCAGACCCGCGCCATCAGGGCGCGGTTGGTGAGTTCTGCGGGCGCGGTCATCGGCGGGGGAATCGGCCTTCAGGATTTGCGACGAAGAGCGGAGAGCCCTACTTAGGGCGCTCTTGCAGGGAGCGCCACTTGTCCGGCCACGACCTTTCCACCCGGTGGGGCCGCTTCAAGGCCTATTGGAGCTCGATCTGGGGCGATCACGCCTTCCTGCGCGTCGGCTTCTCCAATGCGCACTGGATCGGCCCGGACATGGTCCGCGCCGCCCAGCCCTGGCCCTATCAGCTCAAGTACTGGAAGCGCGACGGGATCAAGACCATCGTCAACCTGCGCGGCGGGGTGGGGGCCAGCTTCTACGCGCTCGAAAAGGACGCCTGCGAGCGGCTGGGCCTCAAGTTTGAGGACTTCATCATCACGTCGCGCGAGGCGCCGAGCCGCGACCGCGTGCTGGGCGCCAAGGCGCTGTTCGAGAGGATCGAATACCCGGCGCTGATGCACTGCAAGTCCGGGGCGGACCGCGCGGGGATCATGAGCGTCTTCTACCGACACTTCCATTTGGGAGAGCCGATCCGCGACGCGCTCAGTGAACTGGGCTTGCGCACCCTGCATGTGAAGCAGGGCAAGACCGGGGTCCTCGACTACGTCTTCGAGCGCTATCTGGAGGAGGCCGAGCCCAAGGGGATCAGCTTCATCGACTGGGTGCAGAGCGACGCCTACGACCCGAAGCAGATCAAGGCCGACTTCAAGGCATCCTGGTGGGGCGCCATCGTCACCGACAAGCTTCTGCGCCGGGAATAGCGGCCGCTCAGGCGGCGCCGTCGAGGGCGCTTACCGCCGTCATGACGATCCCGAGGATCACGAACAGACCCGCGCCGAACAGACTACCAAGCATGTGGAGCCTCCCTGATGGGGGCTTCCTAACGACGCTCCGTGACGTCGGCGTGATCGCCAGGCGACAGCCGCGCGACGGTCGGCGGCCGCTCAGTGCTGGTAGTGCTCGCTGGCCGGATCCAGCAGCTTGTGGGCGTGGATGATGAAGTAGCGCGCGTGGGCGTTGTCGACCGTCGCCTGGGCCTTCGACTTCCAGGCCGAATAGGCCTCGCCATAGCTGGAGTAGGCGCCGACGAACTCGACCTTGGAAAGGTCACGGAACTCGGTCCCGTTCACTTCCTTCAGTTCGCCGCCGACGACGATGTGGAGAAGCTGCTTGTCGGTCATGTGCGGTGGCCCTTCCGCAAGGTGAGTATCAGGTGCGCCGCTCGATATGCCGGACGCGCTCAAGGATCAACGGGTGCAGGTCAGGAGCGGCGCAGATCAGGCTCGGTTCCGTGGGATCCGGTCTGTTGTAGCTGTAGCTGCGGCCCTTGTGATCGGTCACCAGGGCGCCGGCCTCGCGGCAGATCAGATCCGCGGCGGCCAGGTCCCACTCGTTCTTGGGGGTCAGGGCGATGGCGGCGTCGAAGCGGCCGTCGGCGACCAGGCACATGCGGTAGGCGATGGAGTTGCGGGTTTCGATCCGCATCTCCGGCCACGGCGTCGGCCAGGCCGGGTGCCTGAACATCGGGCCGTCGCCGAGCATGCCGCAGCCTTCGACCGCGCCACAGGCGCTGGCGTGGATCGGCGCGCCGTTCAGGAAGGCGCCGCCGCCGACGGTCGCGGTGAAGGTCTCGTCGAGCTCCGGCGCATGGAGCACCGCGACAACCGGCTGGCCGTCCTCGACCACGGCGATCGAAACCGCCCACCAGGGCTTCTCCTTGAAGAAGGCGACGGTGCCGTCGATCGGGTCGACCACGAAGAGCCGTGACAGCGCCAGACGCGCCGGATCGTCGGCGGTCTCCTCCGACAGCCAGCCATAGTCGGTGCGGGCGGCGCCGAGCTCTTCGCGCAGCAGCTTGTCGACCGCCATGTCGGCGTCGGTGACCGGCGAGCCGCCGTCCTTGGACCAGACCTTCAGGCCCTCCGCCTTCATCCGCATGGCCAGCCTGCCCGCGTCGCGGGCCGCGGCTTCGATGAGGGCGAGGTCCTCGATCATCGGCCTGCGATCGCCAGGCCGTCGACGAGGAGCGACGGCGCGTTCGAGGAGCCGCGGATCTCGAGGTCGGCGCCCGGAACCAGGCGGCCGTAGATGTCGATCAGGTTGCCGGCGACCGTGATCTCGGTGACCGGATAGGCGAGCTCCCCGTTCTCGAACCAGAAGCCCGAGCAGCCCACCGACCAGTCTCCGGTGTTGCCGTTCAGGGACGGGCCGAACATCGACGTGATCAGCAGGCCGTTCTTCGCGTCGGCCATCAGGCCGGCAAGGTCGCGCGTCCCCGGCTCGACGGTCAGGTTGGCGGTCGAGACGCCGGGAGGCCCGGCCAGGCCGCGGGAGGCGTGTCCGGTGGTCTCCAGCCCAAGCTGCCGGGCCGAGCTGGTGTTCAGCAGCCAGGTGGTCAGCACCCCGTCCTCGATCAGCGACATTTTGCGGTTGGCGACGCCCTCGTCGTCGAAGGGCGCCGAGCCGAGGCCGCGCACGCGGTGCGGATCGTCGGTGATGCTCACGCCCTTGGCGAACAGCTGCTCTCCGAGCTTGTGCTTCAGGAAGCTGACGCCGCGGGCCACAGCCGGGCCGGAGATGGCGCCGATCAGCGGCCCGATCAGCGAGGTCGCGAGCCGGTTCTCGAAGATCACCGGCGCGGTGGTCGAGTCGATCTTGCGGGCGCCCAGGCGGCCGACGGCGCGGCGGCCGGCTTCCGCGCCGATCTCCAGCGCGCCGGGCAGGTCGGCGCCGTGGCGGACCGTCCGGCCCTCCCCGCCCCGCTCCATCGACGCGCCCTCGCCGGCGACGGCAGAGGCGGACAAAGAGAAGGCCGAAGCCTGGTGCGGGCCATAGAAGCCGTCGCTGGTGGCGTAGCGCCACGACGAGGTCGACCAGCTGGCCGACCCGCCATCGGAATTGGTCACGCCGGCGATCGAGCGCGCGCCCGCCTCGGCTTCGCGCGCCATCGCTTCCAACGCCTCCGGCGAGGGCTCGGCGGGATCGTACAGGTCGAGGTCGATCGGCGGTCCCTTGGCCAGGCGATCACGCGGCGCGAGGCCGGCGTAGGGATCTTCCGGCGCAAGGCGGGCCATGGCCACGGCGCGCTCGATCAACTTGCGGCGGCCTTCGTCGGAGATGTCCGAGCCCGAGACCGTCGCCTGACGCTGGCCGACGAAGACGCGAAGGCCGAGGTCGCGCGATTCCTCGCGTTCGACTTCCTCGAGAGCGCCGGTCCGCACCCCGATGGAGAGAGACTGACGCTCGGCGAAGACGACCTCGGCCACGTCGGCGCCGGCCTTCAGCGCGGCGGCGACCGCCTCATGCAACTGGTTTTCATCCATGCCCCGGTTATGGGGAGCGCGCGCGTCGGGAGCAAGGGCGCGGACGGGTCAGAGCACCGCCGAGAACAGCGTCGCGGCGATCAGGAACACATAAGCCAGCCAGGTCAGGGTCATGCCGGCGGATCGGGCGACCGAGGCCCCCGCACTGGTCGACACGCCGACTGCGTGGGTCACGCGTCCGATCAGCAGCATGGCCCCGGCGATGTGGACCAGCAGGGGCGAGGCGCCGGCGAGGTCGAGGACAATGAGGCCGGCCAGCCCGGCGGGGATGTATTCGGTGGCGTTGCCGAAGGCGCGGACGGCCTGGGCGACCTGAGGGATGCCCTCGTCGCCGAGCAGGATCTTGTGCTTCTGCCGCTGGCGCACGACCAGCGCCGACAGCACGAGCAAGAGCAGCAGATGCAGCCCGACCCACAGCGCCGCCGCGTGTCCACCGTTGGTTACGTCCATGGTCTGCCCCTGACTAAAACGCCCATTTCCGGTGGGCCCGGATTAGCCGCCGTTTCGTCGCGCAGGGCAAGCCTCAGCGTCCGACTTCGCGGCCGATCGGATAGAGCAGATAGCGGTCGTCGTAGAAGGGCGTCCGCTCGTAGAACCAGCCCAGCCGAGCGTCGGGATCGGCCGCGAACGCAGGGTCCGCCGCCAGCTTGGCCTCGAACGCGGACTTCAGCGCGGGATCGGCGGCGAGCATGCGATCGGCCAGAGGCGCGACCGCGTAGCCTTCGATGTACTCGACCCGGTTGAGCACCTCCGGGATCAGACCCCAGGCGAAGAAGCTCTCCGACGACTGCGGCTCCAGCAGCAGAACGGCGATGTCGCCCAGCGGCTGGTCGGTCGGCACCCGCACCGAGCCGGCCGGATAGACCCAGTCGCGGCGCTCGGTCGTGACCTTTTCGACGCTGATCTGGACATGGCCCTCGTTGGTGCGCGGCGCGACCGCCGGCTCGACCAGTCGCAGCATCTCGACAGAGACGGTCTTCGGCGCGGCGAGCCTCTCCATCTCCACGCCGTGAATCGCCAGGCGCTCGATCAGATCCTTGCGGTAGCTTGGCACCCAGTAGGCGGCGGGACGCTTGAGGGTCAGGGTCGGCTTCGAGCCGTAGAAGGGCATCTGCCAGAGCACGGGATCGGGCTTGCCCAGCCAGCGCAGCTCCGGACCGCCCGAGGCGGCGCTGTCGTAACGCTCGAACAGGATGCCCTTGAACGGACGCGTCGCGGACGGCTTGTCCTCGGACACGAAGTTGGTCGGGATCGCGGCCGGGCGCAGCGCGCGGTCCGCCGCCGACGCCGCGCGCAGCCCCTCGCCCTTCGTCGCCAGCAGTCGCATCGCTTCCTCGATGAAGACGTAGGTTCCCAGAACCCGCTGCTCGTGCGGCTTGAGGCTGTGGTTCTCGATCAGGATGGTGGCGACGTGGGCCGCCGAGCCAAAGCCGTTGGAAAAACGCTCGCCCAGCCCGCCGTCGCTGAGCCCCTTCTTCGGGTCGCGGTCGTCGATGGCGAAGACCAGTTCGCCCGGGATGTGGCCCTGCCCTTCCAGCGCCGCGTTCATGGCCGGCTTGAAGGCGTCGTCGAGCCACTTCGCGATCGCCGGCGAGCGAGACCAGACCCCGTCCTCGCCGTTGTAGCCGTAGGTGACGTCGTACTGGTAGTCGATGCCGTCGGTGACATGGACGTCGACATAGAGGTCGGGGCGGTACTTGCGCGCGAAGGCCCGCACCGCCTGCATCTCGGGCTGGTCGAGCTTCATGTAGTCGCGATTGAGGTTCTGGTTGGTGGCCGTGTTGCGCCAACCCTGGATGCGCGGCCCGCGCTGGTTGGGCCGCGAATAGGCGCCCGCGCGCTCATGCCCGTCGACCGACAGGATCGGGATCAGGATCAGGTTCACCTTATCGAGCAGGCTGTCCTTTCCGTAGAAGGCGATGTCCCGCAGCAGCATCATGCCCGCGTCCTTGCCGTCGATCTCGCCCGGGTGGATGCCGGCCTGGACCAGCAGCACCGGCTTCTTCGGATCGAAGATCGCGCCGTCCTTGCTGGCGATCACCGCATAGATCGGGCGTCCCTCGGGCGAGACGCCGAACTGTTCGATGCGGATCAGGTCGCTGGCGGCGTCGAGCCGATCGAACCAGGCGCGGGTGTCGACATAGTCCGGGCTGAAATCGTGCTCGGGATCCTGCTCGAACGCGCTGGCCCACGGATCGCTCGCGGGCCGCAGCAGGGCCTTGCTGGCGCCGTCCCAGGCGGGCGCCGGCGGCAGGAACGGCTGGTCCCAGGGCTTGGCGTTGGGGATCGAGGACGAGGGCTCGGACATGGCGGGACTCGACAGCAAAAGGGCCGCGACGACGGCGGCCGCGAAGGGCGTGCGCATGAGCCAAGTCGTAGGACGATTGCGCCGGCGAGGCGACTCAGTCGAAGACTAGGTAGGCGGCGCTCATGTAGACGAGGCAGGTGATCAGGGCGCCGGCCACCACCCTCTTGCTGCGCGCCCAGCCGGCGAGGACCAGCAGCGCATAGTAGCCAATGTTCAACCCGCCCCAGATCGCGAGCTCTGGCGCCGTCAGCTGGTGAAGCTGGAAGATTTCCTGCAGGAGGGCCGGCAGGAACGAGGTCAGGTTCGAGGCGACCACGCAGAACACCACCGCCTTGCGGTGGTCCATGATGTGGGCGTCCAGCGTCTCGGCCTGCCCCTCCTTGGGAAACACCTGCGTAGACGCAAAATAGTAGAGCAGGGCCGCCAGCGCGGCGATGAACGCGACCGTGAAGGTCACCTCCTTGAGGTCGCGATGGCCCCAGGCGCTGAGCCAGTAGGTCAGCAGATCGAGCAGCAGCACCGCGCCGAACAGCGGCCCGACGAGGCCCAGCGGCCGCCGCTGACGCTCGTCCCAGGCCCGGGAAAAGCCGGCGGCGATCTCCGCCACGGCCAGGCCGAGCAGCAGGCCATAGAAGCCGAACAGGAAGCCGAAGGCGTCGGTGTTTTCCTGCACTAGAGGCATCAGCGCGGATCCGGGGAATGACGGCTCATCGGAACAGCCCGATGATCAGCAGCCCGACGATACCGGCCAGGCCAATGCGCTGAACGCTCCGCGAGGCGAACGGGATCAGCAGCAGCGGCGCGACGACGCGCAGCCCCACCCAGATGGTCGGCCAGTTCAGGCCCAGACTGTGGGTCACAAGGGCGGCGTTGATGAGCGAGAACACAGGCGACAGCGCCAGCAT
>JAZJXN010000027.1:0-969 GCA_040390885.1 Pseudomonadota bacterium | reverse complement strand
AGTGCTCCTCGAGCGAGCGGGTCTCGCCGGCCGGCTGGAACATGGCCCGGCTGAGGAAGACGTAGGGCAGCGCCACGCAGGTGGTGTTGATCAGCGCCCAGGCGCCAAACTCGATGTTCTCCCGGACCGCCCAGAAGCGCAGCCACAGGTTCATCGCGCCGAGCAGGATGATCAGAGCCAGCAGCGGCGGACAGACGCCAACGGCGACCTCGCGCCGCTCGCGCCACATGTCCGCGAACCCGGTCGCGACGTTGGCCGCGGCCAGCCCGAGCAGCAGGCCGTAGAAGCTGAACAGATACTCGAAGTCGTCCACGCGGCCCCCGCCCCCTAGCGAACGGTCAGCCTACTTCCAGATCGGCTTGCCGTCGCCCGGCAATCCCAGCTTGCCCCAGATGTCGCTGACGCGGTCGACCACGGCCTGGTCCATCCTGATCTGCTCGCCCCATTCGCGGTGCGTCTCGGGCGGCAGCTTGTTGGTGGCGTCGAGGCCGATCTTGCTGCCGAGGCCGCTCTCCGGGCTGGCGAAGTCGAGGTAGTCGATCGGGGTGTTCTCGATGACGGTTATGTCGCGGGCCGGGTCCATGCGGGTGCTCAGCGCCCACATGACGTCTTTCCAGTCGCGGGCGTCGATGTCGTCGTCCACGATGATCACCCACTTGGTGTACATGAACTGGCGCAGGTAGCTCCAGACGCCGAGCATGATGCGCTTGGCGTGGCCGGGGTAGGCCTTCTTCATCGACACCACGGCGATGCGGTAGCTGCAGCCCTCGGGCGGCAGCCAGAAGTCGACGACCTCCGGGAACTGCTGCTGGAACAGCGGGATGAAGACCTCGTTCAGCGCCTCGCCCAGCACCGAGGGCTCGTCGGGCGGACGGCCGGTGAAGGTGGTGTGGTAGATGGCGTCCTTGCGCATGGTGATGGCGCTGACCTTGAACACCGGGAAGCGCTCGACGCTGTTGTAGTAGCCGG
>JAZJXN010000026.1:6805-11372 GCA_040390885.1 Pseudomonadota bacterium | reverse complement strand
TGACCGCCTGGCCCCACTTCTCGTCGGGCAGGCCGACCACCAGCGCGTCCTCGACGGACGGATGGGTCTTGAGCGCCTCCTCGACCTCCTCGGGGAAGACCTTCTCGCCGGCGGTGTTGATGCAGGCGCTTCCCCGTCCGAGCAGGGTCAGGCTGCCGTCGGCCTCGACCAGGCACCAGTCGCCGGGGATCGAGTAGCGCACGCCGTCGATCATCCGGAAGGTGCGCGCGCTCTTTTCCTCGTCCTTGTAGTAGCCCTGCGGCAGCGGCGGGCCGAGCGCGACGAGGCCGCGCACACCCGATCCGGGCAGCACCGGCTGGTCGTTCTCGTCGAACACGCGGCAGCGGTCGCCGAGCATGAACCTGGCTGTCTGGACCTCGCCGTCCTTCGTCATCACCGAGGCGCCGATACCGACGGCTTCCGAGGACGAGAAGCCGTCGTTGAGCATCGCCTGGGGCATATGCTCGAGCAGGCCGCGCTTGACCTCCAGGCTCCACATCACGCCCGAGGAGACGATCACCTCGACCGAGGTCAGGTCATAGGCGCCCGGATTGGCGTTGAGCTCGTTGAGCAGCGGCCGGCCGAAGCTGTCGCCGACGATGACCAGTCCGTTGGGCCGATGGCGGTCGATGGTCTCCAGCATTTCCCGCGCGTCGAAGGCCTCGCCCGTCAGGGTGACGACGCAGCCGCCGGCCAGGTGCGCGCCCATGGCGGTCAGCAGCCCGGTGCCGTGCATCAGCGGCGGGGCCGGCAGCAGCCGCCCGCCCGGGCCGACAAGACGGATGGCCGCCGCCAGTTCCTCGAGCGTCTCCGGCACGGGGCCGAGCTTGCGCGCCGCCGACAGCGTGATCTCGCGCAGGTCATGATGGCTCCAGATCACGCCCTTGGGCATGCCGGTGGTGCCGCCGGTATAGATGAAGAACTGGTCGTCGCCGGAGCGCTGAATGTCCAGCGGCGCGCCGTCGCCATCGCCGGCCAGGGTGTCGAAGTCGTCGGCGAAGGGCGCGATGTCGCCGTCGGCGCTGACCTCGATCCAGTTGACCACCTTGGGCAGCCGCGGGCGGATCCGGGTGACGGCGTCACGGAACTCCGAGGCGTAGACCACCGTCTGGGCGTCGGCGTTGTCGAAAATGTACCAGACCTCGTCGGGCGTGTAGCGGTAGTTGACGTTGACGTGGGTCATCCGCGCCTTGAAGGCGGCCGACAGCGCCAGCACGTATTCCGGCCGGTTGCGCATGTAGATGGCGAGCTTGTCGCCCGGCCCGGCGCCGCGGGCGATCAGCGCCCGGGCCAGGTTGTTGGAGGCGCGGGTCGCCTCCCCCCAGCTGACCACGCGCTCGCCGTGAATGAAGGCGGGAGCCTCCGGGGGCAGGACCGGTGCGATGGCGTCGAGGATGTCTCCGAAATTCCAGCCCATCGCCATACTCCTGTGATTTGCCCGCCCGGACGCCGTCAGCGGCCGGGCGTTATCAGCGGCTCGAAGACCCGGCGCGCGATGCGCCAGCCCGCTGTCGTCCTGCGGTAGTCGTCACGGTAGAGCCCGATCATCTTGGCCGCGAGAGCGTTGGGACCGGGATTGGCCTTGTCGGCGCTGAACACGGTGACATAGGCCGTGCCGCGCGCCGTCTCCGGCCCGGTGACGTCGATGCGCACGTTGGAGAGGCTGTGAACCGTCGTCCGCGCGCCGCCGCCGTCGACGCTGACGCGAATCGCCGCCCGCCCGGCGTGGACCTTGCCGAACAGGTGCATCTCGGCGTCCTCGGCGAACAGGTCGGCCCAGGCGTCCATCGCCCCGGTGTCGGCGAGGAAACAGTAGTCGAGGCACAGCCGTTCGCAGTCGGCGGCGATCGCCAGCCGGTCGGCGGTCGAGACGGCGGCGCTCACGCTAGCTCTTCATCTCTTTGGCGGCCTTGTTGAGGTCCGGCGCGTTGGGCGAGCGCATGGCGACGTTGCCCTCCATGCCCGCCTTCAGGGCTGCGGTGGCGCCTTCGTGCGACATGATCTTGGACAGCACCGCCTGGCCCGCGCGCTCGAAGCTTTCGCGGTGGTCGATGACGTACTGACGCGAGGTCCGGTAGCCTTCGAGCAGGCCGTGGATCTCGGGAATCACGTAGCGCGCCACCAGGTCCCAGCTCTTGTTGGTATTCTCGCGGCTGGCCCAGTCGTGGACGAAGCCCAGCACCGTGCCGAAGCCACCGGCCGATTCCGACAGCTTGCGGATCGCGGCGATCAGGTCGTCAGGCGTGCCGATCACGGCGGCGGCGCCGTCGACGAAGGCGGTCTCGTCCACCGCCTGGTCGGGCGAGGTGAAGTGTTTCGCGCCCGGACGCATCAGGGTCTCGACGGTGTATTCGTTGTGCCACTTCATCAGGCCGGCGCCGGCTTCGGCGCGGGCCTGCTCGCGGGTCTCGGCGATGTGCCAGGACATCAGCACCCGCCAGTTGGCGCGGTCGATGGACTTGCCCGACTTGGCGGCGGCGGTCTCGGCGAAGCCCCACTGCGTCGGCAGCGCGGCGAGCCCAGCCTCGGAGTTGGAGCCGATCGACAGCGCGCCGATGCCGTACTTCCCGGCCAGGGTCATACCCGAGGGGCTGATCGAAGAGGCGACGACGAGCGGCATCTCTTCCTGCAGCGGGAACAGCTGCAGGCGGGCGTCCTTCAGGGTGAACCAGTCGCTCTCGTGGGTGACGCGCTCGCCGGCGAACAGGCGAAGGATCACGCCGATCGCCTCGTCCTGGCGATCGCGCTGGGTCATCGGGTCGATGCCGAGGGTGAAGGCGTCGGACGGCAGGGCCCCGGGCCCGGTGCCGAAGATCACCCGGCCGCCGGTCATGTGGTCGAGCTGGACCATGCGCTGGGCGGCGGTGAAGGGATGGTGGTAGGGCAGCGAGACGACGCCCGTGCCCAGACGGATGGTGTGGGTGTGCTCGGCGATGGCGGCCAACATCAGCTCCGGCGAGGCGATGACCTCCCAGCCGGTGGAGTGGTGCTCGCCGACCCAGAACTCGTCAAAGCCGAGGGTGTCCAGGTGCTTGGCGAACTTGATGTCGTTGCGCATCTGCAGCATCGGATGCTCGCCGATGGGGTGGTGAGGCGCCAGAAATGCCCCGAACTTCATGCGCGCCATGTTGGATCTCCCCGGCGACCTCACGCGAGGCGCCATCCCGTCGTTTCTTGTGAAGCGCCACGGGCATGAAGCCCGCAGCGCCGATTGCGCGCACTGATCGTGGGCGGCCGATGGTTTGTCAATATCTTGGAGTCCGCTCTAATATTTTCCGCGCCGCTCGGCCGTCCGCTTTTGACAGGCCGACCCGGTGCTGCGAGGTAGGTCCATGGTTGATGACGACCCCACACCGTCCCGGCGCGAGCGCGGCAAGGATGCCCGCCGCGGCCGCATCGTCCTGGCGGCGGCCGCCCTGCTGCGCGAGGTCGCCATCGACGAGATGTCGGTGAAGATGATCGCCGACCGCGCCGACCTCAGCCCGGCCACGGTCTACAATCTCTTCGGCACTAAGGCGGCGGTGCTGCTCAAGGTCTATGAGCACGAGCTGCTGGTGTTCGAACGCAGCGTGGCGGAGACCGGCGCAGCCGACGCGCTGGAGGCGATCTTCGGTGCGGTGTCGCTGGTCGCCGACTTCTACCGCTCCGATCCGCGCTTCTATCGGGCCACGATGTCGAGCCGCAACGCCGGGCTTGATCCCGACATGGTCATGTCGGCCTACCAGCCGCGCGTGGCCTTCTGGTCGAAGATGGTCCAGAGCGCGGTCGCCGAGGGTCTGCTGGTCGCGGACGCCAGCGTCGAGCGACTGGGCGTGCTGCTGATCCAGATCTCCGGCGGGGTGCTCGGCCACTGGGGCGCGAACATCATCTCGATCGACGGGCTGGAGCTCGAAACCAGTTACGGCTTCGTCTGCGTGCTGTTGCCGTTCGCGACCGACGCGGCCCGGCCGCAGTTGCTCGCCCGGCTCCGGAAGCTCGAGGCGGCGCTGGAGGCGGAAAAGGGCCCGCTCGACCCGGCGATGGCCGGCGCGACCGGATAGCGAAGTTCCGCGTTGCCACAAAGTTAGAGTGCGCTACACATTCTCCGAAACGGGCGATCGCGGATGTCACCGCGGCGAGCCCATCGGGGAAACCGCCATGATCCTTCTCTATGACCACCCGTTCTCGCCCTATGCGCAGAAGGTGAAGATCGCGCTGCGTGAAAAGGGTCTCGCCTTCGAGACCGCGATGCCGGGCGGCATCGGCTCCGGCGGCGCGGCCGGCGAGTTCGTCGACGCCAACCCGCGCGCCGAGGTGCCGGCCCTGATCCACGACGGCTTCGGCATCTTCGATTCGACCATCATCCTCGAGTACATCGAGGACCTGCAGCCCAAGCCCGCGCTGCTGCCGGCCGCCCCCGCGGAGCGCGCCCGCGTGCGCATGCTCGAGGAGGTGATGGACACCCACTACGAGGCGATCAACTGGGGCATCTCGGAGCTGCGCTGGTTCAAGCGCGCCGAGGGCGAGCAGGCGGCCGCCATCGAGACGGCCGCCAAGGCCCAGATCGCGGATTTCCACGGCTGGCTGG
>JAZJXN010000026.1:6254-6795 GCA_040390885.1 Pseudomonadota bacterium | reverse complement strand
CACTACGAGGCGATCAACTGGGCGCTGTCTGAGATCCGCGCCTTCCGCCGCGCCGAGGGCGCCGAGGCCGAGGCGCTGCTGGCCGCCGCCAGCCGCCAGCTCAGCGGCTTCTTCAACTGGCTCGAGCGACAGCTGGGCGACCGCGAGTGGTTCAACGGCGACAGCTTCGGCTGGGGCGACCTGGCCGTGATCCCCTACCTCAACGGTTCGCACGGACACGGCTTCCCGGTTCCGGAAGGCAGCAAGCTCGCGGCCTGGCTGGCGCGCGCCAACGCCCGCCCCTCGGTCGCCGCCACCGCCAAGGAAGCGATCGACATGGCCAAGGTCGCGCCGATGACCAGCGTCGCCGACCTCGTCGAAAAGGGCCTGTTCAAGCGCGAATACCGCGACCACCGCCTGGAATGGATGGTCAAGAGCGGCGGTATCGACGTGGTGCTGAAGGGCCTGGAACGCTCCAACATCCGCTTCTCGCCCGATTTCCACTAGGGCGACGGGCGCGGCGACTCGGGAAATGGGCTAGGCGTCCGCTGGACGCTTCGCC
>JAZJXN010000026.1:0-6244 GCA_040390885.1 Pseudomonadota bacterium | reverse complement strand
AGGAGACGCCATGACCCTGCGCCGCAAGGACGGCGGGACGCCCCCGGCCGACATGCCCGTGGAAACGCTGCATGCCGGCTGGCTCGACCTGCACATGGTGCAGCTGACGGCGCCCGACGGTTCGACCTATGGCCGCTATGTCGAGGACCACGGCCGGGCGGTGGCCGTGCTCCCGTACAACCCCGACACGCGCATGGCGCTGCTCGTGACCATGCCGCGGGCGGCGCTGCGGTTCTCCGGCGGCGCAGATGTCCTCGAGGCCCCGGCCGGCATCATCGAGCCGGGCGAGGACGCCGCCGACTGCGGTCGGCGAGAACTGTTCGAGGAGGCGGGACTCGCGGTCGGGGCCATGGAGCCTGCCGGGACCATCTGGACCTCGCCGGGCACGACCACCGAACGCATAGACCTGTTCCTGGCCGCCTATTCGGACGACCAGCGCACCGGGGCCGGCGGCGGGCTGGAGAGCGAGAACGAGAACATCACCGTGGTCGAGACGCCGCTGGCCGAGTTGCTCGCTCTCGCCGAGGGCGACGCTCCGTCCGATTCCAAGACCCGGGTGCTGGTCCAGACCCTGAAGCTGCGCCGGCCGGACCTGTTCTAGCCGGTCCGAACCTCCAACTTCCGCTCATCCCCGCGAAGGCGGGGACCCAGGTGTTTTTCGTAGCGGCCTTTCCAACGCTAAAGTCCTTCAGGACCGCCCGGACACAAAAAGCCTGGGTCCCCGCCTTCGCGGGGATGAGCGGTATTGAATAGGGACCTGTTCTAGCCGCGGCGCGGGGCGCGGTCGGCAAACCACCAGGCCATCGCCGTCGAGGCCGCGAAAGCCACCGTGTCGAGGACGGTGGCGATGACCCTGGCCGCCATCTCCCGCTCAAGCCCGCCGAGCAGCGCCGTCAGGAACAGCCCGGTCAGCAGCAGCCACAGCATCAGGGTGAGGACCGGCCGGATGAGGGCGCGCACCGCCGCGACCCAGGGCCAGACCGCCTCGCGAGACGGCGTCGCCGCCGACGCCGTCATCAGCCGCCCCGCCTCTCGGCTCTCGAGGATGGCGAGGCCACGGTTGAGGATCGAACCCAGAGCTCCGAACCCTGCGCCAAGGACGCCGACGACGGCCATCGGAGGATACTCCATCACGCCCTCCCCTCACGCGGCCGGCAGGTCGAACTGGACGATGTGGATCGCAACCCGCACCGTCCCGCCGGTGAAGTCCGGGCCACTGGCGCTGACCAGGACCGGGGTGTCGGCGTAGAAGGCCTGCGGACCGATGACGCCCTGGTTGGTCGAGCCCGCCGACACGCCCAGCGAACCGCCGAACTTGCTGGGCGCCCCGGCGATCCCGCAGTCGTAGGAAGTCGCGCCGGTGATCGTGGTCAGCGTCCGCGTCCCGACCGAAAACGCGATCGCGCGCGAGGGGATGACGATGGTCGTGGCCACGAAGGGCCCGGACAGGACCACGTCCTCCTCGAGGACCGAGAACCTCGTCTTCGCGCCATGCTCGGACGTCGCCACCACTAGGCTTTCGGGATTGGAGAGGTCGAGCAGCCCGCGCCAGTCGCCCGCGTCATCGCGCACCAGCAGCCGGCCTTCGTCGCTGATCCAGGCGATGTGGCCGGCCCCCGGCGCGGCCCGCTCCCAGCCGCCGGCCTCGAAACGCATCAGCGACCCGGCCGCCTCGCCGCCCCAGGCGTCGCCGGTCGCGTCCTCGGGGAGAATGTAGAGGACGCCGTCCTCGGGCTCGGCCGGCTGGGCGGCGATCGTGCGGCTGGCCACGGCCGTCTGCACCAGGCCGTCCAGCCGCGCGAAGGCCTCGTTCACGGTCACATGTTTCTGGGCCTGGCCCGCCGCCACATAGGGCAGCCCCAGGCGTGGAGTGGCGTCGTCGGACATCGGGGTCTCCTCGTCGTTGTCAGGCGACAAGGATCGGTCAGGTCCGGCGGGGGCCGGATCGAACGGCGCCTGTGCGTCGCCGCAAACGAAATCTCCGGAGCCAACCGTCTGAAACGGTTGAACTCCGGCGAGAAGGTCCGGTGGAAAAGTGGGCCGCTACTCCGCCGCGAAGGCGAGGCGCTGGCCGCTGGTCAGACCGGTCTTGGCCGCGAGCGCGGCCTTGGCGGCCTCGTACTCCTCGGAGAACTTGGCGACCAGTTCGCCGGCGCTGAGCACGGACTCGATGGCGCCGATGCCCTGGCCGCAGCCCCAGATATCCTTCCAGGCCTTGGCTTCGGTGTTGCCGCCCGAGCCGAAGTTCATGGCCGACGGGTCGCTGACCGGCAGGTTGTCCGGGTCCATGCCGGCCTTGACGATCGACGGCCGCAGATAGTTGCCGTGCACGCCGGTGAAGAGGTTGGAATAGACGATGTCCTCGCCGGAGCTGTCGACGATCATCTGCTTGTAGCCTTCCTGGGCGTTCGCTTCCTTGGTCGCGATGAAGGCCGAGCCGATGTAGGCGAGGTCGGCGCCCATGGCCTGGGCCGCGAGAATCGCCGAGCCGCTGGCGATCGAGCCGGACAGCGCGACCGGCCCGTCGAACCACTGGCGGATTTCCTGCACGAGGGCGAAGGGCGAGAGCGCCCCGGCGTGGCCGCCGGCGCCGGCGGCGACGGGAATCAGGCCGTCGGCGCCCTTCTCGATCGCCTTGTGGGCGTGCTTGTCGTTGATGACGTCGTGCATGACGATGCCGCCCCAGCCGTGCACGGCCTGGTTCAGCTCCTCACGGGCGCCGAGCGAGGTGATCACGATCGGCGCCTTGTACTTGGCGCAGAGTTCGAGGTCTTCCTCGAGCCGGTTGTTGGTCTTGTGCACGATCTGGTTCACCGCGAACGGCGCCGAGGGCAGGTCCGGATTGGCCTTGTCCCAGGCCGCCAGCTCTTCGGTGATGCGGGCCAGCCACTCGTCCAGCTGGCTGATCGGGCGCGCGTTCAGCGAGGGGAACGAGCCGACGATCCCGGCCTTGCACTGGGCGATCACCAGGTCCGGGCCGGAGATGATGAACAGGGGCGAGGCGATCACCGGCAGGCGCAGGCGGTCACGGAGAACGGGCGGCAGGGCCATGGGATGGAAGCTCCGGCTATGAATATACACTGTAAGTAAAACGCATGTTTGGCAGGCGCAAGCCTCTATTTCCCCTCTGCCAGCGGGAGAGGGAGGGGCCCGGCGCGAAGCGCTGGCAGGGTCAGGGGTGACGCCGCCGGCCAAATCCACGCCGTCAAAACCCCCTCAACCTCCCGTCGCCCTTCGCTTACGCTACGGACGACTGGCCCCTCCTTCTCCCGCCGGGAGAAGGGTACCCAGTGCTTGACGCACCTAGCGGCAGGGGCGCATCACGCGCGGCTATTACTGCGTTGCAACGGGGAGATACGAGGTTTGTCCGGGACGATCCTGCCGCTGGCCGATGATTTCGAAGTCCCTGCCCGCGAGGCCTGGCTGAAACTCGTCGAGAAGACCCTCAAGGGCGAGACCTTCGAGGATGCTCTGGTGCGGCAAACGGCCGATGGCCTGGCCATCCAGCCGCTGTACACCGCCGCCGACGCCGCCGAGGTCACGCGTGATCTGCGTGCGCGAGACGCCGACCGGCCCTGGGACCTGCGCATGCGGGTCGCCCATCCCGATCCGAAGCAGGCCGGCGCCGAGGGCCTCAAGGACCTCGAGAGCGGCGCGGCCTCGCTGCTGGTCGCCATCGATCCGGCCGGCCAGGACGGCGTCGCCGTCGCGTCGGCCGAAGACCTGGCCAAGGTTCTGGACGGGGTCCTGCTCGACCTCGCCCCGGTCGCGCTCGACGCCGGCTACCTCGGCCCGAAGGCCGCCGACTGGCTCGGCGCCGCCGCCAAGTCGGCGCCCAATGCGCCGATCGCCTTCCACATGGACCCGCTGACCGCCTTCGCCGAGACCGGCGTCAGCCCCGGGCCGATCGACAGCCACATCGTCTCCGCCGCCACGGTCGGCGCCCGCCTGGCCGGAACCTACGCCAAGGCCGGCCTGTTCCTCGCTACCGGCCGCGCCGCCCACGAGGCCGGCGGCTCGAACACCGAGGAGCTGGCGATGATGGCCGCCAGCGCCGTCGCCTACGCCAAGGCCCTGGTCCGCGCGGGCCTGTCGATGGAAGACGCCTTCTCGCGCATCATCCTCGGGGTCAGCCTCGACGCGGAATACTTCACCGGCGTCGCCAAGCTGCGCGCCGCCCGCGCCGTCTGGGCCCGGGTCACCGACGCCTGCGGCGTCGACGTGCCGGCCCGTATCGAGGTCCGCTCCTCGAACCGCATGCTGACCAAGGCCGACGCCTGGACCAACCTGCTGCGCCTCACCAGCGCCGGGTTCGCCGCCGCCGTCGGCGGCGCGGACGCGGTCGTGCTCGGCGCCTTCACCGACGCCATCGGCCTGCCCACCGCCTTCGGCCGCCGCCAGGCGCGCAACACCCAGCTGGTGCTGATGGAAGAGAGCCATCTTGGCCGCGTCGCCGACCCGGCCGGCGGGGCCTGGTACATCGACAAGCTGACCGACCAGATCGCCCGTGGCGCCTGGGGCGGCTTCCAGGCGATCGAGGCGGCCGGCGGCATCGTCAAGGCGCTGGAATCGGGCGCGGTCGCCAAGGCCGTGACCGCCACCCGGGACGGACAGGTCGCCGCCTACGCCGACAAGACGCGCAAGATCCTCGGCGTCACCGTCTTCCCGAACGCCGACGACAAGACGCCGGAGGTCGCGAGCGCCGACCCCGCCGCCTTCGCCGTCGCCGGACCGGACGTCCGCCTGCCAGGGCCGGACTCGTCCTGCCCGCCCCTGTCGCCCATCCGCTTCGCCGCCGCGTACGAGGAGGCCTGAGCCATGAGCAAGTTCCCCGACTTCACCACCGTCGACTTCGCCGCCGGGATCCAGATCGCGGCCCCTGAGGGCGGTCCTGTCTGGCATACGCCCGAGGGCGTCGACGTCGCCGCGTCCTACGGACCGGACGACATCGCCGGCATGGACTTCCTGGGTGGCTATCCGGGTCTGGCCCCGTTCGGTCGCGGCCCCTACCCGACCATGTACGTCACCAACCCCTGGACGGTGCGGCAGTACGCCGGCTTCTCGACCGCCGAGGATTCCAACGCCTTCTACCGCCGCAACCTGGCGGCCGGTCAGATGGGCCTGTCGGTGGCCTTCGACCTCGCCACCCACCGCGGCTACGACAGCGACCACGAGCGGGTGAAGGGCGACGTCGGCATGGCCGGCGTGGCCATCGACAGCATCTTCGACATGCGCACCCTGTTCGACGGCATCCCGCTCGACAAGATGAGCGTGTCGATGACCATGAACGGCGCCGTGCTGCCGATCCTGGCGCTCTACATCGTCGCCGCCGAGGAACAGGGCGTGAGCCCCGACAAACTGTCGGGCACGATCCAGAACGACATCCTCAAAGAGTTCATGGTGCGGAACACCTACATCTATCCGCCCCTGCCCTCGATGCGGATCATTTCCGACATCTTTTCATACACTTCGACGAACATGCCGAAGTTCAACTCGATCTCGATCAGCGGCTATCACATGCAGGAGGCCGGCGCGACGGCCGACCTCGAGCTGGCCTACACCCTGGCCGACGGCATCGAGTACGCCCGCGCCGGCGTCGCCGCCGGGATGAGCATCGACAAGTTCGCGCCGCGCCTGTCGTTCTTCTGGGCGATCGGCATGAACTACTTCATGGAAGTGGCGAAGATGCGGGCCGCGCGCCTGCTCTGGGCCCGCCTCATGAAGCGCGAGTTCGATCCCAAGGACGATCGCTCGCTCTCCCTGCGCACCCACAGCCAGACCTCGGGCTGGTCACTGGCCGCCCAGGACGTGTTCAACAACGTCGCCCGCACCTGCGTGGAGGCGATGGCCGCCGTCAACGGCCAGACCCAGAGCCTGCACACCAACAGCCTCGACGAGGCCCTGGCCCTGCCGACCGACTTCTCGGCCCGGATCAGCCGTAACACCCAGCTGTTCCTGCAGATGGAAAGCGGCACGACCAACGTCGCCGATCCCTGGGGCGGCAGCTACTACGTCGAGCGGCTGACCCACGACCTGGCCGCCCGGGCCCTTGAGCATATCGACGAGGTCGAAAAGCTCGGCGGCATGGCCAAGGCCATCGAACAGGGCCTGCCCAAGCTGCGCATCGAGGAAGCCGCCGCCCGCACCCAGGCCCGCATCGACTCTGGCCGCCAGAGCGTGGTCGGCGTCAACAGATACAAGCCTGAAGTGGCGGACGACATTCCCGTGCTGAAAGTCGACAACG
>JAZJXN010000025.1:0-3033 GCA_040390885.1 Pseudomonadota bacterium | reverse complement strand
CACGATCGCATCCTTCCAGTTCTGGTGCACCGGCGACTCGGCCGCGGACACCATACGCGTGCCCATCTGGATGCCCTCGGCGCCGAGGGCGAAGGCGGCGGCCATGGTGCGGCCGTCCATCATCCCGCCGGCGGCGATGATCGGCAGATCGGTCTTGCTGGCGATCAGGGGCAGTAGAACCATCAGCGCCACCTCGCGCGGGTTCTTGAAGCCGCCGCCCTCGCCGCCCTCGACGACCAGGCCGTCGACCCCGGCGTCGATCGCCTTCAGCGCCGCGTTCAGCGACGGCACAACATGGAACACGGTCAGGCCCGCGCCCTTCAGCGCCTCGCAGTACTTGCGCGGATCGCCGGCCGATGTGGTGACGAACTTGATGCCCTGGTCGACGACGAACTGGACGATGTCGGGATCGCGCACGAAGGCCTGGGCGATGTTCAGCCCGAATGGCTTGTCGGTGAGCTCGCGCATCTTGGCGACCTCGGCGCGGACCTCATCCAGGCGGCCCGACGAGGTCTCGATGATGCCCAGCCCGCCGGCGTTGGACACCGCCGAGGCAAGCTGCGCCCGGGCGATCCAGCCCATCGGCGCCTGGACGATCGGATACTGGACCCCGAGCATCCGGGTGATGCGGTTGTCGATCATGGCCGTTCTTCCCTGCGTTTTGCAGGGAAGCTATCGGCCGCCGCCGGGCTTTGGAAGACTGCCCCGACGGCGCCCGCTCAGGGCACGAAGGCCAGGTACAGCCCGAGGAACGCCGCCAGGCTGACGACGGTCAGGATCAGGCTGGTCTTCAGGCGGAAGCGCAGGCTGAAGAACAGCACATAGCCGATCACCGACAGCAGCAGCACCAGGATCCCGGACAGGTCGATCAGCAGCTTCCAGACCGCGCCGGTGTTCTTGCCCTTGTGCAGGTCGTTGACGATCGAGGTGACCGTCGCCGGCTGCACCGTGGCCTCGACCTGGCCGGTCTCGAGATCGAGGATCACGTCGGTCGCGCCGGTGGCGCCTTCGAAGCGCAGCATCGCCTCGCCGTCGAGCATCTCGCCGCTGTGGTAGGCGCCGCGCACCTTGATGCGCTTGTCGATCGCCTCGCCCAGAGCCTTGGGCGGCTCGGGCGTCTTCAAGGCCGCGGCGATGTCAGCCGACGGGATCTGCCCCGTCAGGCTCTGCTCGGCCGGCGGCTTGCCCTGCAGCCACTCAGGATGGTTCAGCAGGATGCCGGTGACGCTGAAGAACATCAGGGCCAGGAAGGCAAAGGCCGAGATGTAGGCGTGCAGCATCCGGCTGGTGCGATAGAAGGCGCCCTTGTCGAACCCCTTCTTCGCGACCGGCTTCTTCTTCGCCGCGGGCTTGGCTGCGGGCGCGGGCGCCGTGACGACGGTCTCCTGCGTCACTTCTTCTTGCCGTACCGAAGGGTCACGCCGCCGAGCTCGTCCTTGCCCGGGGCCTGGGTCGCGACCGGCTTGGCGCCGATGTCGAGGTCCCCGCTGACGTAGCTGTGGCCGCCGTGCTCGCGGACTGCCTCGACGTGGACCGTGTAGCGCCCCTGGGCGACCGGCTTGCCGGCCTGATCCTTGCCGTCCCACACCAGGCTGTACTTGCCCGGCGCGCGGGTCGGACGGGCGGTGCTCGCCACCTCGGGGGCCTTGCGTCCGTAGCGGCGCCAGAAGACGTAGTTGTCCGGCACCCACTTGATGTTGTCACCGAGCAGCGTGACCACACGGACCAGCTGCTTGTTCTCGTCGGTGATCCAGACCGCGACGTAGGGCGAGCGATAGTTGCCGACGCTGATCTTCGGAATCTCGTAGCCGATCGCGACCTCGAACCCCTTGGGCCAGGCCGGACCATCGGCGACGCGGATCAGGCGGGCGCGCGGCCCGTCGCTGGTGTCGACCAGGGTGCTCCAGCCGGCCGAGGCCCGGCGGCCGCCGGCGGCGGTGAAGATGAGGGCCTCGACGCCAGGCGTGCGGTCGGCCAGGGCGATGGCGCTGTCGGCGTCCATCACCGAGAAGGCAGTCGCGAGGGCGTCGGCGTCGACGGCGCTGGCCGCGATCACGCAGGCGCCGGGCGACGTCGCCGGCGCGCCGTCGACGGGATTGAGAATGTGATTGCGCGGAACGCCGCCGATGACGACGTCACGCTGGCCGCGGCCGCTATAGGCGACGGCGGCATCGTTCAGCGCCAGAGTGACTACGGGGGCGGCGTTGTCGGCGGTCTCGCAGGCGTCGGCGACGCCGATGCGCCAGGCGCCGGACGGTTGTCCGGACAGGCCCCAGCAGCGCAGGTCGCCGCCGATGTCGACCATCAGGCCGGTGATCTCGGGCGACGCCTTGCGAGCCGCCGCGAGGGCGCGGTCGATGACATAGCCCTTGGCGACGCCGTCGAGGTCGAAGGTCACGCCGTCGGGGCGCCGCACGGTGCGGGTCGCTGCGTCGAGGACGACCGACTCCGCCGCCGGGATACCGCCATCGAGGCCGGCGCGCCGGGCGGCCGTCGTCGCGCCCAGCCGGGCGTCGAAAGCGCCGCCGGTGCGGGCGCGCCAGGCTTCCGCCGTCTGCAACACCGAGAACAGTTCGGGCGAGACCACGCGTTCGTTCGAGGTGTTCAGAGCCGCCAGTTCGCTGTCATCGCGCCATCCGCTCAGGATCAGGTCCAGGCGGTCGATCTCGGCCCGGGCGGCGTCGGCGGCGATCATGGCGGCGGCCTGGGTGCGCGCCGTCACCGTCAGATCCAGAGACGCCCCCAGCACATGGTCCTCATGCAGACGCCACTCCCTCGTCTCGGCCTGAGCCGGCGCGGCGCTCAAGGCGGCAAGGGCGCCCAATCCCGTAAGCAAGGCCCGGGAAGTCTGCATGGTCACTCCAGAGGATATCGCCGCGGCGGGGAGGCCGCGGATCGCGCGGACCATAGAAAAACGCCTCGACGATTGCAACTGCGAGCTAATCGCAGTAGGCGATCCCTGCACCGCGGCTCGACGCGGCAGGGCTGAGGAGAACGTGGCGATGGCCTTCAAGGGTTCGATCGTGAAGAGTG
>JAZJXN010000024.1:0-3451 GCA_040390885.1 Pseudomonadota bacterium | reverse complement strand
GTGCGCGCCGGTGTGATTCAGCTCCTCGCGCTTGAAGTAGATCTTCGCCCCGCCGTAGTGGGCGGTCAGCCGCTCGGCGAAATAGAGCGGATTGGGCCGGCCGACATAGTGCTTCAGGAAGCCGGCGAGTTCGCCCTGGAAGGCGGGATCGGCCTTGGCCTCGGCATAGGCGCGCTCGAGTTCGAGCACGAGCGGCATCAGGGTCTCGGCCACATAGCGGCCGCCGTAGTCGCCGAAGCGGCCATTGGCGTCGGGAAGGGCCGACCAGTCGTTGGGTTTTGCGGTAGCGTTCACAGGACCAGGCGTTACGGCGTCAGGGGTTCAGGCGCGGCGGACCGCTTCGAGAAAGGCCGAAATCAGGAGCGGGTCCTTTATCCCCGCGCCGCGCTCCACGCCAGAGGAAACGTCTACCAGCGTTGCGCCACTTTGGCTCAGGGCCTCCGCCAGGTTCCACGGATCCAGGCCGCCGGCGAGGAACCAGGGACGCTGGAAGCGCCGGCCCTGCAGCATCGTCCAGTCGAAACGCGCGCCCGTGCCGCCCGGTCGATCGAAGCCTTCCGGGGCCTTCGCGTCGAACATCAGATGCTCGACGACGCCGTCGTAGGCCTTCGCCGCGTCGATGTCCGAGGCGTTGGCGACGCTGAGCACCTTGATGACCCCGACGCCGGTGCGGGCGGCGATCTCGCGGACCCGGGCGGGGGGCTCCTTGCCGTGCAGCTGGATCAGGTCCGGCCTCAGCGTCGCCGTCAGGCGGTCGAGCAGCGCGTCGTCCGGATCGACGGTCACCGCCACCACCGACACGTTCGCCGCCCGCGCCGCCGGGACCAGGCGCGCGGCGACGTCGGGGGCGATGTTGCGCGGGCTCCGGTCGAAGAACATGAACCCCAGGTGCGAGGCGCCGCCGTCCACGGCCGCGGCGACGGTCTCCGGGGTCGACAGGCCGCAGATCTTGGCTGTGGTCATCAGGTCCTGGTCTTGAGCAGGTCGCGGATCTCGGTGAGCAGCGCCTCGCTCGGCGTCGGGGCGGCGGGCGCCTCCGGCTCGGCCGCCTGCTGGCGGCGCAGGGTGTTGATCGCCTTGACCATCGCGAACACCGCCAGGGCGATGATCAGGAACGAGATCACGGCGTTGACGAACAGGCCGTAGCCGATGGCCACCTTCTCGATCTCGGCGGTGGCCGGGTTTTCGGCCCTCAGCACCAGCTCCAGCTTCGAGAAGTCGATGCCGCCGAGGATGAAGCCGATCGGCGGCATGACGATGTTGTCGACGAGGCTCTTCACGATGGCGCCGAACGCGCCGCCGATCACGACGCCGACGGCGAGGTCGATGACATTGCCGCGGGCGATGAATTCCCGGAATTCCTTGACGACGCTCATGCTGGGCTCCCTCTGACGAACGGGCCCAGAGTCCCGGTCCGGGCGCGTCAGGTCAAGCCGGTCGACCTAGTCGGCGTTGAGACGCTCGCGCAGTTCCTTGCCGCTCTTGAAGAAGGGCACGTGCTTGCCCTTGACCGACACCGGCTCGCCGGTGCGCGGATTGCGGCCGGCGCGGGCAGGGCGCGACCGGACCGAAAAGGCGCCGAAACCGCGCAGTTCGACGCGACCGCCGGTTTCCAGAGCCTGGGTCATCTTGTCGAGGATCACGCCGACCACACGCTCGATATCGCGTTGGGTCAGATGAGGGTTCTCGTGGGCGAGCCTGGCGATGAGCTCGGACTTGATCATGGCGCTCCCCGCACGTCGACGAGGCGACCTTTGCCCAATCATCTCTGAGTCTTCAAGGGGTTGTCGGATGCATCAGCGTTAAGCGCCGTGCAACTCCGTCATGAAATGCTCGTTTCTGACCGCTTGGAGGGGGTCATGGTGAGTGCACAGCGTAATCCGGAGGCGCCGTCGACGAGCGATGCGCCTGTCGAACACATGCGTGGGTCTCGGATCGGCGCCACATTGGCTGGCGCATCGGGGCGCGAACTGACCCTGCGCGGGGTCCTGCGTCCGGTCATCGCGCTAGGCGAAGGCGGGCTGCGCGGCCATGCGCTGAGCTTCGCGGTGGGAGAGCGCGGCGACGACGGCCGGCTGACGCCGGTCGAACTGCGCACCCGCAACCCGGTCGAGCTCGAACGCATCGACCTGACCGCCGCCCAGCAGGCGTTCGCCGCCCTGCAGCCGGCGCCGGAGGGTGAGCGTCCGCCTCTGTTCTTTCTGCCGCTGTCCTGGAGCACGGTTCGCAACACCACCGCCCGCAAGCGGTTGATGGCCATCGCCGCCGCCGCCCAGCTGAAACTGCGGTGTATCGCCGTGTGCGAAATCACCGGCATCGAGCCCGGCGTGCCGCCCTCGACGCTGCGCGAGGTCGCCGGCCTGCTGCAGCCGATCTTCCGCGGCGTGCTCGCCGGCGCCCGGGGCGGCAAGGCCGAGGTCAAGGCGCTGACCGACTGCGGCTTTACCGGCGCCTCGATCGAGGCCCGCCAGTCCGGCGCCGACGAGGCGGCGGTGCTGCGCAACATCCTCATGCTGCAACAGATCGGGCCCAATGTGCTGGTGCACGCGGTCCGCTCGATCGCCAGCCTGGGCGCCCTGCGCGCGGCCGGGGCCAGCTGGGCGAGCCTGGAGATCACGCCGGGCGCGCCCGACTCCGCCGCCCTCGCCGCACAGGCCGCCAAGCCCTTCTGACGCGCATCGACCGGACAAAAGAAAACCCCGCGCGGATTGCTCCGCGCGGGGTTCCTTTTGGTCATCAGGTCCGGAAGGAGATTAGTCCTTCTGGGCCTTCTCGCGCAGGGCCGCGCCGAGGATGTCGCCCAGCGAGGCGCCCGAGTCCGAGGACCCGAACTGCTCGATGGCTTCCTTCTCTTCGGCCATTTCCAGCGACTTGACCGACACGGACACCTTGCGGGCGGCCTTGTCGACGTTGGTTACCTGGGCGTCGATGCGGTCGCCGACGGCGAAGCGCTCGGGGCGCTGCTCGCCGCGGTCGCGCGACAGGTCGGACTTGCGGATGAAGGCCGACATCGGGGCGTCGTCTTCACCGAAGCGGACTTCGATGCCGCCGGTGGTCACTTCCGTGACCGTGACGGTGACCGTCTGGCCCTTGCGGAAGCCGTCGCCGGCCATCGGATCGCCGGCCAGCTGCTTCACGCCGAGGCTGATGCGCTCCTTCTCGACGTCAACGTCGAGAACCTTGGCCTTGACCATGTCGCCCTTCTTGAACTTGGCCATGGCTTCTTCGCCAGGGACGTTCCAGTCGAGGTCGGACAGGTGGACCATGCCGTCGATGTCGCCGTCGAGGCCAACGAACAGGCCGAACTCGGTGGCGTTCTTGACTTCGCCTTCGACGGTCGAGCCGATCGGGTGCGCCGAGAGGAAGGCGTCCCACGGGTTGTCGAGGGCTTGCTTCAGGCCCAGCGACACGCGGCGCTTGGAGCTGTCGACGTCGAGCACGATGACGTCCA
>JAZJXN010000023.1:3214-12887 GCA_040390885.1 Pseudomonadota bacterium | reverse complement strand
CGAACAGCAGCGCGGTGCCGCGGTCCTTCGGGTCGATCATCCGGCTGCTGGTGTCCCCGGCGAGCAGGAGCACGCGCCGGCAGCCGGCGGCGATCAGCGCCGATCCCAGCCACAGACCGTAGGCGTACCCCGAGCAGCCCATGCCGACGTCGAAAGCCTGGCAGTGGGGCGACAGGCCGAGCTCCCCGTGCAGTTCGCAGGCTGTCGCCGGCAGCCGCTGGTTAGGGGTCTGGGACACGAAGATCAGCGCATCGACGCTGGCTGGATCCCACGCCAGTCGCGCCAGCAGCCGCGCTGCCGCGCCGCGGCAGAGATCGGCGGTGGTCTGGCCGTCCGCCGTCCAGTGACGGGCCTCGACGCCGATCATCTTGATCACGTCACGGATGTCGTCGGCGCTGAAGTCGGACTCGAAATGCTCGTTGGTGACCCGCTGCTCGGGCACGGCGCTGACCACGCCGCGAAGCGCGACGCCGGCGATCGTGTAGCCCGGGATGGCGGCGGGTTCGGTCATCAGCCGCCCCGGGCCTTGGCGATCAGGGCCTCGATCTCGGCCACAGATCCGCACTTGGCCAGCGAGGCGCCGTCCAGCATCAGGTTCTCGACCTCGTCGACCAGGGCGATGACGGACACGATGGCCAGAGAATCCCAGTTCTGGCCTTCGAGGCTGAAGCCGGCGTCGACCTCGGCCGGATCGATCTCGAAGATCTCGGCCAGACCTTCATAGAAGGCGCTCATCGGTGTCTCTCCGGCATCAGAATCTCACACATGTTGCGGCCCAGCTGTATCCGACGCCGAACCCGACCAGCATGGCTCGGCGATCGCCCGGCGCCTGGCCGAGCCCGTTTTCCAGCGCCATCGGGATGGTCGAAGACACCGTGTTGCCGCAGGCCTCAAGAGCGATCGCGAACCGCTCCGGCGGGATGCCGATCTTGTTGCGCAGCTTGTCGAGGATGAAGGCGCTGGCCTGGTGGAAGACGAACAGGTCGATGTCGTCCATGGTCAGGTTCGCGTCGCCCAGCAGCCGCTCGATCGCCGCCGGCACCGCCTTCAGCGTGAAGCTGACGATCTCCGCGCCCTTCATATGCAGATTGTCGAGGCTGCGGATGTTGCCCGAGGCGTCCGTCGTCTCGACCGCGCTGTCGGCGTCGCGGGCGCGACGGGCGCCGCCGGTGGCGACGATCAGGTTGTTGGCGCCCCGACCGTCGGTGCCGAACACGAATGGGCCGATCTGCGGCTGGTCGGCTTCGACCGCCTCGATCAGGGTCGCCGCCGCGCCGTCGCCAAACAGGGTGCGCACGCTCTTGTCGAGCGGATGGATGAAGCGTGAGTAGGTGTCGGCGGTCAGCAGCAGCACGCGGTTCGCCGCGCCGGTCTCGATCAGTCCCTTGGCCAGGGACAGCCCGTAGACGAAGCCCGAGCAGCCGAGGTTGAAGTCCAGCGCGCCGCAGTCCCGGCGGAGGCCCAAGCGGTCCTGCAGCAGACAGGCGGTGGTCGGGAGGATGTAGTCGGGCGCCTGGGTGCAGAGCAGCAGGAAGTCGATCTGATCCGGCGCGACGCCGCTCTTGGCGAACAGCTTCACAGCCGCCTCGTAGGCGAGGTCGCCGGCGGTCTCGCCGGGCGCGGCGATGCGGCGTTCGCGGACGCCGGTCTTCTCGATGATCTTGTCCTGCGTCCAGCCGGGATAGAGGGCCGCCAGCGTGTCGTTCGACAGCACCGCGTCCGGCAGATGGCTGGCGATCGCCTGGACCCGCGCCGTCCGCATTCCATTCCCTCAGGTATCGGGCCCCCGAGCCCGTCCGACATCAGCCGTGACCATAGGTCGAGTCGGCTGACGCTGACCTCAACTGTCGGAGAAGGTCATGCAATTCGAGCGGGACGGCCGGGGTTTCCACCCCGGCCTCCGGGTCAGTTGCGTTGCAGGCCCTGCATCGAGCCCTCTTCGCGCCAGTCCTTGATCAGCTGGATGAAGGCGATCGGACCCTTGCCGTACGGGCCGTTGCGGGCCGCCAGCGGCGAGGGCTTGCCCTCGTTGTTGTAGTAGCCCGGGGTGCATTCCTCGGCGAACTTCTGGCGCTGGATGGCGCTGTCCATGATCTCCTTCACCCAGGCGTCTTCGGCCTCCTGCGTCGCCTCGACCACCGTCGCCTGTTCGCTCTGCAGCGTGGTGACGATGTAGGCGGCGTGCTTGCTCTGCTCGTTGAGCATGTGCGGGTAGTTGGCCGTGAAGCCCGACTGGCTGTTGGAGAACAGGAAGCAGTTGGGGAAGCCGTGGACGTGCATGCCGTGCAGGCTGGCGACGCCGTCGGCCCACTTCTGGCTCAGCGTCACGCCGCCCCGGCCCGTCGTCTCGTAGCCGGCCCGGCGGGTGTAGGAGGTGCCGACCTCGAAGCCCGTGGCGAAGATCAGGCAGTCGAGTTCGTACTCGACGCCGTCGACGACCACGCCCTTCTCGGTGATCCGCTCGACGCCCTGGCCGTTGGTGTCGATCAGGTGGACGTTGGGGCGGTTGAAGGTCGCCAGATACTCGTCGTGGAAGCAGGGCCGCTTGCAGAACTGGTTGTACCAGGGCTTCAGCGCCTCGGCCTTCTGACGGTCGGAGACGATCTGGTCCACGCGGGCGCGGATCGAGTTCATCTTTTCGAAGTCGGCCAGCTGCAGCAGTTCGGCGGGATCGCCGGGACCCATCTCGCCCTTGGCCGCGCGACGGGCGGCGGCGAGGCCGAGGTTGCGGATGATGTCGGTCCAGCCGTCCGAAACGAGGTCTTCCTTCTGCCAGCCGCCCGAGACGAGGACGTTGAAGTTGTCCATCCGGTGCTGCTGCCAGCCAGGCTGCAGGTTCGCGGCCCAGTCGGGGTCGGTCGGGGTGTTGTTGCGCACGTCGATCGACGAGGGCGTGCGCTGGAAGACGTAGAGCTCCTTCGCCGAGGCCCCCAGGTGCGGGACGCACTGCACGGCGGTGGCGCCGGTGCCGATGATGCCGACGCGCTTGTCCTTGAGGCCCGTTAGGTTGCCCATCGGGTCGCCGCCGGTGTAGTCGTAGTCCCAGCGGCTGGTGTGGAACGTGTGGCCCTTGAAGCTGTCCACGCCCGGAATGCCCGGAAGCTTGGGACGGTGCAGCGGGCCGGCAGCCTGGACGATGTAGCGGGCCTTCATGGCGTCGCCACGGTTGGTGCGCACGATCCAGCGCTTGGAGGCCTCGTCCCAGCTGAGGTCGGTGACCTCCGTCTGGAAGCAGACGTCGCGGTAGAGGTCGAAGTGCTCGCCGATCATGCGGCTGTACTTCAGGATTTCGGGCGCCCGCGTGTACTTCTCGACCGGCATGTACCCGACCTCCTCGAGGAGGGGCAGGTAGACGTAGCTCTCGATGTCGCAGGCCGCGCCGGGGTAGCGGTTCCAGTACCAGGTGCCGCCGAAGTCGCCGCCCTTCTCGATCATGCGGACGTCGTCGACGCCGGCCTCGCGCAACCGCGCCCCGGCCAGAAGGCCGCCGAAGCCGCCGCCGATCACCACCACCTCGACCTCGTCGGTCAGCGGCTCGCGGTTGAAGCCCGGCTCGACATAGGGGTCCTCGAGGTAGTGGCTGAAGTCGCCCTTGACCTCGACATACTGCTCGTTGCCCTCGGCTTTGAGGCGTTTGTCCCGTTCGGCGCGGTAGCGGGCGCGAAGGGCGTCGACGTCGATCACCGGGGCGTCGGCGCGCGGTTCAGCAGAGTCAGCCATGGGTCGTTTCCGTATTATTTTTCTGGAGCTTGGGGTGTTGACGGTGGGTCAGGTCAAGCGGCGGCGAATGCGGCCTTGCGGCGCGCTTCCATCTCCTGGACGCGGCGCTGCTGTTCCTCTGGATCCCACGAGTGGCGCGGCCCGACATGCATGCCGCCGTCGACCAGCAGATGAGTGCCGGTGACGAAGGCCGAGGCGGGGCTGGCGAAGAACAGGCAGGCTTCCGCGATGTCGGCGCCTTCTCCGGCCTTGCGGACGGGCTGGGCGGCCGGCGCGCTGGACCGCATCGAGGCGCGGATGCCGTCCTTCATCGCGTCCGGGATCAGGTCCGAGGCGGTGAAGATGTTGGTCAGGATGAAGCCCGGGCAGATGGCGTTGACGCGCACGTCGTACTTGGCGAACTCGGCGGCCGCGACCTTGGTCAGGTGGATGACGCCGGCCTTGGCGGCAGAGTAGGCGGCCGGGCCGGCGCCGGCCTGCAGGCCGGCGATCGAAGCGGTGTTGACGATCGATCCGCCGCCGCGCGCCTTCAGGAAGGGCAGGGCGTACCGCATGCCCAGGGCCACCGACCGCAGCAACAGGTTCTGGGAGTAATCCCAGGCCTTGCCGGTCATGGCCTCGATCGTTTCCGGCGAGCCACCCGAGCCGGCGTTGTTGAACAGGATGTCGATGCCGCCGAAGGTCTGGCTGGCGATCTCCATGGCCACGGCGATGTCGTCCTCTTCGGTGACATCGCAGCGCTGGTAGCGGACCAGGCCCGGATAGGCGTCTTCCAGGGATCGCCCGGCCTCATCCTGGATGTCGCAGGCCAGCACCCGCGCACCCTCGGCGACGAACCGCTCGACGGTCGCCCGGCCGATTCCCGACGCGGCCCCCGTGATCACCGCGATCTTTCCATCCAGCACGTTGGCCATGTGAGTCCTCCCTGCCCAAATCATACGGCGAGCGCGGCAGGAAAAACAAACCGAAGTTTCTAAAAGTGTGTCCCGACGCCGTGACAGCAGGGCGGGAGGCCATCCTTACGTAGAGAAAGGCGGGTCTCGTGCTGTCAGCCGCTTGCCTTGTGGAGCCGGGTGCGCGATGCCGCCGCCTGTCATATCCACCGCGGAGCCGCCGATGACCGTCACCCTGCATGGCATCAAGGCCTGCGACACCATGAAGAAGGCCTGGACCTGGCTGGACGCCCACGGCGTCGCCTACAGCTTCCACGACTACAAGAGCGCGGGCATCGACCGGGCGACGCTGCAGGGCTGGGTGGATCAGGTCGGCTGGGAAGTCTTGCTGAACAAGGCCGGCACGACCTTTCGCAAGCTGTCCGATGCCGACAAGGCGGACATCGACGCCGACAAGGCCATCGGCCTGATGCTGGCCCAGCCGTCGATGATCAAGCGGCCGGTGCTCGACGTCGATGGCCGGCTCACCGTCGGCTTCAAGCCCGAGACCTACGCGGCGGTGTTCGGCTAGCGCCGCTCCAGATCGTCAACCACCTTGACGGTCTGTGGGCGGCTGCCTAGGCACTTGGGTCGAGATCCTCATACCCCGGAGCCCGCCATGCCGACCAAGATCCTGATCGTCTTCTATTCGCGCAACGGCTCCGTCGAGGCCCTGGCCAAGGCCATGGCCGACGGCGCGATGGGGGAGGGCGCTGAAGTCCGCATCCGCCGCGCCCGGGAACTGGTCGCCCCCGAGGTGATGGCCATGGCGCCGGGCTGGGCCGAGAGCGCGGCCCGGATGAACGCCCTCTATGAGGCGCCGACGGCCGAAGACGCCGAATGGGCCGACGCCATCCTATTCGGCTCGCCGACTCGCTTCGGCGGCGCCGCCTCGGAACTGCGGGCCTGGCTCGAGACCCTGGGCGCCCTGTGGTACTTCGGCAAGCTGGTCGGCAAGGCGGGCGGCGCCTTCACCTCGACGGCCAACGCCCACGGCGGCAACGAGACCACGATCCTGTCGCTCTACAGCGCCATGGCGCATCTTGGCCTGATCATCGTCCCGACCGGCTATGGCGACCCGTCCCTGTTCGGCGCCGGCACGCCCTACGGCGCCTCCTCGGTGTCCACCGCGGCCAACAATCCGCCCAGCGACCAGAGCCTGACCGTGGCGGCTTACCAGGGCCGGCGCACGGCCCAGGTCGCGGCGGCTCTCGCGGCGGTCAGGGCGTAAACAAGTCCGCGTCCCGGCCAAGCGGGCCAAGCGGGTCTGAGAACCTCGGACGTGGCCCCGGAAACTCAGGCGGGTCTGGGGCCCGGCCTTGGCCAGGAACGCGGGATGGCGCTGCCGGACACGCGCTTTCAATGGGTTACGAACATTTCATGCCGCGCGCCGCATCCGTAGCGACCGCCGCGGGCCTCTTCTCATCAGAAGGCGAACGCATCTACGCTTCGTCCGACATCGAAGAGGGTTCCTAAATGTCCGAAGTCCTGATCCCGCTCGCATTCTTCGCGATGATCGCCGCGATCGTCGTCGTCCCCATCTGGCTGAAGAGCCGCGAGCGCCGCGAACTGCAGACCACCCTGCGCTCGGCCATCGACAAGGGGCAGCCGCTGCCGCCTGAAGTCATCGAGGCCATGACCAAGAACGTGAAGGTCGCCCCGACCGCCATCAGCGACATGCGCACCGGCATCATCTGGCTGGCCGTCGGCATCGGCCTCGGCGTGTTCGGCTTCATCCTCGGATTCGAGGAAGCCGACGCCTACTACCCGATCCTCGGTTTCGCCTCGATCCCCGCCGTCATCGGTCTGGCCTTCATCACGCTGAGCTTCGTGAACCCCAACAAGGGCCAGAAGTCCTAGCGGGTCGGTCAGGAGGGGAGCGCAACACATGGCCGGGGCACGATCACCCGCCAGCCTTCACGATGTCGAGCTCGCCGCCCTGGCGGCGGCGGGTGACCGACCGGCCTTCGGCGAACTGGTTCGTCGCCACGGGTCTGCGGTCAGGGGACTGCTGCGCCGCATGGGCGCCGAGCCGTCCCTCGCCGACGACATCGCCCAGGACGCCTTTCTCGTCGCCTTCGAGCGCGTGGCGGAGTTCCGGGGTGAGGGCGCCTTCTCGGCCTGGGTCCGCAAGATCGCGGCCCGGCTCTATGTCCGCCGCTGGCGGAAGGAGGCCAGAACGGATCTTCTCGACGCGGATGCGGCCGACGAAGGTCATGGCGGCGAAGGTTTCGCCGCCGACCGCATCGATCTGGACGAGGCGCTCAAGACGCTCTCCCCGGCCGAGCGGATGTGCGTATCGCTTTGCTACGGCGCCGGGGTTTCCCACGCTGAAGCGGCCGAGGCCTTGAATGTGCCTCTTGGGACGGTGAAATCCCATGTCAAACGTGGTCTGGATAAACTCCGGCTCAGATTGGCGCCTGGTCAGGGCGCGCCGGAACAGGCAGGGAGCAGGGGTCATGGCTGAGCTCGACTTCGAGATGAAGCTGGATCGGATGTTCCACGAACCTCTGGTCTTCCCGGATGCAGAGGCGTTCGCGCGGCTGGTCGAGATGCGGCTGGACCGCGGCTGGAGCGTCCGGCAGCTCAGCATCGGCGCGGCCGGCCTTGTCGCGGGCCTTGTCGGCGTCGCGCAGCTGTTCAACTCCGGCTTCCTCGTCAACATCAACGCGGAGGCGAAACAGCAGACGGCGGCGTTGACCGGCGGCCTCGACACCCTGCTCAAGGCTGGCGGAAACCTCTCGACCCTGCCGTTTGGCGGGGAAGTGATGTGGATGGCGGCGGCGCTGGGTGTTATGGCGCTGGCCTTCGCCGTCACCCGGGCGGTCGAGGAGTTTCAGTAACCCGTCTCGGGGGAGGCCGCCCTGTCCGCCCAACGCCAGGAAACCGTTCGTCGTCTCGCCGCGCCGGACATCGCCGCGCGCAAGGGTGGCGAGCCCGTCGTCTGCCTGACCGCCTACACGGCCCCGGTCGCGTCGATCCTCGACGAGGACTGTGACCTGCTTCTGGTCGGAGATTCGGTGGGCATGGTCGTGCACGGCCTGCCCAACACCGTCGGCGTGACCATGGAGATGATGATCCTCCACGGCCAGGCGGTGATGCGCGGGTCGCGCAAGGCCATGGTCGTGGTCGACATGCCGTTCGGATCCTACGAGGGCGACCCGGAGACGGCCTACAACAACGCCGCCCGGATCATGAAGGAGACGGGCTGCCAGGCGGTGAAGGTCGAGAGCGGCCCCACCGTGCCGGAAACCATCGCCTATCTCGTCAAGCGCGGCATTCCGGTGATGGGCCACGTCGGCCTTCGCCCGCAGGCGATCCTTGTCGACGGGGGCTTCAAGGCCAAGGGCCGCAACACCGACGAGTGGGCCGGGATCATCGCCGAGGCCCAGGCCACCGCCGAGGCCGGGGCCTTCGCCGTGGTCGTCGAGGGCGTCGCCGAGCCGCTGGCGCGGGAGATCACCGCGGCCATTGCGCCGCCCACCATCGGCATCGGCGCCAGCGCCGGCTGCGACGGCCAGATCCTGGTCACCGACGACATGCTCGGGCTGTTCGACTGGACCCCGAAGTTCGTCCGCCGCTACGCCGATCTGAAGGGCGAAATCGCCGCCGCGTCCCGGCAATACGCCGCTGACGTCAAGGCGCGCAGCTTCCCCGGCGACGCCGAGACCTACTTCTCCAAGAAGGCCTGACGCCGGACCGCGCGCGGCGCGTTGCGGCGGCGCGGTTCACCCTATAGGTTCCCGGCCTTATTCGCCGATTTCCCGGAGCGCCCGTTCGTGGTCGATGTTTTTGAAGAGGTCGAGGGGCAGATCCGCTCCGAGCGTTACAAGTCGCTCGGACTGAAGATCCTGCCCTGGGCGATTGGGGCCGCCGTTCTCGCCCTGGCCGTCACCCTCGGTTACTGGGGCTGGACCACCTATCAGACCAAGGCGGCCAACAAGGCGTCCGAACAGTATGTCGAGGCCCTGCAGGCCGTCGGCGAAGGCGACCAGGCCAAGGCCTTCAGCCTGCTCGGCGAGGTCGCCAAGTCTCCGTCCAAATCCTATCGCGCCCTGGCGTTGCTGGGGCAGGGCGGCATCCGCCAGGAAGCCGGCAAGACCGAGGAGGCGGTGAAGTTCTATGACGAGGCCGCCGCCGCCGCATCCGACCCGATCCTGGTCGATCTGGCCCGCCTCAAATCCGCCTTGGCGCTTCTCGATACGGCTTCCTACAAGGATATCGAGGAGAGGCTGAAGCCCCTGATGGAAGAGAAGCGGCCGTACCGCCTGGAGGCGCGGGAAGCGCAGGCCTTCGCCAAGATCATGGCCGGCCGTCCCGCCGACGCCCGCAGCGATTTCGTCGTCCTTTCCTCCGTCCTCGGCGCCACCGACGGCATGCGCCAGCGAGCCCAGGCGGCGATCGGCCTGATCGACTCCGGTTCGGCCTCCGCCATTCCGGCCGCCGTCAAGGTCGCCGCCACGCTGCCGCCGCCGGTGATGATGCCGGAAGGCCTGCCGGAGGGCGCCGTCGCCGCCCCCGCGCCCGCGCCCGCGCCCCAAGCCCAACAGGGACCCGCCCAATGACCATCCGTATCGGCGGCGTCGCCGTTCTCGCCGCGAGCGCGATGGCGCTCGCCGGCTGTTCCACGCTGGCCAAGGTGGGCGACCTGAACCCGTTCAAGAAGGACGAGGCCCAGGAAGTCGCCACGGACGGTCGCCGCATCTCGGTGGTCGCCTTCGACCAGCGGGTCGAAGCCGCTGATGCGCTGAAGGGTCTCGACTTCAACCTGCCCGCCGCCGCGCCGCAGGCCAGCTGGCCGCAGCCGGGCGGAGCCCCGGACATGGTGATCGAGAACGTCGCCGCCGGCGCCGACTTCGAAGTCGCCTGGCGCAAGGGCTTCGGCAAGGGCTCGGACCGCGCCTTCCACGTCACCGCTCCCCCGATCTACGTCGATGGCCGCATCTATGTGATGGACGCCGAGACGGACATCGCCGCCATCGACGCCCAGACCGGCGCGGTGATCTGGCGCAAGTCGCTGC
>JAZJXN010000023.1:1292-3204 GCA_040390885.1 Pseudomonadota bacterium | reverse complement strand
TACGTGGCCCAGGTCGACCCGGCCACCGGCGCGGTCGGCTGGATGACCAAGACCACCTCGCCGATCCACGGCGCGCCGATCGTCACCCAGAACCGTGTCTTCGTGGTCAACACCGACAACGAGATGCTGACCTTCGACACCGCCACCGGCGCCGCCGGCTGGACCTACCAGGCCCTGGTCGAGCCGGCCCGCATCCTCGCGTCCAGCGCCCCCGCGGCGCAGGGCGACACCGTGGTCGCCGGTTTCGCTTCGGGTGAAGTGGTGGCGCTGCGGGCCGGCAACGGCAACGACCTGTGGAACAACACCCTGGCCAAGGCCAGCCGCACCAGCGCCCTGTCGGAAATTCGCGACATCGCCGGCCGGCCGGTGATCTACCAGGGCGATGTCTACGCCGCGAGCCACTCGGGCGTGTTCGCCGCCACCGACCTGCGCACCGGCCAGGCCCGCTGGACCCTGCCGGTCGCCTCCATCGCCACCCCGTGGCCCGCCGGCGACGTCGTCTATGTGATCTCCCGCGCCGGCGAGGTGATCGCCGCCTCGCGTCAGAGCGGACAGATCTACTGGATCAAGGACCTCAACGCGGGCGCCAAGGAAAAGAAGGGCGGCGGCATCTTTGGCTTCGGCCGCAAGCTCGACAAGGGCCGCACCGTCTTCTCCGGACCGATCCTCGCCTCGGACCGCCTGATCGTGGTCTCCAGCGACGGCCGCGCGATCGCTCTGAACCCGAAGACGGGCGACGTGCTCAAGACGATCAACATCGGATCGTCGAGCCTGATCGGGCCGATCGCCGCCGGCAACATGGTCTACGTCGTGACCGACGACGCCGAACTGGTGGCGATCCGCTAGCCATTCGTGGTAAGGGCGCGGCCCCGTCAGGCCGCGCCTACACTTTCGCGCGTTTCTGCTATCTTTCGGCGGCGTCCTCTCGGGCGCCGTCTCAAGGCCGTTTCTGAATGTCCCTCAAGCTCGCCATCGTCGGCCGGCCGAACGTCGGCAAGTCCACGCTGTTCAACCGCCTGGCGGGCAAGAAGCTGGCCATTGTCGACGACCAGCCCGGCGTCACCCGTGACCGTCGCTTCGCCAAGGGCAGCCTCGGCGATCTCGAACTGACGCTTATCGACACCGCCGGATTCGAGGACGTCACCGACGAGAGCCTCGAGGCGCGCATGCGCGCCCAGACCGAACTGGCGATCGACGAGTCGGACGTCGTCCTTTTCCTGATCGACTCGCGGGAGGGCATCACCCCCGGCGACGAGATCTTCGCCCAGATCCTGCGCTTGACCGAAAAGCCCGTGATCCTCGGCGCCAACAAGGCCGAGGGCAAGCAGGGCGATGGCGGCATCGCCGAGGCCTGGGCGCTCGGCTTCGGCGAGCCGCTGGCCCTGTCGGGCGAGCACGGCGACGGTATGGCCGACCTCTATCAGGCGCTCGTCGCCCGCGAGGAACTGGCCGGTCCTCCCGAGGAAGAGGACGAAGAGAACAAGCCGATTCACATCGCCATCGTCGGCCGCCCCAATGCGGGCAAGTCGACCCTGGTCAATCGCCTGATCGGCGAGGACCGCATGCTGACCGGCCCGGAGGCCGGGATCACCCGCGACTCGATCTCGATCGAATGGGAGCACGACGGCCGCAAGGTGCGGCTCGTCGACACCGCCGGCCTGCGCCGCAAGGCCAAGGTCCAGGAGAAGCTGGAGAAGCTCTCCACCTCCGACTCGATCCGCGCGATCAACTTCGCCGAGGTGGTCCTGCTGGTCATGGACGCCACCCACCCGTTCGAGATCCAGGACCTGCAGATCGCGGACCTGGTCGAGCGGGAAGGGCGCTGCCTCGTGTTCGTGCTGGCGAAGTGGGACCTGGTCGAGGATCCGGCCGGTCAGCTCAAGGCCTTCCGCGAGCACGCCGAGCGGATGCT
>JAZJXN010000023.1:0-1282 GCA_040390885.1 Pseudomonadota bacterium | reverse complement strand
GCCGGCATTGCCCTGAGCGGGATAAACCAGGGCTATTCCATCTGGGGCATGCTCAGCAACAGCCCCGGCTCCAGCGATCCCCAGCAGGAACTACGCCGCTGGCTCTCCGACTTCCAGGCCGGTGACAGCCAGGAGCAGCTGGACGCCATTCAGGACGCCTTGAGCACGCGTTACGGGCCCAAGGCCCTAAGGCGGGGCACACCCAACGGCTTCTGCCTGGCGGGCAAGCCTAACGACTGGCTGGCCCTGGCCATTCAGCGTCACCCGCCCCCCTCGGTCGGCGGCAAGCGCATCAAGCCCAAGTACATGGCCCAGACCAAGGCCCGTCCGCCCACGTTCGTGCTGTTCTCCAGCCGCGCCGAGCAGATGCCCGAGCAGTATCGTCGCTACCTCGTGAACAGCCTTCGCGAGAGCTTCGACATGCCCGGCGTGCCGATCCGCGTGACGATGAAGAGCAACAAGAACCCCTACGCCGAGGGCGGGGCCAAGGGCGGCGCGCCGTCGTTCGAGCAGGGCGGCAAGATTCGTCGGGACAAGGCCCAGTCGCTGGCGGCCGAGGCCAAGGCGGAGAAGGCTCTAGCGACCGCCGTGGCCAACGGCGAAGAGGCTCCCAAGCCGGTCAAGAAGACCGTCGCCAAGCTGACCGGCGTCAAGGCCGCCAAGGCCCGCGCCGCCACGGCGCTGAAGTTCACCAAGGTGAAGGGCGCCAAGGGCGCCGGCCGCGGCATCCAGAAGCTGCGTGGCGGCGGGTCGGTCAAGGGGCGTCCGCCGAGGCCGACGACGCTGAAGAAGAAGTAGTAACGGGCGCCAAAATGCTCCCCCAGAGGGGAGGATCGGAATCTAGGCCCGCCCCGGCAGCTGTCCGCCGGCGGCTTTCCACTCGCTGAACACCACCGGCGTCGACGGCTGGCCGAGGTCCGCCTGGGCCAGTTGCACGATCAGCGGCGCGATGTCGCCGGGCTCGGGCAGGGTCATCGGGTCTTCGCCCGGATAAGCCTCGGCCCGCATCCGCGTGCGCATCTGGTTCGGGTCCAGCAAGACCGCGCGGACGTTGGTGTGCTCCACCTCGTCGGCCCAGCAGCGCACGAGCGCCTCCATGCCTGCCTTGGTCGCCGCATAGGGGCCCCAGAAGGCCTTGGGACGGGCCACGCGCCCGGAGGTGAGGAAGATCGCCCGCCCGGCGTCAGAGGCTTTCAGCAGCGGCTCCAGGGCCCGGATCAACCGCCAGGACGCCGTCGGGTTCACCGTCGGTGCTGCCCTCACCGCCAACGGCATCCGCAAC
>JAZJXN010000022.1:0-6357 GCA_040390885.1 Pseudomonadota bacterium | reverse complement strand
ACGGCTGTGGACTAGGCGGTCAGATCCCGGGCCAGAACCACGTCGTCGTAGTCGTTGTCGCCGACGTGGAACACCCGCGTGCCCACCTGGACGAAGCCGTTCCGTTTGTAGAAGGCGATGGCGCGGTGGTTTTCGGCGTAGGCGCCCAGCAGCATGCGTCGGGCGCCGACGGCCCTGGCGGCCTCGACCGCCGCCTCGAGCAGCGCCAGGCCGACGCCGTCGCCGTGGAAGCGGTGCAGGACGTAGATGCGCTTCAGCTCGAGATCGCCCTCGGCGCCCGGAACCGGCAGGTCCGGCGGGCTGAGCATGGCGTAGCCGATGGGGCAGGCGCCGGGGTCGATAGTGGCCATCAGCAGCGGCGTCGCCGGATTGCCCAGCCAGGCCTCATACGCGCCGGCGCCGTGCTGGGTTTGGCAATGGGCGAGGATGTCGCGACCGTCGACGATCCCGGCGTAGGTCTCGACGAAGGTGGCCGAGGCCACCGTCGAGAGCGCCAGGGCGTCGCCGCGCCCGCAGGGTCTGATCAGGAAGCTCATGGCGCTTTCGTAGGACCCGGTCAGCCGCTCGCCAAGAGCATGGCGGCGCCGCCGGCGATGATGACCGTGCCGACGATCCGTCCCGGCGTCATCCGCTCGCGCAGGAAGACCACGGCGATGCCGACGGCGAACAGGATCGAGGTCTCGCGCAGCGCCGCCAGCCGGGGCGTGTCGCCGAGGCTGTAGGCCCACAGCGCCAGGCCGTAGGTGACGATCGACAGCGCCCCGGCGATCAGGCCCGGCTTCCATTCCTCGCGCGCCGCCAGCACGAAACGCGGCCCGCGCCACAGGGCGAAACCGAGGCCCAGCCCGCCGCCCAGGGTCAGATAGACCCAGACGATGTAGCTGAACGGGGTCGGGGCGGCGCGCACGCCCTGGGCGTCGAACACGGTGTAGAGGGCGATGCAGACGCCGGTGGCCAGGGCCCAGCCCAGCGCCTGCCGATCGACGTGGCGGCCAAGACCCACGGTCATCACCCCCACGGAGACGAGCCCGATCCCGGCCGCCGTCATCCAGGTCACCGGCTCGCTGAAGAAGGCCACCGCCACAGCCGCCGCCAGCGCCGGCGCCACGCCGCGGGCGATCGGATAGGCGACAGTCATGTCGGCCCGTTCGAACGCCTTGATCAGGCAGATCAGGTAGACGAGATGGGTCACCAGGCTCGCGCCGAGCCAGCCCCAGGCGCCGTGCGGCAGCGCGACAAAGAAGGCCAGCGGCAGGATGATCAGCCCCGAGAAGCTGTCGATCAGCGCCCGGCTCGACATCTTGTCCTTGCCGGACTTGAAGATGGCGTTGACCACCGCGTGCGTGGCGCCCGAGGCGATCATCATCAGCGCGGCGATCTGGGCGAGCGTCATCCGTCGTCCTTACCGCACCGCGACCGTCTTTGCGCCGGGTTGTGCTGCGCCACAACGACACCGCGTCCCGAAGCGGCTGGAAGCCCATTCGTCGCGCGATCAGGTGACGCATGGTGACCTCCCCGCCCGCGAAATCGCCCTCCACCGGCCGAGTGGGTCAAGCGCCGGGCCCGGGAAACGCGGCTCGCCACGGGCTTCCGGCGCTGCATTGCAGCATCAGCCTTGCTATTTGGGGCGTCGCGGACTAGCTTCGACGCCCCCGGACGCCCGCGCCCGCGGCCGGAAACCATACACCTCCCCAGGGCCAACCGAGCTAATCTCCGAATGGAAAAAGTGCCGATGACCGCCGGGGGCTATAGCGCCCTCGACGAAGAACTGAAGCGTTTGAAGACGCTTGAGCGACCCAGCGTGATCGCCGCCATCTCGGAAGCGCGCGCGCATGGCGACCTCAGCGAAAACGCCGAATACCATGCCGCCAAGGAGCGGCAGGGCTGGATCGAAGGCCGTATCGCCGAGATCGAGGACAAGATCGCGCGCGCGCAGATCATCGACGTCTCGAAGCTCTCGGGCTCGCAGGTGAAGTTCGGCGCCACGGTCACCGTGGTCGACGAGGACACCGAGGACGAGGGCCGCTACCAGATCGTCGGCGACCACGAAGCCGACGTGAAGGATGGCCGCATCTCGCTGTCGTCGCCGCTGTCGCGCGCGATGATCGGCAAGGAAGTCGGCGATGTCGTCGAGGTGAACACACCCGGCGGCGTGAAGGCCTACGAGATCCTCAAGGTCGAGTGGGTCTAGGCGACCCTTTTCGCCCCACTTGATTGTCATCCCGGAAAGCCGTGAAAGCGGCTTGTCCGGGACCCAAGGGCCACGCCTACTGGGTCCCGGCGCTCCGCGCTGACGCGTTCCGGCCGGGATGACAGCCTTGAAGAAGCCTGCTCAACCACCGCTGACCATCTGGGCCATGTCCGACGGACGGGCCGGGATCGAGGCGCAGGCCGTCGGACTGTCCGAGGCGGTCGCCCGCCTGCGGACGGCGGAGGTGACGGTCAAGCGCATCGCCTGGAAGGGCCGGCTGGGCCGCCTGCCCTGGTGGCTGACTCTCGCCCCGCGCCGCTGGCTGACGCCGGACAGCGACGTCGCCCCGCCCTGGCCTGATATCCTGATCGCCGCCGGGCGGGCCACCCTGCCGCTGGCGATGCGCATGAAGACATGGTCCGGCGGCAAGACCTTCGTCGTCCAGATCCAGGACCCGCGGGCGCCGTCGACGTTCTTCGACCTGGTCATCCCGCCCAACCACGACCGGCTCAAGGGCGACAACGTGGTGTCGATCATCGGCGCGCCCCACCGGGTGACGGCGAAGAAGCTGGCCGACGAGTACAGGCGCTTCGCCATGGCGATCGACCCCCTGCCCCATCCGCGCGCGGCGGTGCTGATCGGCGGTCGGTCCAAGGCCTTCGACCTGACGCCCGAACGGGCCGCCACCATCGCCAACCAGATCCAGCAGGCGATCGAGCATGACGGCGGCTCGCTGCTGATGACCTTCTCGCGGCGCACGCCCGACCAGGCCCGCGCGCTGCTGACCGCGCGGCTGAAGCATCTGCCCGGGATCATCTGGGACGGCGAAGGCGACAACCCCTACTTCGCCTTCCTGGCCGGCGCCGACTACGTGCTGGTCACCGAGGACTCGGCCAACATGGCCACCGAGGCCGCCAGCACCGGCAAGCCGGTGTTCATCCTGAAGATGGACGGCCACAGCCTGAAGTTCCGCCTGTTCCACGAGGAGCTTGAGCGCCACGGCGCCGCGCGACCGTTCGGCGGCGCCTTCCACGGCTGGACCTACGAGCCGCTGGCCGAAACCGACCGCGCCGCCGCCGAGGTGCTGGCGCGGATGGACGCGAGCCGCAACGCGACCTAGCCTTCGGCCACATGATCCTCGCCATTCTCCAGGCCCGCATGAGCTCGACCCGGTTGCCGGGCAAGGTGCTGATGCCGCTGGCCGGGGCGCCGATGCTGGTGCGGCAGTTGGAGCGGGTTGATCGCGCCCGCCGCATCGACCGGCTGGTGGTGGCGACCAGCGATCAGCCCGGCGACGACATCATCGAACAGACCTGCCGGCGCGAAGGCGTCAGCGTTCACCGCGGCCCGCTCGACGATGTGCTGGCGCGCTTCGTCGGCGCGCTGGACGCGTTTCCGGCCGGGCATGTGGTGCGGCTGACCGCCGACTGCCCGCTGGCCGATCCCGAGGTGATCGACGCCACCATCGAAGCCGTGCTGAGCGCCCGGGCCGACTACGGCAGCAACACCCCGCCCCACCGCACCTTTCCCAAGGGCCTCGACGTCGAGGTGATGACCGCCGCCGCCCTGCGCCAGGCCGCCGCCGAGGCGACGACGCCCGAGGAGCACGAGCACGTCACCTGGAGCCTGCACAGGCGGCCGGATCGCTGGAAGCAAGCCTTCCACAGCCAGGCCGCCGAGGAGGGCGAGGTGCGCTGGACCGTGGACCGGCCCGACGACTACGCCTTCGTGGCCACGGTCTACGACGCCCTCTACGCGAACGACCGTGCCTTCACCTCCGACGCCGTGCGCGCCTTCGTTCGCGCGCGGCCGGACCTGCATGAGTACGGTGGAGACCGACGCCTGTGACCGCTCCGAGCGTAACCCTGCGCGACCTGATGCCGGACGACAGCGCCCTGATCCACGGCTGGCGCAACGGCGAGGCGGTGCGCGCCTTCATGTACACCGACCACCTGATCAGCGCCGAGGAGCACGCCCGCTGGTTCGCCGGCATCGCCGGCGACGACCGCCGCCGCTACTGGATCATCGAGGCGGACGGCAAGCCCGTGGGCCTGGCCAACCTCTACGACATCGACCGCCGGCACGGCCGCTGCGCCTGGGCCTACTACCTGGCCGACCCGTCGGTGCGCGGCGCGGGCGTTGGCAGCTACGTCGAGTTCTGGATGATCGAGCAGGTGTTCGGGCCGCAGGGCCTGACCAAGCTCTGGTGCGAGGTCCTGGAGACCAACGAGGCCGTGTGGCGACTGCACGAGAAGCACGGCTTCGTGCGGGAGGCCCGGTTCCGCCGCCATGTGGTCAAGGACGGCCAGGCCATCGACGTGCTCGGCCTGGGGTTGCTCCAGGAGGACTGGGGGACCCGCCGGGAGGCCATGGCCACCCGGCTGGTGGAGAAGGGCTTCACGCCCCCCTCCAGGGTCACACAGTAGCCCTCCTCCTCGATGGAGGAGGGTTGAGTGGTGGTGTGGCCGCTGTATTTGCCGAAGGGCTCGGCAAGGCGCCGACGCCCAACGGCGCATCTCCCGCATCGCCGGAGTTACACCACCATCCCCGGCCCTTCCTCCATCGAGGAGGAAGGGTGCAGTTAAAGCTCGCGCTCGAAACCCTAACCCGCCACCAGGATCCACAGACCGATCGCCGCGAAGCAGGCGGCGGCCGTCCAGCGGATGTACTTGAGCGGCAGGCGCTGGGCCGCGGCCTCGCCGATGAACACCGCCGGCGCATTGGCGAGCATCATCCCGGCCGTGGTGCCGGCCGCGACCCACAGGATCTCGTGGAACCGCGCCGCCAGGGCGACGGTCGCAACCTGGGTCTTGTCGCCCATCTCGACGAAGAAGAAGGCGATCGCCGTGGTCAGGAAGACCGAGCCGGCCTTCACCGCGCTCGGCGCCTCGTCGTCCTCGAACTTGTCGGGAATCAGGGCCCAGCCGGCGAAGGCCAGGAAGGCGATGCCCAGCACCCATTTCATCCACGGCCCCTGAAGCCAGTCGCCGGCCAGCGCCCCGACCGTCGCCGCCAGGGCGTGGTTGGCGATGGTGGCGACGAGGATGCCGAGCAGGATGGGGACGGGCTTGCGGAACCGCGCCGCCAGCACGATCGCCAGCAGCATGGTCTTGTCGCCGATTTCGGCGATGGCCACGAGGCCGGTGGAGACGAGAAAGGCTTCCATAATTCACCTGGCGGGGCCGAGCAGACAGACCATTGGCGTTCCACGCCCTCGGCCCCGCAGGCCGCGCGTGAAAGCCAAAGGTCTCGCCAGGTCCTCTCGGACTGAATGCGCCATGGAGATTTCTCCCCAAGTTTGTTGACGCATCCCCTGCTGATCGGCGCAGGCGGCTACTCCCCAGTGACGGCGTGGTCCATAGGGGATGACGCGGAATCTGGCAAGTTCGGGCGTCGGCGCCGCAGCAGGATCACAGTCCCGCGACCTGGCGTCACGCGGACTTGCCGCAACCCCTGCTGCGCCTTGGAATGGCCGAAGTTGTTAAGAGGTTGTTAACGAAAAAAGTCGCCTGCGAGGCGTTCTTTCCGTTGACGAGTCATTAGGGGTCGTGGCCCCATATAGTGCGTTGAGGGGGCTCCTCAGCCACTACATGTAGAGGCAAAAGGGGTGGCGCCGTCACTCACGAACCTCGTTTCTGGTACGGATTTACGGTTATGATGGGCGAAGCGGCACGGCAAATTCCCCTCGGCGAAGCGGCAGGCGATGTCGCCTGGGACGCCGGCGGGCGGTCGAACCTGTCGCTGGTCAAGAAGGTCGAGGTCGATCGCAGCCGCGACGCCCTGCTGACCGACTTCGGCAAGACCACCCTCGAGGACCGCTATCTGCTGACCGGCGAGTCCTACCAGGACATGTTCGCCCGGGTCGCCACGGCCTATGCCGACGACGCCGACCACGCCCAGCGCGTCTACGACTACATGAGCCGCCTGTGGTTCATGCCGGCGACCCCGGTGCTCTCGAACGGCGGCGCCGACCGCGGCCTGCCGATCAGCTGCTTCCTCAACGCCGTCGGCGACAGCCTCAACGGCATCGTCGACACCTGGAACGAGAACGTCTGGCTGGCCGCCAACGGCGGCGGCATCGGCACCTACTGGGGCGGCGTCCGCTCGATCGGCGAGAAGGTGAAGGGCGCGGGCCAGACCAGCGGCATCATCCCCTTCATCCGCGT
>JAZJXN010000021.1:0-8760 GCA_040390885.1 Pseudomonadota bacterium | reverse complement strand
CGATCGAGCCGTCTAGCTCCTCGTTACCCTTGCGAGTGTAGCGACCGTATACGGAGCCATTCCCGAGATCGATCGGCCCGTGATCGTCCACGTATGCCACGAGTCGTTTCTCTGCATCGGCTACGAGCGCCTTAACCGCCATGGTTTGACGGTAGGCAGCGATCAGCCGCTCGTGCGTCAGAGCCGAGTCACCGATCTTTGCGAGTCCCTGTGAGCCGATCTGGACGTCGTTGCGGCCCTCGACATGGCGAACCTCGCCTGACGGGCGGATGACCCGGGCGGACCAGCCCGAGGCCCGGCCCGAGAGGACCTGGCGAAGGGCCTCGTCGACGGCGTCCTGGTCAGCGGGGTGGATGCGGGCGAGGACGTCCTCGAGCGTTGGCGCAGCGCCGTCCTCGAAACCGAAGATGCTGAACAGGCTCGGCGACAGACGCAGGCCGTGGCCGGTCGCGTCCATCCACCAATAGCCGACGCCCGCCAGATCCTCGGCGAGGTCGGCCCAGCGGCGGCGTGCGGTCTGTTCCGGGCGACTCATGGCGCCTCCTTGAGCGAACAGTGTCCGACAGTGTGGCAAAGAGGGGATTAAGCCCGGCGCGATTTCCTGGCGGGTGTGTCGCGCCGTCCTCCCCACCCCGTGGAGAAGGGGCCGCCCGATGGGTCAGGGAATGTCCAGCCCGATGTCGAGCACCGGGGCCGAATGGGTCAGGGCGCCGACGCTGATTACGTCCACGCCGGTCTCGGCGATGGCCCGGACGGTGTCGAGGTTCACGCCGCCCGAGGCTTCCAGAACCACGCGGCCGGCGGTCATGCCGACGGCGACGCGCAGGTCCTCGAGGCTGAAGTTGTCGAGCATGACCACGTCGGGGTGGGCGTCGAGCGCCTCGGCCAGCTGGTCGAGGCCGTCGACCTCGCACTCGACCTTCATCAGATGGCCGGCGTAGGCGCGGGCGCGGGTGATGGCCTTGGCCACTCCACCGCAGGCGGCGACGTGGTTGTCCTTGATCAGGATTGCGTCGTCGAGGCCGAAGCGATGGTTGACCGCCCCGCCGCAGCGGACAGCGTACTTCTCCAGCGCGCGCAGCCCCGGCGTGGTCTTGCGGGTGTCGGTGATGCGGGCCTTGGTCCCCTCGACCGCGCGGACATAGGCGCGGGTCAGGGTGGCGACGCCGCTCAGCCGGCCGAGCAGGTTCAGGCCGGTGCGCTCGGCCGAGAGCAGGGCGCGGGCGCGGGCCTCGACCCGGGCGATGACGGCGCCCGCCTGCGCGTCGGCGCCGTCGCGGATGACGACGTCGAACTGGGCCGTCGGATCGAGCGCCTGCAGCGCCAGCCGGGCGCAGGCGAGGCCCGCGATGCGGCCCTCCTTGCGGGTGGCGAACACCGCCTCGATCCGCGAGTCGGCGTCGATGCAGGCGAGCGCGGTGACGTCTCCGGCGCGACCGAGGTCCTCGGCCAGGGCGGCGCGCACGATCGGCTCGATCAGCAGGTCCGGCAGCGGGGCGATCATTCGGCGGCGACTTTCAGCGCCCGCAGCGAGGGCAGGGTCACGAAGGTGCGGCGGGCGGGCTCCTCCAGCGCCGGGTAATCCGTGCGGAAGTGCGCGCCGCGGCTTTCGCGGCGGTCCAGGGCGGCGCGGGCCACCAGGCCGGCGGTGGCCAGGATCGGGCCCTCGCCATGGGCGGCCTTGAGGCCGTCGATCTCGTCGATAAGCCGGGTCAGGCCCTCGGCATTGCGGATCACGCCGGCGTCGCGGCTCATGCCCCGGCGCAGCGTCAGCAGGGCCGGGCCCTTGAGGTCCGGCAGGGCGTGCGCGCGGTCGATGCGGCGGGCGGGGCTGGCGGCGTCGCGGGCGGCGGCCCCGGCGCGGGCGCCGAACACGGCCGCCTCCAGCAGTGAGTTGGAGGCCAGGCGGTTGGCGCCGTGGACGCCGGTCGAGGCGCACTCGCCGGCGGCGTAGAGGCCGGTCAGGCTGGTCGCGCCATGCGCATCCGTGACCACCCCGCCCATGTGATAGTGGCAGGCCGGAGCCACCGGGATCATCTCGAAGCGCGGGTCGATGCCGGCGCTCATGCAGGCGGCGAACACGCCCGGGAACTCGGCCGGGAAGTGGTCGCCCACCGCCGTCCGGGCGTCGAGGAAGGCGCCGCGGCCGGCCTCGATCTCGGCATGGATGGCGCGGGCCACCACGTCCCGGGGCGCCAGCTCGGCGGCCGGGTGATAGCCGGCCATGAAGGCCTCGCCGGCCTTGTTGACCAGGGTCGCGCCCTCGCCGCGCAGAGCCTCGGTGGCCAGCGGCGCGGGATCGCGGCCGATGTCGATGGCCGTGGGGTGGAACTGCACAAACTCGGGGTCGGCGATCACCGCCCCGGCGAGGGCGGCCAGGCCGAGACCCTCGCCGCGCACTTCCGGCGGCGTGGTGGTGACGCCGTAGAGGCCGCCGAGGCCGCCGGTGGCCAGGATCACGGCGTCGGCGGTGACCTGGTAGATGCGGCCCTTGTACTCGGTGACGACGCCACGAATGCGGCCCTCGGCGTCCTGCATCAGGGCGCGCACGCGGACCCCGGCGCGGCTCTCGATCAGCGGCGAGGCGAAGGCGGCGGCGACCACCGCCCGCATGATCTCGCGCCCCGCCTGGTCGCCCTTGACCCGGGCCACGCGAGCGCGGCCGTGGGCGGCTTCGAGGCTCTGGGCGAACTCGCCGTCCTCGGTGCGGTCGAACGGCGCGCCCATCTCGGCGAGGCGACGCACGGCGTCAGGCCCCTCGCTCGTCAGCACGCGGACCATCTCCGGATCGCACAGGCCGGCGCCCGCCGCGACGGTGTCGGCGGCGTGAAGCTCGGGGCTGTCGTCGGCCGACAGCGCGGCGGCCATCCCGCCCTGGGCCCAGGCCGACGAACAGCCCTGGTTCAGCGGCGTCGGCGAGAGCACCAGCGCCTTGCGCGGCGCGGCGTTCAGCGCCGCCGACAGTCCGGCCAGGCCGGCGCCGATGACGAGAACCCCGTCGTGATGGATGCGGTCGGTCACTTGCCTCCCTCCCCTTCATGGGGAGGGACAGGCCGCGAAGCGGCCAGGGTGGGGTACGAGGCGGCCACCGCTTGCCCCACCCGCCCGGGCTTCGCCCGGCCACCCTCCCCATAAAGGGGAGGGAGAGGAACGATCTTCATCAGATCAACTCCACATCCACATGGTGGCGCGCCTTGACCAGGTCGTAACGCGCCGGGACGACGGGCGGGGGTAGGTCGATCATCCGTTGCACGGCCAGGCGCGCGCGCTCGGCGAGGACCGGATCGACCGTCACCTCGAACTGCTCCTTGACCAGCGCGTCGTAGATGTTCTGCAGGGTGATCCGCTTCATGTGCGGGCACATCATGCAGGGGCCGATGAACTGGGTGTCCGGCGCTTCCGCCTGGATGTTGCTGGCCATCGAGCATTCGGTGATCAGCACAACCTGCTTGGGCTTTTTCGAGACCACCCAGTCGTTCATGGCCGCCGTCGAGCCGGCGAAGTCGGCGGCCGACAGCACCTCTTCCGGGCATTCCGGGTGGGCGAGGATCTGGGCGTCCGGCCAGGCCTGGCGCATGTCGGCGATGTCCTGGGCGTTGAAGCGCTCATGCACCTCGCAGCGGCCCTGCCAGGCAATGATCTTGACGTCGGTCTGGGCGGCGACGTTACGGGCCAGGAACTCGTCGGGGATCAGGATGACCTTGTCGACGCCCCATTCCTTCGCGGCCCACTCCACCACCTGCACGGCGTTGGCGCTGGTGCAGCAGATGTCGGTCTCGGCCTTCACGTCGGCGGTGGTGTTGACGTAGGTGACGACCGGCAGCCCCGGATAGCGCTGCTTGATCAGCCGCACGTCGGCGCCGGTGATCGAGCTGGCCAGGCTGCAGCCCGCGCGCAGGTCCGGGATCAGGATGGTCTTGTCCGGGCACAGCACCTTGCTGGTCTCGGCCATGAAGTGCACGCCCGCCTGGACGATGATCTTGGCGTCCGAGCGCGCGGCCTCGCGGGCCAGGCCAAGGCTGTCGCCGACGTAGTCGCCGACGCCGTGGAAGATCTCCGGAGTCATGTAGTTGTGGGCGAGGATGACCGCGTTCTTCTCGCGCTTGATGCGATTGATCTCGGCGATCAGCGGCGCGTGCAGCTGCCACTCCAGCGGCGTGACGCGGGTCTTGACCTTCTCCCACAGAGGCGCGGTCGCGGCCTCAACCTGCGGCGTGAACTCGAACCCGGCAAACCCGTCGGCCATCTCGTTCCTCCTTATGCTCAAAGTGAGCATTATGGGGACCTGTAAAAAGCCGGCAGCGAAGCGCTCTTCACCCCGGCGGTGCGAACTTATGCTAGAAGTGAGCAAAACCCGCGAGACACATATAGACCTGCGTTCAACGTCCGACAAGTCCTATCCGTTCACGCACGATCCGGCGTGCAACCCGAACCCCTGCGAACGCGCTGTCCACGGGAAGGCGCAACGTCCGGGGCGGGCGGCCGCGCGGGCCCGTGACGGTGGAACATGACAGCGCGCGGTTCGCTCGATGGTCGGCGCGCGGTTTTCGACCTACAAGCCGGGTCCGGTTCAGGTCCTCGACCCCCGCGACGTCTTGTCACGAGCCTCTGCAAGCCTACCTATTCGTCGCAACTCAGGAGATGAGAATGTCCGCCAAGATCGACACCGGTATCGCCGCCAAGGACCGCGCCGCGGTCGCGCAAGGTCTGTCCAAGGCCTTGGCCGACACCTACGCGCTCTACCTCAAGACCCACGGCTACCACTGGAACGTTCGCGGCCCGAACTTCTCCTCGCTCCATACCCTGTTCATGGACCAGTACACCGAGCAGTGGCAGGCGCTGGACGAGATCGCCGAGCGCATCCGCGCCCTGGGCGAGTTCGCCCCCCAGAGCGGCAGCGCCTTCGGCAACCTCACCTCGATCAAGGACGGCGACCCCGAGCTCGACTGGGAAGGCATGGTCGGCGACCTGAAGGCCGGCCAGGAGACCGTGATCGCCACCCTGCGCGACCTGCTCGACCTGGCCGACAAGGCCGGTGACGACGTCACCGTTGATCTCGCGACCCAGCGGCTGACCGCGCACGAGAAGCACGACTGGATGCTGCGGGCCACGCTGGGCGTAAAGTAGCCGTTTGCCGGGCCAGTCCTCATCCTGGCTCAAACGCGGGCTCGTCGCCTTTCTGGCGGCGAGCCTTTGCGCGTGCGTGACCGACTATCGCCGGGCCGAGGGATCCGGCCGACTCGAGGGCGTCGCCGCCGTCTCGCGGGGCTATTCCGACGCCGCCCTGGCGCGGATGACGGCCGACATGGACCCCGCGATGCTGGCGCTCGTCAAACGCCACGACCCCGCCCGCCATCCTGACAGCTGGGGTCGGGTCACCGGCTGGGAGAGCTACGACCTCACCGTCCTGCCGACCCTCGGCGACTTCAATTTCACGGCCTCCGAGGCCGAATTCATCAACGCCATCCGGCCGACCAGCCTGGAGGCGCCCCTGCCGGCGCGGCCGTTCGTGCTCAAGGCCTCGGCCGAGGACCGCACCCAGGCGCTCGAGTGCCTGACCCAGGCCATCTACTACGAAGCCGCCACCGAGCCGGTCGAGGGCATGCAGGCCGTGGCCCAGACGGTGCTCAACCGCATGCGCCACCCCGGCTATCCGAAGTCGGTCTGCGGCGTCGTCTACCAGGGCTCGCAGCGGGTCACCGGCTGCCAGTTCAGCTTCACCTGCGACGGGTCGCTGGCGCGGGTTCCCAACACGGTGCTGTGGGAGCGCGCACGCGGCGTCGCCCAGAAGGCTCTGGCCGGCTATGTGCTGAAATCGGTTGGCACCGCCACCCACTATCACGCCGACTATGTGGCCCCGTACTGGGCGCCGACGCTGTACAAGATCTCCAAGATCGGCCGGCACATCTTCTACCGCTGGACCGGGCCGTCAGGCCTGCCGCGCGCCTTCACCGGCCGCTATGCCGGCGGCGAGAACAACCTGTCCGCCGCGATCCTCCAGGGGATGGACGCGCGCACCCAGGTCAATGCCGACGGCACGCTGGCGACCGGCGCGCCGGTGCGGACGCGGACCCTGACCCTGGCCGTGGACGGGATCACCCGCACCTACGTCGTGGAGGACGCCCTGCCCGGCCAGGTCCTGCCCCATACGCCGGGCGCCCTGACCCCCTCGCGCCGCCAGCCGACGGCCGAGGAGATCGCCGACATCAACGCCAAGCTGAAGGCGATCGAGGACCCCGACGCGCCCATGACCACGGCCTTGCCGGTCATCGAGGTCAACAAACCCGTGCCGGCGGCGCCGGCTGCGCCCGCGCCGATCGCGAAGCCCCCCGCCGCCAAGGCCGCCGCGCCGGTCGCCAGGCCTGCCCCGCCCGCCGCCGACCAGCCGGTGGCGCGGAAGTCCTGACCCGTCATCCTCGCCGGGAAGGGAAACGACGCGCCTACGGCCCCTTGCCGATGCGGGTGTTCTGGTCGTGGATCAGGGCCCAGCCGCTGGGCTCCCTCTGGAAGGTCAGGGTCAGCCAGTTCTCGCTCCAGGCGCTGACCGCCCCGGCGGCGTCCTTCTCCTCGGAGCGGGTGCGGATCGTGACGACCGCCAGGTCGTCGGTCACCGTCCGCGAAACCGGATGGTAGCTCCAGCTCCAGGCCTTGTCGGCGAACCAGTCGACATGCAGGTCCATGAACTGCTTGCGCGTGGTCAGATGCGTTCCGTTCGGCAGGAACAGGTCGAGCGTGTCGCCCCCGGTCAGGGTCCGCTCGATGGCCTTCAGGTCGCGGGTCTTGATCGCGTCCAGGTGCGGCGCGAGCACCGCGTCGAAACTCAGGCCGGCGGTCTCCGCCGCGGCGGCGGGCGTGGCCAGCAGGCACAGGGCGACGGCCGCGGCGATGGGCTTCATGATCAGCGCTCCCGAATGCCGAAGGCCTTGGCGTATCTGATCGTCACGGGAGCGTCGAGCGCGCCGGGCCGCAGCGCCAGGGCCATGAACGACGGGCCCGAGAACGGGGCCGCGACCGTCTTCGCCGCCGCCGCCGAATAGCCGACGCGCGGGTAGTAGTCCGAATGGCCGAGCACGATCAGCGCCTCGACGCCGGCCGCCCGGCAAAGCTCATGGCCGACCTGCATCAGCATCGTCCCGACCCCGTCCTTCTGACGCCCGGGCAGAACCGACAGAGGGGCCAGGGCCGCGAACCGCGCCCCGGCGTCGGTCGCCAGCGGGCTGAACAGGATGTGGCCGACGATGGCGCCATCGTCCTCGGCGACCAGCTCGACCAGGGCGTCGCCGTCGGCGCGCAGGGCGTCGACGAGGTCGGCCTCGTCCGGCTGGCCGAAGGCGGCCTCGACCACCGCATGGATGGCGGCATGGTCCTCGGCCGCGCCCGGACGGATGTTCATCGGCGCACGATTGGCGACCGCATCGCCATGGTGGGATTGACCGTGCCGTTTCGGCAGCCGCCGCTGACGGCCACGGCCTCGAGGATCATCGCCATGTCGCCGGCGACCACCCAGTTCTCCCTGGGGTCCTCGCAGGGCAGCCGGCCCGCCTCCAGGTCGTCCATGATCCCGCCATAGGCCGCGATCTGGACGTCGACGTCCCGGCAGATGGACTCGCGGGTGGCGTTCTCGACCACGAGATCCTGCATCACCAGCGCCGCAATGGCCTTGCCGCAGGTCGCCGTCGCGCCCTCCACCTTCAGCGCGGCCGGCATGACCGGGATCGACTTGGTGGGATCGATGGCCTTGCAGGCCCGGACCGTGCGGCGGGCGGCGACCGGGTCGCCGCCGAACTGCACGGCTTCGTAGAAGGTCCTCAGCGGACCGTCCTTCTGGCGAAAGGCCAGGGCGTTCCAGGTCGCGCGATGCGCTTCGAGTTCCGGGTCGAGGAAGCCGTTGTGCACCGCGTCAGCGATGCTGGCGGCGGTGCAGGTGGCTGGTGCGGGGGTCGGGGGAGTCGATGCGGCGGGCGCCTCGCCGGCGAGGGACAGCCAGGCCAGTCCCGCCAGCAGGAACCCGCCTGTCACCACACGCCGATCTTCTGCGCCTGTTCGTGGCTGATCGGGTGGTGCGCGGCCGCGTGGTCCTTCTCGGCCAGGAAGCGGACCGCTTCGAGCGCGGCCATGCAGCCCATGCCGGCGGCGGTCACGGCCTGGCGATAGATGTCGTCGGTGACGTCGCCGGCGGCATAGACCCCTTCGATCGCCGTCGCGGTCGTCCCCGGCTTGACCGACAGATAGCCGCCCGCATGGGTCTCGAGCTGATCCTTGAACAGCTCCGACGACGGGGCGTGGCCGATGGCGATGAAGACGCCGTCGGCGTTCACCACCCGGGTCTCGCCGGTCTTCACATTCTTCAGACGGGCGCCGGTGACGCCCATGGGGTTGGACTCGCCGACCACCTCGTCGATGGCGTGGTCCCAGATCACCTCGATCTTGGGATTGGCGAACAGGCGCTCCTGCAGGATCTTCTCGGCCCGGAACTCGTCCTTGCGGTGGACCACGGTGACCTTGCTGGCGAAGCTCGTCAGGAACAGCGCCTCCTCGACCGCGGTGTTGCCGCCGCCGACCACGATGACTTCCTTGTTGCGGTAGAAGAAGCCGTCGCAGGTGGCGCAGGCGCTGACGCCGAAGCCCTGGAACTTCTGTTCGCTCTCAAGGCCCAGCCATTTGGCCTGGGCGCCGGTGGCGATGATCACCGTCTCGGCCAGCCAGTCCTGGCCGCTGTCGGTCCTGATCCGGAACGGCCGCTGCGACAGGTCGGCCTCC
>JAZJXN010000020.1:29733-38302 GCA_040390885.1 Pseudomonadota bacterium | reverse complement strand
TGATCTGCGACACCTGGTAGCCCTTGTAGTCGTAGTAGAAGCCCGTGAGGTTCAGGATCATTTTCCCGCCCATCAGGGTGTTCTTGGCGCCGATCTCGAAGGCGTCGATGAACTCCGGATCGTAGGCGATCGGGAAGATTTCCTGGCCGGGGGTCTGGGGCGGGTTGAAGCCGCCGCCCTTATAGCCGCGGGCGTAGGAGGCGTAGAACAGCGAGCGGTCGGTGAACGACACGGTCGGGGTCCATTCCAGGTTCAGGCGGCCGGTCATTTCCTCGAAGGTGACGCGCTGGACCGCGAGGGGACCGGCGCCGCCGGGGACGTACAGGTTCGGCGCGTAGGGCTGGGCCTTCTTGTGGTCCTCCGTCCGGCGCAGGCCGGCGGTGACGCGCAGTTCATCGCTGAGCTCGTAGGTGGCTTCACCGAACAGGGCGTAGGACTCCACCTGGTAGTCGGTGATGCTGGCGAAGTAGTTGCCGCCAATGCCATCGGGGATCGGCTTTTGATCCACGAGAATGCAGCCCGGGCCGCCGCCGTCCGGCGCGCAGCCGTACAGGAAGACGTTGAAGAAGCGCGCCGCGGCCGTCAGCGTGTTGCCGGCCACATACAGCTCGGTCCGCGCCTGGGTCTTCTGGTAGCTCGCGCCGGCGCTGAAGTTGAACTTGCCGTCGAACGAGGACTGCAGGCGGATTTCGTGGGTGTCCTGCTTGCTCTCGCCGGTGCCGATCTGGACGGTCCGGAATTGATTGCTCGTGCCGACCTGCGGGTCGACGAACACGCCGGCGGCGTCGGTCAGGAAGCCGGAAGCGAACGGGTTGAAGGTCGTGCTCGGCGTGACGCGGTTGTAGTCGGCGCGCTGGAAGCCTTCCGACTCGGTGTGGCTGCCCGTGTAGCTCAGGTTCATCGACTCGAGGATGTCCCACGAGGCGTTGAAGATGATGCCGTCGAACTGGTTTTGGTAGATCGGGTCGAAGGCGGACTCGATCTTGCGCAGGTCGGGGTTCTGGACCTTGCCGACATTGGCGTCGCCGGTGATCAGTCCGCTGATGTTGCCGAGGCCGCCGCCGAGGGTCGCGGCGGTGTTGATGGTGCCGAGGCCAGCCTTGCCGTTGATGTCACCCAAGGCGCAGCCCTGGCTGAAGCTGTTCTGCGTCGAGCCGAAAGCGCTGCTGGTGGACACGCCGCCGACGCTGGTGCGGCCGGGGTCCTTGATGCAGAGCTGCTTGCCGACCTGGGTGCGGTTGTCCTCTTCCTCGAAGTGCTCCCACATCAGGTAGGCCGAGAAGGTGTCGGTCGGATTGAACGCCAGGGTCAGGCGGCTGGCCCACAGGTCGCGGCCGTCGATGTCGCTGCCGGTGACGATGTTGTCGCCGAAGCCGTCGCGCTTGGAATAGGAACCGGCGGCGCGCAGGGCGAACATGTCGCCGAGCGGGATGTTCACGTAGCCGTTGGCGCGGCGGCTGTTGTAGTTGCCCAGTTCACCCGTGATCGAGGCCGAGAAGTCGTCGGTCGGCTTGGCGGTGATGATGTTGACCAGGCCGCCGGTGGTGTTGCGGCCGAACTGCGTGCCTTGCGGGCCGCGCAGGACTTCGATGCGCTCCACGTCGAAGAAGTTCGAGTCGGCCAGGGTGCTGGCGCCGGTCGGCACGTTGTTCACGTGCACGCCGATGGCGGCGTCGGCGCTGGTGGCGACCAGCTTGGTGCCGATGCCGCGAATCTGGAAGTTGAAGCCGCCGAAGTTGGCGCGCGAGAAGTTCACGTTCGGCACGGCGAACAGCAGGTCCTGACCGGTGTCGATCCGCTGTTCCTTCAGGCCGTCGCCCGAGAAGGCGGAAACGGCCAGCGGCACGTCCTGCAGCGCCTGTTCACGGCGCTGGGCGGTGACGACCACTTCGCCGACGGTGTTGGTGGTTTCCTGGGCGAACGCCGGCAGGCCGGCGATCAACGCCGTTGCCGAAACGCCAAGCGCGAAGAAGCGCCGCAGATGCGCGGTACGAACCATACTTGTATCTCCCCTCGCCGCTGGTCGGAGCCGCGGCTGTTGTTTGGTGTGGGTGTCGCCGCCGCCGGCCCTGAGGCAGCGGACTCTCATCCCTGCCCTAATTATGGCGGTTCGGCGGAAGCGCTCGATACTCGGGTTTTTGGGCCTTGACGCTAACCTAAGGTCAGGCAGTAACAGAGCGTCGCAATCAGCTGAAAACATTGCATTATTTATTGACGGAAGTGTCATTTTGACAGGTCCGCATCTGGATCGCTCGGGGCCTACTCGGATTCAAACACGTTTTACTTTTTTGACAGTATCGATAAAAAACTCCGTTACGCAGAAGCGGAAATAGCGCCTTAAAAACATAACGTGTTGTAATTTTGTTGTTCTGAGCCCGCCAAGAACTGCGCAACCCCGCGTTGCCTTCCGCAGCGGGGGTTAACCAGGCCGTGCCGGTGTCAGGAAGGCTCGCGAAGCGGCCCGGTCGGTGCGATGAAGCCCCGCGGCCGCCGGTCAACGAACGTGCGTTGCAGAAAAGGCCAGGGCTGAGGGGTCGCGCCCTGCCCGGCTAGGCCAGTCGCGCCGACAGGAAGTCGCCGCCGCGCGCGAGGCCGGCCTCGTCGACGCTGTGGCCGAGCCCATGCGAGACGTGAGACGCCACCGCGAACCCCAGCGCATCGAGGGCGGTCTGCGCCCGGGTCATGGAGGCCACCGGCAGCACCTCGTCGGCGTCCCCGTGGATCAGCAGCACCGGCGGCCGGTTGCGCCCCTCGGCGGCCAGCGCTTCCGGATCGGCGAGCATGCCCGAATAGCCGACGATGGCCGCGACCGGCTCGGCCCGACGCGGTCCGACATGCAGGGCCATCATCGTCCCCTGGCTGAATCCGACCAGGGCCAGCCGGCTCGCCGGGATCTCATGTTCGGCGAGCAGGCCGTCGATGAAGGCGTCGAGCGCCGGGGCCGAGAGGCGGACACCCTCGGCGCGCGCCGCCGGCGACAGGCTGGTCAGCGGCCACCACTGGAAGCCGCCCGGCGCGCCCGGGCAGACCTGCGGCGCGTTCGGCGCCACGAACAGGGTGTCGGGCAGGTCGTCGCGCCAGTACGGGGCCAGGCCGATCAGGTCGGCGCCGTTGGAGCCATAGCCATGCAGGAAGACGACGATGGACCGCGGCGGTCCTCCCGACTTCGGCGGCGCGAAAGGACCAGTCAGTGTCGGGCGTTCGGTCATGCGCGCTTGGTGCGGGAGGCGGCGGGCGACGTCAACCGCGATGGCGCGATCAGGCCGGCGGGGCCTCGATCAGGGCCGAGGCGGTGCGGACGATGTCCGCCAGCGTGGCGCTGGAGCGCCAGGTGTCGTGGCTGCGGCCGGCGTCGGCCATCATCGCCTCGCGCTGGGCCAGCAGCGAGCCGACGTAGGCCGCGAGAAAGACGAAGCGGCGGTTCTTGGCGGCCAGGGGCATGTCCGGCATCAGGCCGCGCAGATGCTGCAGGCAGCGCTGGTAGCCGGTGTTCAACCGGCCCTCGAGCGTCGTGTCGATAAGGCCCTCGGCGCCCAGGGACAGCTGCAGCAGGAAGCGGTTGAAGAAGGTCGCTCCGGCTTCATCATAGGCGACGAGGTCGACGCAGGGCAGCACGATCGCCTCGACGACCTCGAGCACCGTCGCCGGACCACCGGCGGCCTCCATGACCTCCAGATGCGCAAGCCGGCGCGCCTCGATCAGCATGGCCCCGTCGATCAGGATCTCGCGGATCAAGGCTTCCTTGGTGCTGAAGTAGTAGGCCACCACGCCGAGGTTCTTCTGGCCCGCGGCGAGGGCGATCTCGCGCACCGTGACCTCCTTCAGGCCTCGCTCCGCGAACAGCCGCCCGGCGGCCTGCTTCACCCGCCGCCGCACGTCCGAGGTGTCGTACCGCTGCACATTCATATTGACGCCTTGTCTGGCGGGAGCTCTATTAAGTCAATTGACTTACGCCGCCGGCACAAGGCGGGACGCCAAAAAACGTGATCGGGAGAGACCATGAGCAAGCTGTTTGAGCCCTTCACGGCTGGGGGCCTGACCTTCAAGAATCGCATCGTTCACGTCCCGACGACGATGAACATGTCAGATCCGAACGGCTATGCGACCCGCCGGATCGCGGCGGTCTACGGCAACCTCGCCAAGGGCGGCTACGGCGCGACGGTGGTCGGCGCCACCTGCGTCCGCCGCGACGGCCTGATCAACGAGCGCATGCTCGGGATGTACGACGAGGACTATGTCATTGAGTTCCGGGACACGGTCTCGGAGATCAAGAACAACGACTCGCTGGCCGGCATCCAGCTGTTCTACGGCGGCCTGATCCCGGGCCTCGGCACGACCATCCCGCTGGCGCCCGGCAAGGGCTGGATCCCCGGCACCGTCGCCTGGGGCCCTAGCAACAAGTACGTCATCGGCAACCCGCAGAGCGACGTGATCCCGACCGACGTCTATGACGACATCGTCGAGTCCTACGGCCAGGCGGCGCGCCGCTCGAAGGAGGCCGGCTTCGACTTCGTCTCCTATCACTTCTGTCACGGCTCCCTGCCGCACGCGAACCTGTCGCTGCTGTCGAACCAGGGCCGCACCGACAAGTACGCCGACCGCTTCTACATGGTCGAGGCGATCATCAAGCGGACCCAGGAGCTGTGCGGCAAGGACTTCGCGATCATCCCGCGGCTGTGCGTCGACGAGAACCTCGAGGGCGGGTTCGACATCCCCTATTTCGTCGAGCACTACGCCCCGCGCCTGCACGCGCTCGGCATCGCCGTACTGGACGCCACCTTCGGCTCGATGCTCGGCGCCCCCAGCCGCCGGGCGGACATCCACTCCACCGAGTTCATCGGGCCGTCGTTCTATACGCCCAAGGTGGTCAACAAGGACAACATCCAGACCCTTCGCCGCCTGCTGGTGGAAAAGGGCGTGGACATGCCGCTCATCGGCTCGGCCAACCTGATCACCCCGGAGCACCTGCGCACCATGGTCGATGAGGCCGGCGCCGACTTCGCCGGGGTCTGCCGCCTGTCGCTCGACGACCCGCACTTCCCGATGAAGATGCTGCAGGGACGTGAGGACGAGATCCGCATGTCGACCCACACGGGCGCCTCGCTGCTGCAGGGCAACATCTTCGGCAAGGGCTGGGCCGGCTCGGCCCAGAACGCCAGCTTCGGCCGCGAGGACGAGTACAAGATCGTCCCGACGCTGCGCCCGAAGAAGGTTGTCATCGTCGGGGGCGGCTCGGGCGGCATGGAGTACGCCATCACGGCCAAGGAGATCGGCCACGAGGTCCTGGTCCTTGAAAAGGGTCCCGCGCTCGGCGGCGCCATGGACTGGGCCGGCAACTATCCGAACCTGCCCAACATGGAGATGCTGCGCTACCAGCCGAACTATCATCGCAAGATGATGGAGAAGTGGGGCGTCGAGGTTCGCCTGAACACCGAGGCGACCGCCGAGACGGTGCTGGCCGAGAAGCCTGACGTCGTCGTCATCGCCACCGGCGCCGACCCGATCCTGCCGCCGATCCCCGGTTTCGCCGAGGCCCGCGCGGCCGGCTTCGCGGCGACCATCGACCAGGTTCTCGACCGCCACGCTCCGGTGAAGCCGGGCAAGTCGGTCATCGTCTATGGCGCCGGCGAAGGCGCCGAACTGGCCGCCGACCTGAAACGCGGCGGGCATGACGTGCGGCTGCTCGACGCCAGCCCCGCCTACGCGCCCGCCGTCTACATCGGCTCGCGCGTCTGGCCGATCATGGGCCTGCTGGCCGTGTCCGGCGTCGCGTCCGAACAGGGCTACACCCTGACCGGCTTCGAGGACGGCGCGGCGACCTTCGCCAAGGCCGACGGGACGACCGAGACCATCAGTGCCGACACCGTGATCGTCTGCCAGGGCCGCCAGTCGTCCAACGCCCTGGCCAAGGCGCTCGAGACCACCCCCATCACCCTGCATGTGGTCGGCGACGCCCGCCGGCCGCGGTCCTACGCCAACGCCATCCACGAAGCGGCCTATCTGGCCCGGCAGATCTAGGACCCCATCATGGCCGGAAGACTCGAAGGCAAGATCGCCCTCATCACCGGCGGATGCTCCGGCATCGGCCTGGCGACGGTGGAGCGGTTCATCGCGGAAGGCGCGCAGGTCGTCATCGCCGACCTGCAGGACGACAAGGGCGCCGGGCTGGAGCAACGCTTCGGCGGGCGCGCCATCTATCGCCACTGCGACGTGACCCAGGAAGCCGACATCGCCGCGGCGACAGCAGCCGCCCAGGAGATCTTCGGCGGCCTCGACATCCTGTTCAACAACGCCGGAACCGGCGGTGCGCCGGCCGGGGTGATGGACACCACGGTCGAGGGCTGGGACTTCACCCAGAACCTTCTGCTGCGGGCGCCGGTGCTGGGCATGAAGCACGCCGCGCCGCTGATGAAGGCGCGCGGCGGCGGCTCGGTGATCAACACCGCCTCGATCGCCGGTCTGGAAGCGGGCTGGGGTCTGGCCTACGGCGTCGCCAAGGCCGGGGTGATCCACCTCAGCAAGCTGGCGGCCGCCGACCTCGCGGTGCACGGCATCCGCGTCAACGCCATCTGCCCGGGCGTGATCGTGACCCCGATCTTCGGCGTCTCGGTCGGCCTGACCCGGCCGGTGGCCGAGCAGATGGCCGGGACCCTGACCGACGCCGCCGGGCAGATGCAGCCGATCCGCCGCCCCGGACGCCCCGAGGACATCGCCGGCGCCGCCCTTTACCTGGCCAGCGACGACGCGGCCTTCGTCACCGGGACCCACCTTGTGGTCGACGGCGGCATCCTGGTCGGCCAGCGCACGTCCTGGGACGAGACCGCCACCAGCCCCCTCCACGCCGCCCTGTTCGCGGCCGTCATGCCGGACGCCACATGAGCGACGCCCCTTCCCTTGTCCCCTACCTGAAGACCGAGGGTGGCAAGCCCTTCCTGGCCGGCTCGCGCTGCGGCGCCTGCGATCAGGTCTATGTCGGTGATCGCGACACCTGCGCCCGCTGCCTCGCGCGCGGCCAGATGCAGCCGTTCCATCTCGCGGAGACCGGCAAGCTCTACGCCTTCACCGTCATCCACCGCAGTTTCCCGGGGGTCGTGACGCCGTTCATCGACGCCGTCGTCGACCTCGACGACGGCACGCACATCAAGGGCACCCTGCTGGACGTCGATCCCGACCCGGCGACGATCCCCTTCGATCTGCCGGTCCGGGTGGTCTATCGTGAGGCAGCGCCGGTGAACGCCGGCGGCAAGCCCTACCTGGCCTATTTCTTCATTCCAGCCCAGGGCGCGAAGCCCCAGGAGGCCTCATGAGCGACGTCTACATCGTCGGGGTCGACATGATTAAGTTCGGCCGCTACCCGGACCGCACGGTCCCCGGGCTGGCGGGCGACGCGGCGCAGATGGCCCTGGACGACGCCGGCCTGACCATCGGCGACATGCAGGCCCTGTTCTGCGGCAACCTCGGTCAGGCGTCGGGCATGGTCGGGCAACGCATGCTCAACGAGATCGGCCAGACCGGCATTCCCGTCACCAACGTCGCCAACGCCTGCGCCACCGGCGCCACGGCCTTCCGCGACGCCTGGATGTCGATCAAGGCCGGCGAGTACGATCTGGTCCTGGCCGTCGGCGTCGAGCAGATGGGCAAGGGTCTGCTGGGCGGCGGCGGCGGCGCCTCGCCGGAAGGGATCATCGGCTCGGGCACCATGCCGGCGATGTTCGCCCACATCGGCAACGAGCACACCCGCAAGTACGGCACCACCTTCGCCCAGTTCGCCCAGGTGTCGGTCAAGAACCACTGGCACTCGACGATGAATCCGAAGTCGATGTATCGCAAGGAGACCCCGCTCGAGGAGGTGATGGGCTCCGAGATGATCGCCTTCCCCAACACCAAGCTGATGTGTTCGGTGAACGTCGACGGCTCGGCGGCGGCGGTGCTGGCCTCCGAGGCCAAGGTCCGCCAGCTCGGGCTGATGGACCGCGCCGTGCGCATCCGCGCCTCGCAGATGAGCTCGACGCCGTTCGAGCGTCGCCAGATGGCGATGCCCGACTTCAGCGCCGCCACCCGGCTGGCGGCCAAGACCATCTACGAGAAGTCCGGCGTCGGGCCCGACGACATCGACCTGATCGAGCTGCACGACTGCTTCGCCACCGCCGAGATCGTCCACTACGAGAACCTCGGCCTGTGCGCCGACGGCGAGGCGGGCCGGATGATCGACAGCGGCGAGACCACGCTCGGCGGCCGCATCCCGGTCAACGTGTCCGGCGGCCTGCTGTCCAAGGGCCACCCGCTCGGCGCCACCGGCATCGCCAACATCTACGAGGTCGCCACCCATCTGCGCGGCAAGGCCGGCGAGCGCCAGGTCGAGGGCGCGCGGCTTGGCCTGACCCACGTCGTCGGCGGCGGTCCCGGCATGGGCACCGCCTGCGCCATCCACATCCTCGAGAAGGCCTGAGGCATGGACGACCTGAAGGGCGCCGTCGCGGTGGTCACTGGCGCCGGCAGCGGCATCGGCTTCGCCCTGGCCAAGGGCGCCCAGGCGCGCGGCGCCAAGCTGGCCATCTCCGACATCCGC
>JAZJXN010000020.1:0-29723 GCA_040390885.1 Pseudomonadota bacterium | reverse complement strand
CTCGAGGCCGGCGGCGAGGTGCTGGCGATGCGCGGCGACGTGGCCGACTTCGGCGACGTCGAGGCCCTGGCCGAGGCGACCATCGACCGCTACGGCAAGGCCAACCTGCTGTTCAACAACGCCGGCGTTTTCGCTTCTGGCGTCAGCTGGCAGGTGTCGCTGGAAGAGTTCGACTGGGTCATCGGCGTCAACCAGAAGAGCGTCATCCACGGCATCAAGGCTTTCGTGCCGCGCATGATCGCCCAGGGCGACACCTGCCACGTGACCACCATCTCGTCGGGCGCCGGCATCACCGTGAACCCCGGCTTCGCCAGCTATTCGATGACCAAGCACGCGGTCGTGGCCCTGACCGAGGCCCTGTATCTCGACCTCATGACCCAGGGCGTCACCAACATCGGCGTCAGCATCGTCATGCCCGGCGTGATCCAGTCGAAGATCATGTTCCCCGAGAAGACCGGCCCCGCCGGGATCCAGGCCGAACTGTCGTCGCGGCTCGAGAACCCCGTGCTCGGCGGCCTCGAGGATTTCATGCGCCAGGCCGTCGACGCCGGCCTCCCCGCCGAGACCCTAGCCGACCAGGTCTATGCCGCGATCGCCGCCGGCGACCTCTATGTGCTGCCCAACTTCACCGACGAGACCTCGCGCGCCCAGGCCGTCGGCATCGCCATGGGCCGCGCCACCGCGACCAACCCGTATCTGCCGGCGTCGCCCGTTCAGAGCTGAACCCGCCCGCCGCCCCCGGCCGTTCGCCCCGCGAGCAGCCTGAACCCGTCAACGTCAAAAGAACCGCATCATGTCCGACGCCCCCTTCCTCCACCCCTCCGCCTATCCGGTCTCGCCGATCGTCAACGCCTTGCAGCGCGACGCCGCGCGGCCGCTGGTCGAGATGGCGGGCGGCAAGGTGTGGACGGCGGGCGAGATGCTCGACGCGATCAGCCAGTATTCCCAGGCCCTGACCTCACGGGGCGTCTCGGTCGGCGCCCGCGTCGGCCTGCTGGCCAGCAACTGTGTCGAGGTTCTGGTCCTGCACAACGCCACCGCCTATTCCGGCGCCGGCCTGGTCGCCATGCACCCGATGGGCTCGGCTGACGACCACCTGTTCGCGATCGAGGACGGCAACGTCGAGGCGATCATCTACGACCCGAAGAAGTTCGGCGCCCGCGCCGCCGAGCTGAAGCAGCGCACCAACCGCCTGAAAACCATCCTCGCCCTCGGCGAGAGCGAGTTCGGCGAGAACCTGTTCGAGGTCGCCAAGGAATTCACGCCCGGCCCGTTGGTCGCGCCGCAGCTGCCGCCCAACGCGATCACCCGCCTGTCCTACTCCGGCGGCACCACCGGCAAGCCCAAGGCCATCCCCGGCAACGCCCGCGTCGGCGCCATGGTGATGTCCATCATGCTCCAGGAGTGGGAATGGCCGATCAATCCGCGGGTGCTGGCGGTGGTGCCGCTCAGCCATGCCGGCGGCTCGCTGTTCGCGCCCGTGGTGCTGAAGCACGGCACCATGGTGGTGATGCCGAGCTTCGACCCCGGCGCGGTGCTGGCGGCGATCGAGAAGTACAAGATCACCTGCACCATGCTGGTGCCGACGATGATCTACGCGCTGCTCGATCACCCCGACTTCGACAAGTATGACCTCTCCAGCCTGGAGACGATCTTCTACGGCGCCTCGCTGATGTCGCCGGCGCGGCTGAAGGAGGCGATCGAGCGGATCGGGCCGGTGTTCTACCAGTTCTACGGCCAGGCCGAGGCGCCGATGACGGTGACCGTCATGCGCCGCTCCGAGCACGACCCCAACAACCCCCTGCGCATGGCCAGCTGCGGCCGGCCGGTGGCGTGGGTCGACGTCGGCCTGCTCGACAACGACAACAACCCGGTGCCGGACGGCGAGCCCGGCGAGATCTGCGTGCGCGGCCCGCTGGTCATGGACGGCTATCTCGACCGCGACGAGCTCAACAAGGAGACCTTCGCCGGCGGCTGGCTGCACACCGGCGACGTGGCGGTGAAGGACCCGGACGGCTTCCTGCGCATCGTCGATCGCAAGAAGGACATGATCGTCACCGGCGGCTTCAACGTGTTCCCGAGCGAGGTCGAGAACGTCATTGCCGACCACCCGGCCGTGGCCCAGGTCTCGGTGTTCGGCGTGCCCGACGAGAAGTGGGGCGAGGCCGTGAAGGCCGCCGTCGTGCTGCGTCCCGGCGCGACCGTGGACGCCGCCGAGCTGATCGCCCTGGTGCGCGAGCACAAGGGCTCGGTCCAGGCCCCCAAGAGCGTCGCGTTCATCGACGAAATCCCGCTGACCGCCGTCGGCAAGCCGGACAAGAAGGCCCTGCGCAAGCAGTTCGCCAGCTGACCGCCGGCGCCGCGCTTGCCGGCGCGGCGTCCCCGGCCTGACCTTTGAATCCGCCCGGCGTGCGTCAGAGTGTCCGTGAGTGATGGACGGCGTGCGGGTTCAGATAGGCGTCGAACGCCGAGCAGATCGTGCGGACGATGGGTCGACCCTGTTCCGTGATCGTCACGCGCGGACCATCGATGCGCAGCAGGCCGTCTTCAGCGAAGGTCTGAAGGCTGTCGATCTCGCGCTCCAGCGTTGAAGGCGCGCGCCCGTGGCGGGCGCAGACCTGGGCCAGATCAACGCGAAGATCGCACATCAGACGCTCGATAATCTCGCCGCGAAAGCGATCCTCGGCCGTGAACGCCACGCCGCGGCCGACCGGGAGGTCACCCTTCCGAATGGCGTCTCGCCATATCCGCTCGCTGGCGTGGTTCTGGACATAGCCCTGCGGCAACCGACTGATCGAAGACGCACCGATGCCAAGCAGAGTTGGCGCCGAGTCTGTCGTGTAGCCCTGGAAGTTTCGATGCAATCGCGCTTCGCCGGAGGCCCGCGCGAGATCGTCTGTCGGCAGGGCGAAGTGGTCGATGCCGAGTCGGACGTAGCCCTCCGCCACCAGACGCTCGGCCGCCGCCTCGCTTTGGTCGAGCCGCTCGGCCGGACCCGGGAGATACTGGTCCTCAATCAGCTGCTGGTGTGCCTTCATCCACGGCACATGGGCGTATCCGAACAGCGCCAGCCGCTCAGGCCGCAAGGTCAGGACACTGTCGAGGGTCGAAAGCACGCAGGCGACAGTCTGCCGGGGCAGCCCGTACATCAGGTCGAGGTTGACCGACAGCACGCCGATCTCGCGAAGCCAGCCGACGGCGCGCGCCACTACCTCGAACGGTTCGATCCTGTTCACCGCCTGCTGCACGGCTGGCGACAGGTCCTGCACGCCGAGACTGGCGCGGTTGAGTCCGTGGGACGCGGCCGCCTGGACCCAGTCCCGGGTGAGGACGGCTGGATCGAGTTCGGCGGCCACCTCCGCTGAAGGGGATAGGGCGAAGGTGTGCCTGAGGGCCCCGAAGAGCCGGCCCAGGTCGTCGCGAGACACCAGGTTCGGCGTACCGCCGCCAAGGTGGAGGGCGCGCGCGGGGAGCCTCGTGGGCAGCGCACCCTCCAGCAGCGACAACTCGTCGAGCAAGCGGTCGACATAGGTCGTGACCGGCTCGGGCCGCTGGGTGGCGCGGGTGTTGCAGCCGCAGTACCAGCAGAGCCGAGAGCAGAAGGGGATGTGGACGTAGAGCGACACCGCCGTCTGCTCCGGGAGCTCGCCCAGCCACCCGGCGTAGACCTCTCCGGTGACCTCCGGCCCGAACTGCACCGCGGTCGGGTAGCTGGTGTAGCGCGGCGCGCGTCCGTCATAGCGGGCGATCAGGTCGGCGCGGGCGATCCCCTCTCCGCCCGCCGCGCGGGATGCTCTCGCGCTCACGGCAGCGACTGTCCTTCGTCACCCTCGTCGAAGAGATGAAACTCGTGCCAGACGCCGTTCAGCACGCCGAAGGCGACCGCCAGGCCGAGGCCGAGAATCCAGGCGAAATACCACATGAGGTCGGTGTCCTTGAGGCTAGTAGAGGTCGGGGTTGGTGCGCAGGGCCGCGGTGCTCGTGCGCCCCCAGAGGACCCGGTAGACCCAGGCCGTGTAGATCAGGATCAGCGGCAGGAAGACGACCGTCACCAGCAGCATGATGAACAGGGTCACGTGGCTGGAGGACGCGTTCCACACGGTCAGGCTCGAGGTCGGGCTGATGGTGCTGGGCAGGATGAACGGGAACATCGACAGGCCGACGGTCGAGATGATCCCCACCGTCGCGAGCGACGAGCCGGCGAAGGCCAGGGGCTCGGACCGCCGCCACAGGCCGAAGAGGGCGACCACCGGGCCGAGCAGGCCGAGCGCCGGCGCGATCAGCATCCAGGGATAGCGGCCGTAGTTGTCGAGCCAGGCGCCCGGGGCCGCGACCACGGTGGCGCGGAGCGGATTGGACGGCCCGGCGGTGTCGACGACTCCCTCGATGCGGAAGCCGAGCGGACCGAAGGCGACGAACAGGCCGCCGACGATGAACAGCGCCAGCGCGGCGACGGCGGCCACGGTTCCGTAGGCGCGGGCGCGTTCGAGGATCGGTCCACGCTCGGCCTTCACGCCCAGCCACGCGGCGCCGTGCAGCACCAGCATCGCGACCGACAGCAGGCCGCAGACGAGGCTGAAGGGGGTGAACAGGCCCAGGAATGGACCTTCGTAGAACGACCGCAGGTCCGGATCGAGGCGGAATGGGGCGCCGATCAGCACATTGCCGACCGCCACGCCGAAGACCAGCGCCGGGACGAAACCGCTGACGAAGAGCGACCAGTCCCAGAACGAACGCCAGGCGCCGTGGGGCCGCTTGGAGCGGTACTTGAAGGCCACCGGCCGCAGGATCAGCGCCGACAGCACCAGGAACATGGCCAGGTAGAAGCCCGAGAAGCTGACCGCGTAGACGAACGGCCAAGCCGCGAAGATGGCGCCGCCGCCGAGGATGAACCACACCTGGTTGCCTTCCCAGGTCGCGCCGACGGTGTTGATGACCATCCGGCGCTCCTCGTCGTTGCGGGCGACAAAGGGCAGCAGGGCGCCGACGCCCATGTCGAACCCGTCCGTCAGGGCGAAGGCGATCAGAAGGACGCCGAGAAGGCCCCACCAGATCAGGCGAAGGGTGGGATAGTCGAGGGGAAGGTCCATGGTTCGGTCCTTGAGAGCGAGGGCGCGGGAGGCCTAGGCGGCCGCCGGCGCACCCTCCTCGGCGAGTTGGGCGAAGGCGTCCTGTTCGGCGAACGGGCCCTTCTTGAGGGTGTGCAGGATGAGGCCGACCTCGACGACGGCGAGCGCGCCGTAGAACAGGGTGAAGCCGCCGATCGTGGCCCACAGTTGCGGAACGGTCAGGCTGGAGGCGCCGAGGAAGGTGGGCAGCACCCCTTCCACCGACCAGGGCTGGCGTCCGACCTCGGCCAGCACCCAGCCGAGTTCGGTCGCGATCCAGGGCAGCGGCATGGCGTAGAGGGCGATGCGCAGGAACAGCCGGTTGTCGAAGATCCGCCGGGTGGCGAGGACGAAGGCCGTGCCGAACAGCAGGATCATCGCGAAGCCGACGCCGGCCATGATCCGGAACGACCAGAACATCAGCGGCACGTTGGGCACCGTGGTCCAGGCGGCGGTGGTGATCATGGCCGCGTCAGCCTTGCGGGGATCGTCCGTGAACCGCTTCAGCAGCAGAGCGTAGCCGAGGTCGCGACGGTGCAGCTCGAAGCGGGCGCGGGCGGCGGGATCCTTGGGGTCGGCCTTGACCGCCTCGAGGGCGTCATAGGCCAGGACGCCGGACTCGATTCGGTCCTCCGCGGTGGCGACCAGTTCGAAGATGCCCTCGACCGGCTTGTCGATGCTGCGGGTCGCGATCAGGCCCAGCACGAAGGGGATCTTCACCTCGGCGTAGGTCTCGCGATCCTTGACGCTGGGGATCCCGAAAGCCGCCAGGCCCGCGGGCGCCGGCTCGGTCCGCCACATCGCCTCCAGGGCGGCGAGCTTCATTTTCTGGTTGTCGGTCAGGGCGTAGCCGCTCTCGTCGCCGAGCACGACGACCGACAGTGAGGACGCCAGGCCGAAGGCGGCGGCGACCGTGAACGACCGCTTGGCCACGCTCGTGAACCGGCCCTTGAGCAGATAGAAGGACGAGACGCCGAGCACGAACAGCGAGGCGATCACATAGCCGGCGCTGACCGTGTGCACGAACTTGGCCTGCGCGACCGGGTTGAACAGCACCGCCATGAAGTCGGTGACTTCCATCCGCATGGCGTCGGGATTGAAGGCCGCGCCGACCGGGTTCTGCATCCAGCCGTTGGCGATCAGGATCCAGAGGGCCGAGAGGTTGGTTCCAAGCGCCACCATGAAGGTGACGAACAGGTGGCCGACCTTCGACAGCTTGTCCCAGCCGAAGAACATCAGCCCGACGAAGGTGGCCTCAAGGAAGAAGGCCATCAGGCCTTCGATCGCGAGCGGAGCCCCGAAGATGTCTCCGACGTAGTGCGAGTAGTAGGACCAGTTCATGCCGAACTGGAATTCCATGGTGATCCCGGTCGCCACACCGAGTGCGAAGTTGATCCCGAACAGCGTCGCCCAGAAGCGGGTGATCGTCCGCCAGATCGGTCGGCCGGTCATCACATAGATGCTCTCCATGATGACCAGCAGGAACGACAGGCCCAGCGTCAGCGGCACGAACAGGAAGTGGTAGAGGGCTGTCAGCGCGAATTGCAGGCGCGACAGATCGACGACGGCGAGGTCCATGGAAGGCTCCGAACGGGCGGCGCCAGTCAGCGCCTCGCGCCCTGACTAGGGGCGCTCTCGAGACGCGGCCTTGATCCGGATCAATTCGCGACGAACGGCTTGCGGTAGGACGTAGCCATGACGTCCTCGAACCCTGCGGTCGCAGCCCTCCCCTCACCCCGGATCTGGCTGCGCGACCTCGGCCGCGCGCATGCGCGGTCGCTGCGCCGGTCAGGCGTGATCCAGATCCTGGACGTCGTCGCCGCGATCGGCTTCGCCGCAGGCCTTGCGATGGGGCTGTCGCAGCTGCCGGCAGGTCTGGGCGCCGCCGCATCCTGGCTCCTGCTCGCGGCGGCGGCGGCGGCGTTCCGGGGCATCCTCGCCGAGACGGGCGCCCTCGCGGCCGCCAGCGAAGCCCTCGCGATCAAGCGCGATGTTCGGCGGGACGTGGCCGCCCGACTTTTCGCGGCGCCGCCGGCTGGCCGCCGGCCCAGCGGCGAGGCGATGACCGCGCTCGACGAGGGCGTCGAGGCGCTCGACGGCTACTTCGCGCGGTTTGTGCCCACCCGGATGGCGAGCGCCGCCGCACCCGTGCTGATCATCGCCGCCGTCGCCTTCGCCAGCCCGGTCAGCGCAGCGATCCTCGCCACCACCCTGCTGCCGTTCATCGTCGGCATGGCCCTCGCCGGGCTCGCCGCCGCCGAGGAGTCGCGCAAGCAGTTCGAGGCGCTCGAACGGCTGTCGGGCCTTTTCCTTGATCGCGTGCGGGCCCTGCCCCTGATCCTGGCGTTCCAGGCTGAAGACAGCCAGACGCGAGTGCTGGCGACTCGCGCCGAGGCCTTGGCCACGCGAACGACCAGGGTTCTGCGGGTGGCCTTCCTGTCCTCGGGTGTCCTCGAGTTCTTCGCCGCCCTGTCCGTGGCGCTGGTCGCCGTCTACTGCGGCTTCAATCTACTGCGCCTGCTGCCATTCCCAGCGCCTGAGACGCTCGATCTGCCGTCCGCCTTCTTTGCCCTGGCCCTGGCGCCGGAAGTCTACGCTCCCATGCGCCGGCTGGCGGCCGCCTATCATGATCGACAAGCCGCCGAAGCGGCCGCCCCCTCGCTGCGAGCAGAGCACGACCCTGCCCCGAAAGCCGCGCCCTCGATTGCGCTCAACGCGCCGCCGACCATCCGCTACGCTCAGGTGAGCATCGCCTATCCGGAAGCTGGACATCCCGCGATCGAGGCCTTCGACCTTGTCCTGAGTCCCGGGTCCATCACCGCCTTGATGGGGGCGAGCGGCTCGGGGAAGACCTCTCTTCTGAACCTGCTGCTCGGCCTCGCGCCGCTCAGCGGGGGCGAGGTCTGGATCAACGACCAGTCCCTGAGCGCGACCGGCGGAATGGCCGACGCCATCGCCTGGGCGGGCCAGGCGCCGCTGGTGCTGCCCGGCACGCTCGCGGACAACATCGCCCTGGCCCGGCGCGACGCCACGCCCCTGGAAATCGCTGAGGTCGCCGCGCGCGTCGGACTGATCGAGGCGCTCGGCGGCCGGCCGCTGGGGCTCCAGACCTGGCTGGACGAACGAGGCGGAGGGCTCTCCGGTGGCGAGCGCCGCCGCCTCGGCCTGGCGCGCGCCCTGCTCAAGCCCGCGCCGATCCTTCTGCTGGACGAGCCGACGGCGAACCTCGACGACGTCGCCGCCGCCGCGTTGCTGCCGGTCATCGCCGAAGCCGCCCGGGGCCGCACCACGCTGATCGCGACGCATAGCGAGGCGGTCGCCGCACTCGCCGACAAAGTGGTGCGACTGTGAGCAGGCCCTCGCCCTCCCCTCTTCGAGCGCTCGTCGCCACCGAACGCCGCCGACAGTGGCGCGGCCTGCTTGTGGCGGCGCTCTCGGGCGCGGTCGCCGCCGCCGCGTCGGTCGTGCTGCTCGCCCTTTCGGGCTGGTTCATCACGGGCGCCGCCTTGGCCGGAGTCGCGGGCGTGGCCGCGGCCCAGGCCTTCAACTATCTGCTGCCCGCCGCCGCGATCCGCCTGCTGGCGATCCTGCGCACCGCCTTCCGCTACCTTGAGCGCATCAGCGGCCACGCCGCGGCGTTGCAGGCCTTGGCGAATATTCGCCCTCGCCTGTTCGCGTCCATCGCGGCCGCGCCGCCACACCAGGCCCTGGCCCTGTCCGGCGGCGAGGCCTCGGCGCGGATGGTTCAGGACATCGACGCCATCGAGAGCCTCTTCGTCCGCCTGTCCAACCCCTGGGCGGCGTTCGCCGCCGTCCTCGGCGGCCTGTCCCTCGCCGCGCTCGCGGGTCCGGGGCCAGCCGTCGCCCTGGCGATCGCCATAGCGGTCGCGGCGTCCCTGGGCCGCCTGCTGGCGGCGCGGCTCGCCGCGGCGCCGTCCGCCGCCATCCAGACCACCACCGGCGAGCTGAAGGACATCGTCGCGGCCCTGGTCGCCGCCGCCCCGGAAGTGCGGGCCTACCAGCTCGAGGCCTGGGCGATCGCGAAGATCGATCGACGAGGCGAGGCGCTCGGCCGGGCAAAGGTCGAACGCGCCCGAGCCCAGGGACGCATCGCGGCGGTGCAGTCGGCGATCGCCGGCCTCGCGGTCGCCGTCGTCATCGCCCTGTCCGCCGGGGCGGCGCCCCAGCTGGCGGCGCTCGCCGGCCTCGCCGCAATCGTCGCGCTGGAACTTGTGGCCGGCGCCGTGAAGAGCGCCGAACAGGACGGCGCTGTGGCCGAGGCGGAGCGGCGGCTCGACCCGTTGCTCGTCCACGCCGGCGCCGGCGAAATCGCGCCGATGCGGCGAGCGCCGACCGTCGGCCTCGACGGCCAGACCTTCCGCGCCGGGGATCGCGTCCTGATCACCGGGCCGTCCGGCGCCGGCAAGACGACGCGTCTTGAGCAACTGCTGGCTCTGCGCGCCGGCGCCGGTTCGTCGCCGATGATCGGCGGCTGCGAGGTCGCCGACCTTCCGGCGGGGATCGCTCGGGCCTGCTTCGCCTACGCGCCGCAGGACGCCGCACTCCTCGCCGGCACCATCCGCGAGAATCTGCTGCTGGCGGCCCCGACGGCCGACGATCAGCAGATCTGGGTAGCACTGCAGGATGCGGCGCTCGACGGTCAGGTCCGGGCGATGCCGCGGGGACTGGACAGCTGGATCGGCGAAAACGGCGCGCGGCTCTCCGGCGGCGAACGACGCCGGCTTTCACTCGCGCGCGCCTACCTCAGGCCCGCCCCCTGGCTGATGCTCGATGAGCCGACGGAAGGCCTCGACGCCTGGACGCAGGCGCTGGTCCTGAGCCGCCTGTCCTCGCGCCTCGACCGCACAGGCCAGGGCCTGCTGATGGTCTCGCACACCGAAAGTCCGCGCCTGAAAATCACGCGCCGGCTGCGTATCGAGGCGACCCGCCCCGTCCCCGGCGCCGGGGTGACCATGGAAACGCCGTCTCAAGCCTGACAAGGGCTTGCGACAGATCAATGCCCACGATTGGGACCAACCCTAGAGTCTTTGCGCGTGGTCGATCACGCGCAAAGACATGGGGATACTCGTCAATGAAACTGCTCGCCTTGGCGGCCGCCGCCGTCGCGGTCACCGCCGCCTCACCCGCCCTCGCCCAGGACTTCACACCGAAGGTAAAGGGGAGCTGGATCATCGCTGGCCGGCTGTCTGGCGTGCTGCCCGAGGACTCAGGAAAGATCGTCACCATCGCTGGTGTCGACACCGGCCTCGATGTCGAGGTCAGCGACGACTGGAAGCCGACGCTGGGCTTCAGCTACTTCCTGACCGACAGCATCGCCGTCGAGGCGATCCTGGGCGCCACCCGTCACGAGATCCGCGCGGTCGGCGGCGGCGGCTCGGTCGACGTCCATCAGACGTGGGTGCTGCCGCCCGTGGTCACCCTGCAATACCACTTCAACCCGCGCGGACGGGTCAGCCCCTATGTGGGCGCCGGCGTCAACGCGATGGTGTTCTTTGGCGGTGACGACGAGAACGGCTTCAGCGTCGATCTCGACAATGGCTTTGGCGCCGCTCTGCAGGCCGGCGTGGACATCGCGCTCAAGGGCCCGTGGAGTCTCAACCTCGACGCCAAGAAAGTGTTCTTCGAGACGGACGCCAGCATCAACGGCGGGGCCCTGCGCTCGGACGTGACGCTCGACCCCTGGGTCGTCTCAGCCGGCGTCGCGCGGCGCTTCTAGGACTCCTCGCCCGAAGCGGCGGCTGGCGCGAGCAGGCCTTCCCTGCCCAGCGCCAGCATCGCTCCCGGCAGACTGGCCGAGCGCTGATAGTAGCCTCGCAAGGTCATCGGTATCGCGATCCGTTTGCGGGCGGCCCAGGACAGCATCACGAACAGATAGGCGTCAGCGACGGTCCAGCGATCGCCGAGCAGCCACGGCGTCTTGAGACGGTCGCCGAGGTGGGCCAACCGCTCGGCGATCCGTCCCGCCGCGCGCTGGCGGTGTTCGGCGGCGAGCGAGGGATCGAAGACCTGGTCGAAGAGGCCACGGATCTGGCTCTGAATGTGACTCAGCATCTCCAGCCGTCGGAAGCGCGCCAGAGGTTCGGTCGAGTCGCTGGAGTAGCGCTCGGCGATCCAGGTCAGGATCGCGAGGCACTCCGTCAACACCGTGCCATCGTCGAGAACCAGCGCCGAGGTGCGATCAGCGCCGGCGATCGCATGGAAGTCGGCCCCGGTTTCGGTCTTCCCCGTCTTGAGGTCGACCGTTTCGCACTCAGGGGCGTAGCCGAACTCGGCGAGCGCGATGTGGACCGCGAGGCTGCAGCCGCCTGGCGCAAGGTAGAGTTTCATGACCGGCCCTCCAAACGGGTCGCCGTCCGGCGGACCCAATCGGCCAATCCTCGCCGCCGCGCTCGCGGCCCGCCTTGACCGTCGTCAAAGGAACACCGCCCCGGCAAGGCCGGAGCGGCGCCAAGTGTCCGGCGGCTGGCGCCGGACGATCACGGCAGACGGGGGAGGCCGGCCGCGATATCAAAGGTCAGCCGCCGGATTGCATCCGGCGAGAGATGGCCACGCCCAGAAGCGCCACGGCGGCGGCGGCGATCGCGGCCGTGGTCGCGGGATGCTCGCGCACTTCGCGGCCGGCCTATTGGGCCAGCGTGCGCGATTGCGCCCCCGCCTCCTCGATCAGGTCCTGCGCGGCGTGCGCCACGGCGAGGCCGTTGGCCGACAGCTGGTCGCCGGCCTCCGCCTTGAGATGACGGATCATCTTGGCGAGGCTGTGGAGGACATCTTCGTAGACGTCGCCGATCTCATCGACGACCTGCTTGGCGATGGGCTTGGTCATGGCGGCTCCTGTTGTCCAATGTCGCCATTTCAACGGCTCCGGCGCCGGCGCGCCTTGACCGGGATCAATTGACGACGTCGGCGAGTGCGCGCGAACGGCCGCAATCAGCGCTTGGCGGGATGGGGGCGGTGGCCGTCCGGACGTGCGGCGGCGAACGCTCCGCGACCCCGTCACCGGTTGATGGCGCGGACAGCCCCGGGCACACGCATCGGCTGCGCGCTCCGTGGGCAGCTGATGTGATCGAAATCAAGGCGGCCGGACGCCGTCGGTGTAGCTGTGCTCAGGGTCTGGAACGCCCTCCGGGAGACCCTCGCCATGAAATGCGCCGTCGTTCTCGCCCATCCCAAGTCCACCAGCTTCTGCTCGGCGATCGCGCGCCGCTGTGTGGACACGCTCACGGCGTCGGGACACAGCGTGGTGCTGCGCGACCTCTATGCCATGGACTTCGATCCCCGCCTCAAGGCCGAGGAACTTCCCACGCCCACGGGCTGTCGCGCCGCGCCCGACGTCGCCCGCGAGCGCGAACTGCTCGCCGAAGCGGACCTCTTCGTGTTCGTCTACCCCTTCTGGTTCAACGCCCCGCCGGCCATCCTGAAGGGCTATGTCGACCGGGTGTTTTCCTTGCGGTTCGGCTACGCCGCGGACAGCGGCGGCACCGCGCCGTTGCTGGTGGGACGTCGGCTGATGAGCTTTTCCACCTCCGGCGCGCCCGATCAGTGGGTGAACGCCACGGGGGCGCTCAAGGCGTTGATGCAGGTCTTCGATCTCCATCTCGCCGCGGTCAGCGGCCTGGAAGTGGCCGGCCATCTGCATCTTGGCGGCATCCACTCCCTGCTGGCCGAAGACTCGGCGGCGGACATGCTTGATCAGGTCACGGCCAGTCTCGCCGCCGCCGCGCCTGCGACATCGCGCCCTACGTAGCAGCCCTTAAGGGGGCGTCCTTAAGCGGCGCTCCTGAATTTCAACGTTCGCCGGGCGGAGAGACGGTGGGTCATCGGAGGAGATCACGATGACCCTGCAAGCCCAATCCACCCGCTTTGAGGCCGCGTCTCAAGCCGTCACCGATCCCTGGGACGTGATCGGCGTGCGCATGCCGTATGCGGCGGGCGAGGAGATCTACGCCCAGGAGGAACGGGCCGACATGGTCTACCGGGTCACCAGCGGCGCGGTGCGAACCACGCGGCTTCTGAGCGACGGCCGCCGCCAGATCGGCGACTTCTACTACCCCGGCGACGTGTTTGGCCTGGAGAGCGGCGAGGAGCACCGCTTCTCGGCCGATGCCCTGAGCACCGCCAACATCCTGGTGATCAAGCGCTCTGCCCTGTCGCACCATGGCGAGGACGGCGCGCGCATCGAGCGGGCGCTGTGGGCGGCGACAGCGCAGGAGCTGCGCCGCACCCAGGAACATCTGTCGCTTCTCGGGTGCAAGAGCGCCTGCGAGAAGGTCGCCGCCTTCATGCTCGACGTCGCCGACCGCACCAAGGGTGAGCTCGCCATCCTGTCGATGGGACGGCAGGACATGGCCGACTATCTCGGGATCACCATCGAGACTGTCTGCCGAATGCTGCGGCAGCTGCAGGATGACGCGATCGTGGAATTCGTGGGCAACCGCAAGTTCCGGCTCCGCCAGCGCGCCGCCCTGGCGCGCCTGGTTCCGGCCTAGGTCGCTGCCGTCCGGCCGCCGTCGCCGAGCCCGGCGATGGCGGCGTTGATCGGACAGGCTGCGCGCCGCCGGCCTGACGCTGATAGCGGGGCCGCGGCGGTCGACGTTTGCAGCTCGAGGGGCACGGCTGATCTCCTTGCTGGCCGCCTACCGCGGCGCGGGCCGACCGACGCCGGGTTGATCGGGGTCGAGCCCCGGCGCCTCCGTCGTGCTCTCGCGCAGACGGTCGGGCGCTGGAGCGCTTGCCAGGGCGCGCGTCAGCTTGGCGTCCCAGCCATACGGATCGGCGCCGAAGCGCACACCGCCAGCCTCGTCGGCCTCGACGGTGAAGTACAGGACATAGAGCGGCACAGGCTGCTGCAGCGGAATGCGCCGCGTCGCGCCGGCCGCGATCGCTGCATCGAGGCGGGCGGGCGTCCAGCCCTGGGCGCCGAGGAGCAGGACGGCCAGGTCCTTCGGCTTTGCCAGCCGCATGCAGCCGTGGCTGAGCAGGCGATCGGCGCGCTCGAAGAGTGACCGCGAGGGGGTGTCGTGCAGGTAGACGCCGAACGGGCTGGGCATCTCGAACTTCAGCTGGCCGAGGGCGTTTCCGGGCCCGGGCTTCTGTCGCAGGCCGCCGCCCTCCCGCACGAACCCGCGCCGCGCGAGCGTTCCGGGAGCGCGGCGTTCGAGCGGTTCGAGTTCCCCTCGCGCGATCGACGCGGGGACGCGCCAGGATGGATTGAGGACGACGGCGTCCAGCCCGGAGATGAACATCGGGGTCTTCGAGGACGGTCGTCCAGCGATGACCCGCATGGAGAGCACGATCGCGTCGCCCCTGTAGAGCACCGCGTCCTGGCGGGCGACGTTGAGCTCGATCCGTTCGAGGGGCGCCGCGCGCGGCAACCACTTCCAGCGCTCGAGGTTGGCGTCGATCTGCGCCAGACGCGTCGAGACCGGAACCTCGAGGGCCAACCGGGTTCGCGGTCCGAGTCGCCCATCCGGCTCCAGATCGTGGAAGCTCTGGAAGGCCGTCACGGCAACCTCCAGGTCGGCGCCGTAGCGTTCGACGGCGCCGTCCGCCGGCGTTGTTCCGTGCCCCTCCTGGGCAAGGCGTCGTCTCAGCGCCCCGACCGCCGGCCCTGTATCGCCCGGGCCCAGCACGGCCGGCGACGGCGTCAGCCTGATCCACCCCCCCTGATCGGCCACGGCCTGATATCGCCCCCTGGCCGCGCGAAGCGCGCGATACCCCGCTCGATCGGGCTCGAGCCGCGCGATCCACCCGTCCAGGTCGTCACGGTCGCGCGCCCCGTCGATCTCGACGAGAACGTCCCGGGGCGGCGGCGCCATCGCCCACAGGCGGTCCACGGATTGCGGCGTCAGCCGCAGGCCGAGCGCGGTGCGGGCGTGGGTGACAAGACGGGCCATCAGCACCGCGTCGGACGGAACCGTTGCGTCTGCGGCCTCGTCGGGTCCGACGGCAGCCACGATGGCCTCGCGCTCAGCAGGCGAGAACGGCCGCGCTGGGTCGGCGGCGAAGGCGGGCGACACGGAAACGACCACGCCTAAGGCCGCCATGGCGAGCCACAGCCTGGATCGCGCCGGCTTCGAGCAGAGGAGCTTGTTCATGGGCCCATCGTGACCTGTGCACAGGACAAGACCTTGAGCTCGATCAACAGATGGGGGCGAACGGCCAGAACTGCCCTATGCTGGCGATGGGGCAAGTCGGACGCGTGGGGGCGGTGGTTGTGCGGGAGCGGTTTTTCGAAATGCTGTCGGCCCGACGGCCCGCCGTGACCGACGCCGCCTGGGGCTACGGGGTCGCCATCGCCGGCGCGGTCGCGGTGCTGGCGCTGGGCTGGCTGATCGCTCCGAATGTCGGCGACCGCACCGTGTTCATGCTCTCCGTACCGGTCCTGCTCCTGGCTGCGGGTCTTGGCGGATGGGGCCCGGCCATGCTGGCGACGGCGCTTTGCATCTCGATCAGCGTGACCCTTCTGGGCGAGGCGCTGCTCACCGACCCCGCCAACTGTATCAACGCGGCGCTCTTCCTGGCGCTCGGCCCCATCATCGCCTGGGTAGGCGAGCGCCTTCGCCGCGACGCGCGGGAGTCGGCGTCAAAACAGTCGCACCTGCAGTCGATCCTCGACACCGTGCCGGAAGCGATGATCGTCATCGATCGGAACGGCGTCATGCGCTCGTTCAGCGCGGCGGCGACCCGCCTGTTTGGCTGGACCGCCGAGGAAGCCCTGGGCCGCAACGTCAACACCCTGATGCCCGCCCCCTACCGCGGAGAGCACGATGGCTATCTGCAGCGCTACCAGGCGACTGGCGAGCGTCGGATCATCGGCATCGGCCGCATCGTCGTGGGGGAGCGCAAGGACGGCAGCACCTTCCCGATGGAACTGGCCGTCGGCGAGGCCCAAGTCGGCCGCACGAGCTTCTTTACCGGTTTCGTTCGCGATCTCACCGAGCGGCGCGACCAGGAGCGGCGGCTGCAGGAACTGCAGTCGGAACTGGTCCATGTGTCGCGGTTGACGGCAATGGGCGAGATGGCCTCTTCACTCGCCCACGAACTCAATCAGCCGCTGGCGGCGGTGGTTGGCTATCTCCGCGGCTCCGCCAAGCTCCTTCAGGGCGCCCCGGTGGACGTCGAACGCCTGCAGCGGGCCCTGGACAGGGCGGCAGAACAGGCGCTGCGGGCCGGGGACATCATCAAGCGCCTGCGCGAGTTCGTCGCCAAGGGTGAGACCGACCACACCGTCGAGGATCCTTCCAGGCTCATGGAAGAGGCGAGCGCCCTGGCCCTGGTCGGGGCGCGAGACCAGGGTCTCCACGTCTCCATGCGGCTGGGGCGCAACCTGGGCCTGGTCGTGGTCGACAAGGTCCAGATCCAGCAGGTCGCGCTCAACCTCATCCGTAACGCCATCGACGCCATGGCAGGCGGGCCCCGCCGCGAACTCGACCTGCGGGTCGATCGCTCCGATCACGAGACGATCCTGGTCTCGGTGCATGACACCGGACCCGGCATTGACCCGGAAGTCGCCGAGCGCCTGTTCCAGCCTTTCGTCACGACCAAGGCGACCGGAATGGGCGTCGGTCTGTCGATCTGCCGCACCATCGTCGAGGCGCACGGCGGCCGGATCTGGGTCGAGGCGAACGATCGAGGCGGGGCGTCATTCTTCTTCAGTCTTCCGCTTGCGGACCAGGAGACCATCGGTGGGCGCTGAACCCCGGATCCATGTGATCGACGACGACGCCGCTGTACGCGACGCCCTCACCTTCCAGCTCGAGGTGGCGGGATACGGGGTCGCCAGCTATGCGGCGGCCGAGGACTTCCTCGCCGCCCTGGGCCAGTCGACGATCGACTGCGTGATCACCGATGTCCGCATGCCGCAGATGGGTGGGCTGGAGTTGGTGCGTGAGCTGAGGGCGCGGGGCGTGACCGCGCCGGTGGTGGTCATGACCGGTCACGGCGATGTGCCGCTGGCGGTCGAGGCGTTGCGCGCCGGCGTCAGCGACTTCATCGAGAAACCGTTCGACGACGACATTCTGCTCGAGGCCGTGGAGCGAGCGCTCGAGGCGACGCGCAGCGGTCTACCGCCCGCGGACGTCGAGCGCGAAGCCGCCCGGCAGCAGCTGTCCACGCTGTCACCGCGGGAGTACGACGTGCTGTTGGGCGTGGTCGCCGGAAAGGCCAACAAGGTCATCGCGCACGATCTCGACATCAGTCCCCGCACCGTCGAGATCTACCGCGCAAACGTGATGACCAAGACCGGGGCCCGCAACATCCCCGACCTGATGCGCCTGGCCTTCCGTGCCGGCCTTTGAAGCAGGCTGGTGAAGGCAGGCGCGGCGCAGGAAAGACGCCGGGTCGGACAATCGTCGCTCAGTCATTTGCCGGAACCAGGCTCGCTGGATAGGTCATGAGCGCCTCCAGTGCGCGTCACCCGGCGCCTCGAGACGGGTCACCGCCGCGGCCGCGCCCCGAAGCGAAGGCGCGCGACCCTGCGCCAGCCACGACGCCCAAGGCCACGGCGGCGAGCGAGAGCAGGAGACCGGCCGGAGCAATCTTCAGAACCGATCCCAGTGCCGGGATCAGCAGGGCGGCGGTAAGCGCCGCGGCGGCCGCCGTGACGATCGCCCAGAAGGCGCGCCGGCGGCGATCGAACAGCCGGGCTCCGGAGGCGGCGGAGTCGGCCAGGGCCAAGGCGAGGTTGGCCGTCACCAGGACCACGAAAGCCAGGCCTCGCGCCTGCCCGGGGTCCAAAACCATCGCGCCTCCGGCATAGACGGCAAGGGTGACGGCGAGGATGGCGAGCCCCTGCCCCGCAGCCGTCGCGACCTGACGCAGACCGAAGAGCGGTTCGGACGCCTTTCGGGGCGGGCGTCGCATGCTGTCGCGCGCGCTCGGCTCAGCTTCGAAGACCAGCGCGCAGGCCGGATCGATGATCAGTTCCAGCAGCACCACATGGGCCGGGAACAGCATTGGCGGCAGGCCCAGCATCAAGGGCGCCAGCGCCAGGCCGGCGATCGGCACATGCACGGCGCTGACATAGACCAATGCCTTGCGCAGGTTGTCATAGATGCGCCGTCCCAGGCGGATCGATCCGACCAGGGCAGTGAAGCTGTCGTCAAGCAGGACCAGGTCGGCCGCTTCGCGGGCCACGTCGCTTCCGCGTCGCCCCATGGCCACGCCGACGTCGGCCGCCTCGAGCGCCGGCGCGTCGTTGACCCCGTCGCCAGTCATGGCCACCACGTGACCCTGCTCGCGGAAGCTGTCGACGAGTGCGAGTTTCTGGTCGGGTCGGATTCGGGCGAAGACCCTGATGTCCCGGGTGAGCGCGGCAATCTCCCAGGGCGGCGTCTCGGCGATCTGGGCGCCCGTGACCACGCCCCCCGACACGTCTATGCCGGCCTGCCGCGCGATGGCCAGGGCCGTCTGCGGATGGTCCCCGGTGATCATCGCCACCGACACCCCGGCTTGCCGCGCCACCGCCAGCGCCCCGGGCACATCGACGCGGAGCGGGTCGGTGAAGGCGAGAAAGCCCTCGAAATTAAAACGCGCCGCGCCAGGATCGAAAGGTTCGCCGGCCAGGGACGGCCGAGCGGACGCTACGCCCAGCACGCGGCGCCCCTCCGCCGCCAGGCTGTCGATGACGGCATGCAACGGCTCGCGGCCCTGCTCATCGAGGCGGCAGAGGTCGAAGATCGCTTCGGGCGCGCCCTTGGCCGCCGCCAGCCGTCCCGCCTGGCTGCGCCAGAGCTGGATCACGGCGAGCCGTTCGGGGGCGAGGGGCCAGGTCTGATCCGGCTCGCCGTCCCATGACGCGGCAAGGCTCAGTACGGCGCGGTCCATGGGATCGGACGAGCTGCGGGGACAGGCCAGCGCGGCGACCTCAAGCAGGCTTCGGGCCTCGGGGGTCGGGGAATCGGCGGGAAGCCTGTCGCCGCCTCGCGTGACCAAGACGGTCAGCGCCATCCGGTTCTCGGTCAAGGTGCCGGTCTTGTCGACGCAGAGCAGGGTCGCCGCGCCGAGGGTCTCGATCACCGCCGGCCGCCGCACCAGAACCTGCCGACGCGCCAGCCGCCAGGCCCCAATCGCCAGGAAGACCGTCAGCACCATCGGGAACTCTTCCGGGATCAGCGCGATCGCGGCGGTCAGTCCCGCCAGCAGGCCGTCGAGCCAACGACCGAAGCGAAGACCGTAGATCAGGACGATCACCAGGCTAAAGGCGATAGCCATCACCGCAAGCCACCCGACCAATCGGGCGGCCGACCGCTGGAGCGGCGTTCTCACCTCCTGGATCTGCGAGAGGGCCAGGCCGATCTGGCCAAACTGGGTTGCGTCGCCGGTCGCCGTCACGCCGGCCGCGGCGCTGCCGCTGAGGACCAGGGATCCGGCCAGCAGGCTGCCGCCGTCAGGCGAACCGGGGGACCGAAGGACCACGCCCGCCTCTCCTGTCAGCACAGATTCATCGAGACGCAGGACGTCCCCGCGCACCAGGCGCGCGTCTGCGGGGATCCTGTCGCCTTCGGTCACCAGCAGCAGATCGCCCGGAACGAGATCGGCGGCGGGAACGCGAGTCTCGACGCCGTCGCGGACGACCCGGGCCAGCGGTTGGGCGAGGCTCCGCAGGGCCTCGAGCGCCCTTTGACTGCGCAGGCTCTGGACCGCGACCAGGCCCATGGTCGCCACCGTGCCGGCGAGCAGGAACAGGCCCTCGGCCATGTCGCCGATCACCAGATAGACAATGGTGGTCACGATCAGCAGCCCGAACATGGGCTCCAGGAGGATCTCGCGAGCGATGCGCGCCACGGCCCCGGAACCGCCCTCGGGGAGACGGTTGCGCCCCAGACCCGCGCGTCGGCGCTCGGCCTCCTGCGTGGTCAGCCCCTCGACCGCTTCGGTGTCCATGGCTGCGCCTTCGGCCTGGGTCAGTGGGACAGAAAGATCGGAACCGGCGGAGCCGCGAGCATGTGCTCGGTGACTCCGCCGAGCACGAACTCGAGCATGCGGGCATGCCCGTATCCGCCCATGACCAGCAGATCGCCGGCCTTGGCCGCATGTGTGGCGATGGCGGCGGCGGCCGAGCCGTAGTGAGGTTCGAGGTCGGTGACCTCAGCCTGGACCCCGTGGCGCGCCAGGTGGCGTATGAGATTCGCCGCGCTGGCCGGCCCGACAGCCGGCTTGTCGGCCGACACAGTGACGATCTCGATCCGCCCGGCCGCGGTGAGGAGCGGCAGCGCGTCGGCGACCGCGCGCGCCGCCGACCGGCTTCCGTCCCAGGCGACGATCACCTGGTCCAGCCGGTCAAAGCGGCGCGCTGCGGTCAAGGGCAGCAGGACCACGGGCCGACCGGACGCGAACAGCGCCGTCTCGGCCACGCTGCGCTGGCCATCGAGCAAGGTGGCCTGTGGGACGACAAGCAGGTCGTGGGTTCGCGCGCATTGCGCCACGTCGTCGGCGACAACGACATGGTCGCTGCGGATCACCTGGGTTTCGTGCCGCACGCCGCGCGCCGCAGCCAGGCTGGAAAATCGGGTGATGAGCGCCTCGGCCGCAGCCTCGCTCTTGCGTTCCTGCTCGCGAGCGAGGCCGCTGAGCGACAGGAGGCGCTCGGCGATCGGGTTGCTGTGGACGTCGATCCGCACCTGCACCACCAAGGCCGAAAGGCCGGCGCCCAGTTGGCAACAGAAGTCGACGATCTCCTCGAGCCTCTCGATCGGGGCGGCGTCGGGATAGGTGTCGAGATGGAGCAGGAGATCCTGGAACATGGTGGCCTCGCCAAGGGAGACCTAGTGGTGCCCCCGTCCGGCGCACTCGACCTTGACCTCGCTCAACCGGTCATCGCCCGAGGCGGCCCAGCGCCTCGACCCGGCGCAACCAGCGCTGCCGTCGATGGGCCGAGCCTTCGACATCGCCCAGGATGGTGGTCCGGATCGGCGAGATGCCGGAGACCCACAGCAACCCCCGCACGAGGCTGCGCAGTCCCGCCGCACCGAACGCCAGCCGAAACACCAGCGCCGGCATGCCGGTGGTGATGATGACGCGCGCGGACCTGCCGCGCAGCAGCCCGGTCATTCGCGCGCTCCCGGGCGGGCTGAGGGCGAAGCCGTAGCGAAAGACCTGCTCCAGGAACGCCTTGAAGGCGGCCGGCGGGCCGCCCAGCCACAAGGGATAGATGATGACCAGGTGATCGGCCCAGGCGATCGCATCCTGCGCCTCCTTCACCGCCGCATCCGGCGCCGCCATGAAGGCGCTCGCCGACTGAACCGGCTCCAGCCGCAAGGCGCCGACATCGATACGGCGGATCTGAAGCCCCGCGGCATTGGCGCCGCGCAGATAGGCGGCGGTAAGCGCGCCGGCGAAGCGTTCCCCGGAGGGGTCGGGATGGCCGTTGATGACCACGATCTTGCGCGCCGTCACCGGGGCGTCGCCCCGCCGCGGCGGCGCTGCCGCAGATGACCACCGGGTTCAACCATCATCACGATCACCTCGCACGCCTAGCATCAGTCTCCCTTCGCTTACCGCCGCGCGGACCGTCCGCCTTGACCAGGATCAAGCGAGGCGCGCACAGGCGACCTTGCTGTCCGCCCGCGGGCGGGCGTGGCGGCTGGTCGCCGCACGCTCGAGCGAACAGCACGAGCATGGCCTCCGCTCACGCCGCGCCGCCCGCGGACCGCGTCAGTGCGCGATGAACAGGCTCGGCCCTTCCTGCCGCGCGAGCAGGCGGCGCGTCGCACCGCCGACGAGCGCCTCGCCGAGCCGGGAGTGGCCGTAGGCGCCCGCCACCCAGAGACCGGGCCTGTAGTGCGAGGCGACGCTCTCCAGATCGTCTTCGCCCTCGCTGAGCGCGCGGACCACGGAGACCTTGGAAAGACCGCGCCGCCGGAGATAGGCCTGGGCGTGGGCCGGATCGGCCCGGTCGCGCTCGCCGCCGTCCAGCGACGAGGGCTGCTGCAGGATCAGCACTTCCGACGCCTGCCGCAGCAGCGGAACCGCCGCCCGCATGGCGTGGCCCGCTTCCAGGCTGGCGTCCCAGAACACCACTGCCGGACGACCGGCCGGCGGGGTTGCTTCCCGGGCGATCAGCAGCGGCGCGCGGCGCGCCATCACCGCCTCGCCGATCAGGCCCATCCACGGGCCGTCGCGCTGCACGCTGAGCGGGCCGGCGACGACGAGGTCGGCGAGGGGCAGTTCGTCCTTCAGCCCCTGCCACATCGCGATGGCCTGATCGAGCAGCACAAGGCCCGGGCCCTCGGTGGCGCCATAGGGCAGGTCGGCGGCCTCGGCGACGGCCCGGGCTCGCCGCTCGAGCTTTTCCTGGGTGTCGGCATTGGCGTCCATCAGCGCCTGCCAAAGCTCGCCGGTCGCGGCGCCGCCCCAGCCCTCCCAGCCGGTCACGGGCACATCGGGCATCACGCTGAGAACCCGCACGCAGGCTCGCTCGCGGGCCGCCAGCTCCGCCGCCAGGGTCAGGGTGACAGCGTCATCCTCGGCGCCGGCGGCGAGGGTCAAGATGTTGGCGTAGTCCATGGCGAAGCCTCCTGTTTGGTCCAGGATGGCAGAAGCGGCTCCGCCGCCGTTTGATGCCGCTCAATCGGCGAAGATTTCCGGCGCGCGGGGCCAGGCGCCCGATCCGCCCTCGCCGCCTCGTCGGCTTGATATCCATCAAGGTCGGCGGCGGCGGCGGCGCTAGCGTGCTCTGACAATCACGAAAGGACGCGCCATGACGGGCTTTGTCGAAGACCTCGAGGATCTCACCGAACGCAACGAGGACTTTCGTCGCGTACTCTATACCGGCGCGCATCTGCAGCTGGTGCTGATGTCCCTGAAGGCGGGCGAGGAGATCGGCGAGGAGGTCCACGCGACCCACGACCAGTTCTTCCGCGTCGAACGCGGCAAGGGCGAGGTCTGGATCGACGGCCTCCGCAGCAAGGTCAAGGCCGACGTCGGCATCATCGTCCCGGCCGGCGCGCGTCACAACCTGGTCAACACCGGCGACAAGCCGCTGCGCTTCTACACGCTGTACGGCCCGCCCGAGCATCGCGACGGGCTGGTGCGCGAGACCAAGGCCCAGGCCGAAGCCGAGGCGGCGCCGTTCGACGGCGTGCTCACCGACGACGGTCCCGGAACGCGGATCTGAGCGATCGCCGGCGGAACGGCGCGATCACCGCCCGGCGAGACAGGCTGCGACGCCCCTGGCGATGACCACCTGCTCGTCGGTCGGAATGACCAGGACCTCGACCCGGCTTTGCGGGCCGCTGATGCGATCGGCTGCGGCGAGGTTGGCCGCCGCATCCAGCGTCACGCCCAGCCAGGCGCAGCCGGCGGCGATGCGGTCGCGGATCTGCGCGGCGTTCTCGCCAACCCCGGCGGTGAAGACCAGGGTGTCGAGGCCGCCCATGGCCGCCGCCAGCGAGCCGATTTCGCGCACGATGCGGTAGACATAGACCTCGAGCGCCTGCCGCGCATGGGGTTCGGTGCTGGCCAGCAGGGTGACCATGTCCCCGCTCACTCCCGACAGGCCGAGCAGGCCGGACCGGTTGTACAGCAGATCGCTGACCGCACCGGCGTCCATGCCCTTGGTCTGCAGCAGATGCAGGATCACGCCCGGGTCTAGCGCGCCGCTGCGCGTGCTCATCGGCGGGCCATCGAGGGCGGAGAACCCCATCGTGGTGGCCACGCTGCGGCCGTCGTTCATCGCGCAAAGCGAGACGCCGCTGCCCAGGTGCAGGACGACCGCGCGACCGCCGGCGCGGGCGTCGCGATCACGCAGAGCGCCGGCGATGTAGTCGTAGGACAGGCCATGGAATCCATAGGCCACGACGCCCTCGTCGATCAGGTCGCGCGGCAGGGCGTAGAGCCGGGCGACATCGGGCTGATCGACATGGAAGGCGGTGTCGAAGACCCCCACCTGCAACGCCCCGGGGATCCGGCGCCGGGCTGTGGCGACGCCGTCCAGATTGAACGGCTGGTGCAGCGGAGCGAGCGGCGACAACGCCGCCAACTGGTCGATCACCTGGCGGGTGAGGATGGTCGGCGCGCGGAACGACCGTCCGCCGTGGACGATGCGGTGGCCGACGGCGACGATGTCGTCAGCCCGGTTGGCCGCAAGCCAGTCGAACAGGCGCTCGAGGATGGCGTCCGGATCGGTCGGGCCGGTCCAGACCTCATCGACCGAACCGGCGTCCTGGCTGGACGCCCGCAGGCGCGGCGTGCCGCCCAGCCCGGACACCTGTCCCGAAAGCCTGAGCGGCGACGCGGGCATGGCGTCATAGATCGCGAACTTTAGGCTGGAGGACCCGGCGTTCAGGGTCAGGATGGCGCAGCTGGTCATCGCCGATACTTGGCCGGCTGATGCTGGGCGATAAGGATGGCGAGGGCGCAGGAGGCCAGGCGCGAGGCTTCCGGGTCGGAGCGGCTCGTCAGCATGATCGGGACCTTCGCCCCGAGGACGATGCCCGCCGACTGGGCGTTGGCGAGGTAGAACAGCTGCTTGGCCAGCATGTTGCCAGACTCTATGTCCGGAACAATCAGGATGTCGGCCTGGCCGGCGACCGCGGAGACAATGCCCTTGGTCTTCGCGGACTCCGGCGAGATGGCGTTGTCGAAGGCCAGCGGCCCATCGAGCACGCCGCCGACGATCTGTCCGCGATCGGCCATCTTGCAGAGCGCCGCCGCGTCGAGCGTCGAGATCATCTTCGGATTGACGGTCTCGACCGCCGACAGGATGGCCACCCTCGGCGCATCCACGCCCATGGCGTGGGCAAGGTCGATGGCGTTCTGGACAATGTCGCGTTTGGCGACGAGATCCGGGGCGATGTTCAGCGCCGCGTCGCTGACCAGCAGAGGCCGAGGATAGGTCGGCACATCGAGCACGAAGATGTGGCTCATCCGCCGATCGGTCCTCAGGCCGGCCTCTGGCGCGACCACCGCCTCGAGCAATTCGTCGGTGTGAAGCGCCCCCTTCATGATGGCGGCGACGTCGCCCTTGGCCGCCATCGCACAGGCCGTTGCCGCGGCCTGATGGCTGTGGGCGGCGTCGATCAAGGTGTAGGCCCCGATATCGAGGCCTGCCTCCCGTGCAGCCGCTTCGATCCGCGCCCGAGGGCCGATCAGGATCGGCTCGATCAGCCCGTGGGCGGCCGCCGCGACGGCGCCCGCCAGGGACAGGACATCGACCGGATGCACCACCGCCGTCGGCAGCGGCGGCGCGGCTCGCGCCATGGTCATCAACCGCGCCAGCTGGGTCCCGGCGTTGGACGCTTCGACAGGATGCGGCGGATTGGTGATCATCATGAACTCCCGGCGGGCGGGCCGCGCCGAGGACGGGAGCCAACCGTCCCGATCATCGCCTGTCGGACCCGTGACAGGAAGCGTTTGTGGTCACCCCGACGCCCGATCGGCGGCGATCCGGGTCCGGCCTCCGAGACGCCCCGACGCCGAAGGTATGGCGCCAGCCGCCTCTCCCCTGCACGATGAGACGCCGGACTGCTCCGGACAGGTCGCGGCGCAGTCGCCGCGCTAGAGTTCGATCATGTCGAAGTCCGACTTGGGCGTCCCGCAAAGCGGGCAAACCCAGGTCGCCGGAATGTCCGACCATCGCGTTCCCGGAGCCAGGCCCTCCGCGGGGTCGCCCTCGGCCTCGTCGTAGAGGTAGCCACAGGTCCGGCACTGCCAGGTCTTGTAGGCGTCTTCCATCGTCATGCGTGCGCGTCCGGCAGAGGGTTGGCGGCGAAACTCAGCCGCAGCGTCGCCAGACTGGTCCGGCGGATCGGATCGAGGTCCATGGCCGGATCGACCAGGCTCTGCACCGACAGACCCAGCAGCAGGCTCCCGACCATCAGGGCGGCGGCGTCGGCATCGAGATCGGCCCTGATCGTCCCTTCGGCCTGACCGCGAATGACGATCGCCTCCAGCAGCCGCTCGACCTTCTCGTGCGAGGCGGCAAAGGCGGCCCGCAGCGTCGACAGATCGGACACGGCATCGGCCAGCAGCATGAAATAGGCCTTGGCTTCGGCCTCCTGGCCGAGCTGCCGCAGATAGTGGTCGACGTATCCGAGCAGAGCGTCCAGTCCAGGCGCCGCATCAAAGCCCACGGCTTCGAGGGCCCTGGCCTGGCGATCATGAAGATGGGCGATGAGCGCCTCGGTCATCGCCTGTTTGGAACCGAATTTCTGGGTCGCCAGACCACGGCTGTAGCCGGCGCGCTCGCCGATCGCGCCGAAAGTCGCGGCGCTGACTCCCTGTTCGACGATGACCTCGGTCGCCGCATGCAGCAGGCGCCGTTCGGACTCGTCCCGACGATCCGCCTGGGAGCGCCGGGTCATGACGGTCTGGTCGCGGTCGGGCATGCAAAATCCTAACTTATTTGTTGGACGTATAGCAACTGAATGTTAGCGTCCGATCGAGGCTGCCCGTCGAGAGCGGCCATGGGAAGATGCGAAGGAACGCCGACATGATCCCGCAGGACATCGCCAACACCATCGTCGATCCGAAGGCTTACGCCGACGGCAAGCGCATCGACGACGCCTTCCGCTGGCTTCGCGCCAACGCGCCGCTGGACCAGGCGCAGCCCGACGGCTTCGATCCATTCTGGGTGGTGACCCGCTTCGAGGACATCCAGGCGGTCGAGAAGCAGAACGAGCTGTTCCACAACGGCGACCGCGCCACCATCGTGACCCCGGTCGAGATGGACCGGCGCGTGCGCGAGATGACCGGCGGCTCGCCGCACCTGGTCCGGTCCCTGGTGCAGATGGACAACCCAGACCACTTCGCTTATCGGCGCCTGACCCAGGCCTGGTTCCTGCCGCAGAACATTCGCGGACTGGAGGCCCGGATCCGGGAGATCGCGCGAGGGTTCGTCGATCGCATGGCGGCCAAGGGCGAGCGCTGCGACTTCGCGCGTGACGTCGCCTTCCTCTACCCCTTGCACGTGATCATGGAGGTTCTTGGCGTCCCGGAGATCGACGAGCCGAGGATGCTCAAGCTGACGCAGGAACTGTTCGGCAGCGCCGATCCGGAATTGAACCGGGGCGGCGCCGTCACCGACCCGGCCGTCGGCCTGGCCAACGTCCAGGCCACGGTCATGGACTTCATGACCTACTTCAACGCCATGACCGAGGATCGCCGGGCCAATCCGCGCAACGACCTCGCCAGCGTGATCGCCAACGGCCAGATCGAGGGCCAGCCGCTCGGCCACCTCGAGGCGATGAGCTACTACATCATCGCCGCCACGGCCGGCCATGACACCACCTCCAGCACCACCGCCGGCGCCATGTGGGCCCTGGCCGAAAACCCCGACCAGTTCCGCAAGGTGAAGGACAACCCGGCGCTGATCCCGGGGCTGGTCGAGGAATCGATCCGCTGGGAAACGCCGGTGAAGCACTTCATGCGCACGGCCACGGCCGATGCCGAGGTCGCCGGCCGGGCGATCTCCAAGGGCGACTGGCTGATGCTCTGCTATCCCTCCGGCAATCGCGACGAGTCGGTGTTCAACGAGCCGTTCAAGTTCGACATCGAACGAACGCCCAACAAGCACGTCGCCTTTGGCTATGGCGCGCACGTCTGTCTTGGGCAGCACCTGGCGCGGATGGAAATGCGCGTCCTGTGGGAAGAGCTGCTGCCTCGACTTGAGAGCGTCGAGCTCGATGGCGCTCCCCGGCGCATGGAGGCAGCGTTCGTGTGCGGACCGAAGTCGGTGCCGATCCGCTTCCGCATGACCTAGCCGGCCGCCGCAAAGCCGCGCTGACGCAGCGCCACCGCCTTGACGTCGATCAAGGCGGGAAAGGCCCGTGACGCTCAGTCTGCGCGCAGGAGGCGATCATGGACGACGCGATCAGACGAACGATCCTGGCCTTGCTGGACCAGCATCGGACCATGACCCTGGCGACGGTGCGCCCGGACGGCTGGCCCCAGGCCACTACCGTCGGCTATGCGCACGAGGGCCTGACGCTTTACTTCCTCTGCGCCAGGGAAAGTCAGAAGGCCGCCAATCTCGCCCTCGACGACCGAGTCTCCCTGACCATCGACGCCGATACACCGCAGGTGATGGCGATCTCGGGCCTGTCGATGGCCGGGCGGGCGCAGCGCATCACCGATCGGGCTGAGGCGGCGAAGGTCCTGCCGCTGATCATGAGCCGGTACCCCGAACAGGCGGAGCTCGGTCTCGACATGCCCGAGGTAGACGATGTCGGTCTCTTCAGGATCACGCCGACCGTGATCTCGGTCCTCGACTACAGCAAGGGCTTCGCCCACACCGATCTGATCACGCTCTAGCGTCGCCCCAACCGCACCATGTCGCGAACGATGCGGTGCGGGCTTCGTCGCGCCCGGCCGACGAGCCGCAACAGAGTCGCCCGAGCCAGCGGTGCAGCCGTGTTGGTGCGGGTGGTCGGGATCGAACCGACACTCCTTGCGGAACCGGATTTTGAGTCCGGCGCGTCTACCAATTCCACCACACCCGCATGATCGCGCCTGTCCCTGGGGCGGCGCCGAGCGCGCCGTCGTGGGCCGGTGCGCCGGCAGCGTGTAAGGCCATTGCGCCCGGCCCGTCCAGCCGTTTCCGCTGAGTGCGCTCAGACCGCGGTCGCCGGTGACGCCCGCCCGCTGGTCGGCGCCGGTCGGGCCCAAAAGGCTCCCTGGACCATCACAGCCCCGTGATCACACGCCTGTGAGGCGAGCGCCCAGAGAGCCGGCGGCCGCGCCGACAGTCGCAACCGCGCCAGGTCAATCCATGCAAAGCCCTGATTTGTCTGGGTTGTTTCCCGGAGAGCCACGGCCCTCGCGCCATGCGATGCTCGACCACAGGCGCCCAGACGTGCATTTATTCGGATATCAGTGATTTGCCATCAAACTCATGTGATGCTCTTGTCAGTCCTCGAGACCTCGGGCGACAGTAAATCCGGGGAGAGTTGGGCGTTCACAGACTCTCCAGGCCACGCCCTGACGCCAACCAGGCGTTCAGGGTTGATTACCGGGCGATTAATCATAGGCGGTCAGTTCGACCGAGACTCTCCGGGCGTCCACTGAACCCTGTTGGGGTATGAGTGCGGGTACCCACAACTTTGGTCCGCGAAAGACCAACTAGAGTGCTTGAGTACGCGGCAGGAGCATCAGTGACGTCAATGGCGAAGGGCCACCACCTGAGGATGTATTTTCCCCAGGCCGGCGGGGCCGAGCCTGCTGGATGTCACAGCATTCGGGCGGGACGATGACGGGTGAACATCCGACCATAAGGTTCTTCGGCTCGCCCTCGATCGGCAGCGGCGCGCGGACGCGCGCTCTTCCTCTTGCCGTTTGTTGAACATGCGGCCTTCGCGCTCAAAGAACAAGCGGCCCACTCGGTCCCACGTCTTCTCCAGGTAGACTGGGTTCACCTTCATCACGCGGGCGAGCTCGTCCATGCTCGCGGGCAGTCCACCGTTGATCCAGGCGCGGTTTAGGCACCGGTGGAAAAACCCGCACTCGGCGTCGGAAAGCGAGGCGTATCCCTCGTCAGTTTCGGCGTCGGCCTACCGCGCGCCGCGATGAAAGCGATCGGTGGCGCAATCGAAGCCGGGAGCGAGAACGCGATCGCCAGGGCAATTGCGCGTTCTTATATGGGAAGCGGTGGCGGCCTCT
>JAZJXN010000019.1:2624-7604 GCA_040390885.1 Pseudomonadota bacterium | reverse complement strand
GCCAGGCCCGCAGCCTGATCTTCTTGAGCCGGATGTCGTTCATGCAGAAGGGGCGGATATAGAGGGGGTTGGCGTGGGGCGCCAGTGGCGCCGTGCGTCCTTCGAGACGCCCTTCGGGCTCCTCAGGATGACCAAGCCGGGGCCGTTCAGCAAAGTTCGTCATGGTGAGAAGCGAGGCTCAAGCAAACGTCTCGAACCACGCAATGCAACTGTGCGCGATCACGCTATGTTCCCGCCATGCGCCCGGAGATTCTGTTCCCGCTGTTCTCGCCCGTCTCGACGCTGAAAGGCGTCGGGCCGAAGGTCGAGCCTCTGGTCGAGAAGGTCGCCGGGCCGCTGGTCCGGGACGTGGCCTTCCTCGGGCCGCAGTCGCTGATCCATCGTACGCCGAGCACCGCCGACAGCGTGATCGACGGCCAGGTCCACACCCTGATCGTCGACATCGAGCAGCACACCAAGCCGCCGCGGATGGACATCCCGTACAAGATCCGCGCGTTTGACGGCACGGCCTTTCTGACCCTGATCTGGTTCAAGGGCCATGGCGACCATCTGCTGCGCGCCCACCCGGTCGGCAGCCGTCGGGTGGTCAGCGGCAAGATCGAGCGCTGGGGCAACGAGATCCAGATGATCCACGCCGACTACATCGTGCCGGTCGAACGGGCCGCCGAGGTGCCGGAGTGCGAGGCGGTCTATCCGGCGACCGCGGGGCTGCCCGCCCGCACCGTGCGCAAGCTGGCGCTGGAGGCGCTGGCCCGCGCGCCCGAGCTGCCCGAGTGGCAGGACGCGGCCTGGGCCAGGCGCGAGGGGTTCATGGGCTGGCGCGAAGCGCTGGAGGCCTATCACAACCCCCAGACCGAGGCCGACCTGTCACCGCTGTCTCCGGCGCGGCGGCGGCTCGGCTACGACGAGCTGCTCGCCCACCAGCTGGCCCTGGCCCAGCGCAAGGCGGCGCGCCGCGCGCATCCGGGCGCCATCATCGGCGCCGGAACCCGCGCGGGCCTGATCGAGGCCGCCCTGCCCTGGAAGCTGACCGGCGCCCAGATCCGGGCGCTGAGCGAAGTGCGCGGCGACCTGATGTCGGGCGAGCGGATGAGCCGGCTCCTGCACGGGGACGTCGGCGCCGGCAAGACGATCGTCGCCATGCTGGCCATCGCCGACACGGCCGACGCCGGGCTGCAGTCTGCCTTCATGGCCCCGACCGAGATTCTCGCCCGCCAGCACTACGAGACCATCGCCGCGCCGCTGGAGGCCCAGGGCCTGCGCGTGCTGCTGCTGACGGGCCGCGACAAGGGCGGGGTGCGGACCGAGAAGCTGCTGTCGTTGATGGACGGGACCGCCCAGGTCGCCGTCGGCACCCACGCCCTGTTCCAGGACGACGTCCGCTTCCGCGACCTCGGACTGACCGTGATCGACGAGCAGCACCGCTTCGGGGTCAACGAGCGCAAGCGCCTGCAGGCCAAGGGCGAGAGCGCCCACCTGCTGGCCATGTCGGCGACGCCGATCCCGCGCACGCTGGAGCTCACGGTGTTCGGCGACCTCGACGTCAGCCGCATCGACGAGAAGCCGCCGGGCCGCACCCCGGTCGCGACGCGGGCGGTGCCCTCGCCGCGCATGGCCGAGATCGTCTCGCGGCTGAAGGAGGCCGTCGCCGGCGGCGCCCAGGCCTTCTGGATCTGCCCGATGGTCAACGAGAGCGAGACCGTCGACCTCGCCGCCGCCGAGAAGCGGGTCCTGACCCTGCGCAAGGTCATGGGCGCGGGCGTGGGCCTGGTTCACGGCCAGATGCCGGTCGCCGAGAAGGACGCGGTGATGGCCGAGTTCGCCGAGGGCCGGCTGCCGGTGCTGGTGGCGACCACGGTGGTCGAGGTCGGGGTCAATGTGCCCAACGCCACCATCATGGTCATCGAACAGGCCGAGCGCTTCGGCCTCGCCCAGTTGCACCAGCTGCGCGGGCGAGTCGGGCGCGGCCGGCGGGAGAGTTCCTGCGTCCTGCTCTATGACCCGCCGCTGTCGGACACGGCGCAGCAGCGGCTCGACATCCTGCGACGCACCGACGACGGCTTCGTCATCGCCGAGAAGGACCTCGAACTGCGCGGCGGCGGCGACCCGCTGGGGCTGAAGCAGAGCGGGTTCCCGGCCTACAGACTCGCCGATCCGGTGGCTCACCGCACGATGATCGCGGCCGCCGCCGACGACGCCCGCCTGATCCTGAACCGCGACCCGGACCTGACCTCGGAGCGCGGTCAGGCGGTGCGCGTGCTGCAGGAACTGTTCGACTGGAAGCCGACGGGTTTGACTGACGCCGGGTGAGCCTTTCCAATCCCTCCCCATGAGCGATCTAGAAGCGGCCCTCAACGCCATCGCCCCCCAGCTGGGCGGTTCCTCAATCACCGGCCTGCGACGCCTGTCCGGCGGCGCCAGCCAGGAAACCTGGGCTTTCGAGCTCGACGGGGGGCGGCCGCTGATTCTGCGCCGCAAGCCGGCGGGCGCGGCCTCGACCACCGGCAACGTCAATCCGCTGGCCACGGAAGCAGCCCTGATCCGCGCGGCCACCATCCAGCAGGCGCCGGTGCCGGAGGTTCTGTACGTCAGCGACCCGGGCAGCGAGATCGGCGAGGCCTATGTCATGGCCGCCATCGCCGGCGAGACGCTGGGCAAGCGCATCGCGCAAGGCGAGGCCTTCGCCGCGATTCGGCCGAAGCTGGCCTTCCAGTGCGGCGAGGCTTTGGCCAAGATCCACGCCATCCCGCTCGAGGGCCTACCGGAGCTCGCGACCTCCAGCGCGCTCGACGAACTGAACAAGTACGAGACCGTCTACCGAACCCTCGGCGCCCGGCGGCCGATCCTTGAGGCCGCCTTCAAGTGGCTGAAGGACCGCGCGCCGCCGCTCGACCGGCCGGTCATGCTGCACGGTGATTTCCGGAACGGGAACATCATGTTCCACCCCGAGGTCGGCGTCGCCTCGATCCTCGACTGGGAGCTGGTCCACATCGGCGACCCGGCGGAGGACATGGGCTGGCTCTGCACCGCCTCCTGGCGCTTCGGGGGCGCCAAGCCTGTCGGCGGCTTCGGCGACTACGCCGACCTGCTGGCCGGCTACGAGGCCGCGGGCGGCAAGCCGATCCCGCTGGAGCGCGTGCTCTACTGGCAAATGCTCGGCTCGCTGAAGTGGGGCGTGATGTGCGAGGGCATGTACTCGTCCTACGCCAACGGCTCCGACACCTCCGTCGAGCGGCCGATGATCGGCCGCCGCACCTCCGAATGCGAGATCGACCTCATGGCCCTGCTGGAGGCCGCGAAATGATTACCCACCCCACGTCTTCCGAGCTGATCGAGGCGGTCATCCGCTTCATCGAGGAACGCGCCGCGCCGCAGCTGAAGGACCGCGACGCCTTCCTCGCCCGCGTCGCCGTCAATGCGCTGAACACGGTCAAGCGCGAGATCGAGCAAGGGCCTGCCGCCGAAGCCCAGGCCCTCGAGCGCCTCAAGGCCATCCTCGGCCGCGACGGAACCTGGGCCGAGCTCAATGACGCCCTCTGCACCGGCATCGAGGACGGCAGCATCGACGCGTCGAGCCCGGCGGTCATGGCCCATATGAAGGCCAGCATCATCGACCAGGTCCGCATCGACCAGCCCAACTACGCCGGGCTGAAGACGCTGGCGGGCTGAATCGAGGACATGCTCCCGAAGGGTGCGTGTCCCCGCCTCAGTCGATCCTGTGCACCGGCGAGGGCTTGATCGCGATCGAGGTCTCGATCGGCGCGGCGGCCTTGGGATAGGCGTCACGGCCGAGCAGGGTCGAGACCCTGGCGCGGGCGTCGGCCTCGAGGTCGGCGTAGAACAGGTTGTAGGGCGGAAGCTTGAGTCGGTCGGCCCAGCCGCCGGCGGCCTTGAAGGCGTCTGACTTCGGCTTCGTCACCTCCAGCACCCCGTCCACGCAGCGCGCGCCGACCTGGCGCTTGAGGAAGCCCGGCTGGGCGCCCCACTCCAGCCCCGTGGCGTTGGCCGCGCCGAGGTTGTCGCGATCCGTGGCCGGGGCGTCGCCAAGGCCGCCGGTCAGAGGATTGACGCACAGGGCCGGCCGGTCGCCGAGGTCGACCAGCAGGCCGCGGTCGTTCCAGACCAGCGCCCGGCTCAGCAGTTCGCGGGCGTCACCGCTACGCGGCGTGGCCCAGGCGACAACGCAGCCGGCCTGGTCACGCATCCAGCAGGCCGGTATGGCGCCGCCCTCCGCGAAGGTCTCGGCGGGAACCACGGTCTCGATCAGGTAGACGCCGGCCAGCCGGCTCTTCAGCGCCGGGTCGGCAGCGATCTCCTCGCGCACCAGCCGGTCGGCCAGCAGACCGCCCTGCTCCACCCCGACGATGACCAGCGGGCGGCCGGTGTCGTAGTGCTGGCGCCAGTAGCGGAAGGCCTCGCGCACGTCACCGTAGGCGAAGCGGCGAGCGCTGCGTGCGTCCTCGCGCAGGGTCAGCTGCGAATAGAGGCTGGCCTGGCGGTAGTGGGGCACGAACAGGCGGCCAACCCTCGCGAACGGTCCGGCGTAGTTGGGCAGCATCACCCGGGTGAGCAGCTGGCGCGCGTCGCGATCCCGGAACGGCCCGTTCCAGTGCTCGCCGCCGTCGTAGGTGGTGGGGTGGACGAAGAAGACGTCGGCCGGCAGCGCCGCGCTCGGCCGCGTGTCCACCGCGATCGCCCAGGCCCGGGCCTCGGCGTAGTTGGGCGCCTTGGGCGGGATGTAGGTCTGGAACGGGACCTTGGGGTCGAGCGCGGTGCGGATGATGTCGACCCGGAACACCCACGCGCCGAGAGCCAGTACGATGGCCGCCACGACCACCCCCAGGAAGATCCAGCGCTTGAAGCCCTTCAACCCCCACATGGGGTGATGGTTACACGACTGAAGCGGGCTCGTCCTCCCTCCCCTTTATGGGGAGGGACCGGCGGCGAAGCCGCCAGGGTGGGGTACGGCGGTCGGCGCGG
>JAZJXN010000019.1:1382-2614 GCA_040390885.1 Pseudomonadota bacterium | reverse complement strand
ACCACCCTCCCCATAAAGGGGAGGGAGAAGGGTCATCGATAATGATCCGCCGCGCTCAGGTACTTCTGCACATACTCCGTGACCCCATCCTCGAGCGGCGTCAGCTGGCCCGGGTAGCCGGCCTCGCGCAGGCGATCCATGTTGGCCTGGGTGAAGTACTGGTACTTGTCGCGGATCGAGGGCGGCATCGGGATGTAGTCGATGTCGGGCGTCTTGCCGGCCGCCTTGAACACCGCCTCCGCCAGATCCTTGAACGACCGCGCCTGCCCCGAGCCGAGGTTGAAGACGCCGTTGACGCCTTCGTTGCGGTACAGCCAATCGACCACCTCGGCCACGTCGCGGACGTAGACGAAGTCGCGCAGCTGGCCGCCGTCCTCGTAGTTCGGGTTGTGGGACTTGAAGAGCTGCACGGTGTGGCCGGCCTTCACCTTCGGCCAGATCTGCGAGATCACCGACTTCATCGACGCCTTGTGCTCCTCGTTGGGGCCGTAGACGTTGAAGAACTTGAGCCCCGCCCACTGTGGCGGCGCGTACCCGCGAGCGGCCTGGCGCGCAGCGAACAGGTCGAACAGCGACTTGGACCAGCCGTAGGTGTTCAGCGGCCTCAGGGCCTGCAGCGAGGCGACGTCGTCCTTGTCGTCGAAGCCCTGCGAGCCGTCGCCGTAGGTCGCCGCCGAAGAGGCGTAGATGAACCGGCGCTGGCGGTCCGTGCACCAGCGGAACAGGTCGCGCGACAGGCAGAAGTTGTTCTGGATGATCTTGTCGGCGTCGGGCTTCACGAAGTCGCCGATCGGATGCTTGGCGATGTTGCGCCACTTGCCGAGGTCGGCCTCGTGAAGCCGGTCGCAGACGACGAGGTCGAGCGTCGGATCCTCGGCCAGCTTGGCGACGATGTTGGAGCCGATGAAGCCGGCCCCGCCGGTGACGAAGATGATGCGGCGGGTCATGGTTTCACGCTTTCTCGGTGATGCGGGCGATGGCGGCGCTGGTCGAATAGCCCTCGACGATGGGGGCCAGCTTGACCTCCCCGCCCCAGGACTGGACCAGGTCGTGGCCGACGACGCCCTCGACGGTGTAGTCGGCGCCCTTGATGAGGACGTCTGGCCGGGCGGCCTTGATCAGTTCGACGGGGGTGTCCTCGTCGAACGGGGCGACGAGGTCGACATGGGCCAGGCCCGCCAGCACCACGGCGCGGGACTCGAGGTCGTTGACCGGCCTGCCCTCCCCCTTCA
>JAZJXN010000019.1:771-1372 GCA_040390885.1 Pseudomonadota bacterium | reverse complement strand
AGCGCGCGCACCGAGCGGTCGCTGTTCACGCCGACGATCAGCCGGTCGCACCAGGCCCGCGACTGGGCCAGGTAGGCGACGTGGCCCTTGTGAAGGATGTCGAAGCAGCCATTGGTGAAGCCGACCTTCAGCCCCGCCTCGCGCCAGGCCTGCGCCTTGGCGGCGACCTGCGCGGGCGTCGCCAGCTTGGCCTCGGCCGGGGCCATGTGGGCGGAGATCTCGGCCTCGATCAGCTCCTGCGGCGTGACCACGGCGGTGCCGGCCTTGCCGACCGCCACGCCGGAGGCGAGCAGCGCGAACGCGACCGCCGCGGCGGGATCGGCCTTTGCGGCGAGCGCCAGGCCCAATGCCGCCAGGGCGGTGTCGCCGGCGCCGGAGACGTCGAACACCTCGCGCGGCCGGCCGGGGAAGTGCCGCACCGCCTGCCCGCGCACGGCCAGGCTCATGCCCTTGGCGGCGCGGGTGACGAGCACCGCCTTGGCGCGCGACAGGTCCAGGGCGCGGATCAGGGCGGCCTCGACCTGCTCGTCGGTCTCGGTCGGCAGGTCGGTGGCGGCGGCCAGCTCGGCGGCGTTGGGCTTGACCAGGTCGGCGGCGCCGT
>JAZJXN010000019.1:0-761 GCA_040390885.1 Pseudomonadota bacterium | reverse complement strand
GTCACCGCGCCCTTGCCGTAGTCGGACAGCAGGATCGCCCCGGCCCCGCCGGCGGCGTGCCTGACCGCGCCGAGCAGCTTGGCCTCGGCCTCCTGACCGACCGGGCGGGCCTCCTCCGAATCGACGCGCAGCAGCTGCTGGCCGGCGGCGACGTAGCGCGTCTTCACCGTGGTCGGACGGCCGCGCTCGGGGACCAGATGACCCTCCATGCCGGCGTCCGCCCCGATCATGCCCAGCGCCTCGTTGGCGGCGGCGTCGTCGCCGATCACTCCGGCCAGGGCCGCGACCCCGCCGAGCGAGGCGACGTTGCGGGCGACGTTGCCGGCCCCGCCCAGCATGGCGATGTCGCGGGTGCGGGCCAGAACCGGGACAGGCGCCTCGGGCGAGGTCCGCGTGACCTCGCCATAGACGAAGCGGTCGACCATCACATCGCCCACGCAGGCCACGCGCACGCCGGCGACGCTGGCCAGAAGGGACTGGAGAGAACCTAGATCCATGACGTCAGGGTGTGAGCTTTGACGCTGGGACGGTCAAGCGGGGCGTCCTATATAGCTGCGCTCGAAGGTTCGGACGCGCCGGGCCGCCTGGACATGGGATGCCGCGATGGCCGTCGTCGATCTGAAGCGCTGGAATATCTCGATCGGCAAGGGTCAGCCCCTGACCGTGATCGCCGGCCTGAACGTGCTCGAGAACCTCGACCTGGCGCTGAGCGTCGGCAAGGAACTGAAGGCCGTCTGCGCCGACCTCGGCCTGCCCTATGT
>JAZJXN010000018.1:0-1720 GCA_040390885.1 Pseudomonadota bacterium | reverse complement strand
GGCGACCTTGCGGACGGTCGCGGCGTCGATGGCCATCTTGGCCTCCTTTGTTTCGAACGCTGGGGTTAGCCGCCCAGACCCCTAAAAGGCAAGCCGTTCGCCCGCTTTCACTGTAGAGAGCGGCGTAATGCCCATCCTCGACATCACCGACCTCGCCGCCGCCCTGCCCGCCTACGCCCCCCTCGTGGGGCTGGATCCGGGCGAGAAGACCATCGGCGTGGCCGTCTCCGACGTCACCCGCACGGTCGCGAGCCCGCTTCACACCATCCAGAAGACCAAGTTCACCGACGATGCGGCGCAGCTGTTCAAGCTCATGGACAGCCGCGGCGCGCTCGGCATCGTCATCGGCCTACCGATGAACATGGACGGCACCGAGGGCGCCCGGGCGCAGTCCAACCGGGCGCTCGCGCGCAACATCCTGCGCCTGAAGGACCTGCCGATCGCCTTCTGGGACGAGCGGCTGTCGACCGCCGCCGTGACCCGGGTGCTGATCGAGGAGCACGACGTCAACCGCAAGCGCCGCGCCGAGGTCGTCGACAAGATGGCCGCCGCCTGGATCCTCCAGGGCGCGCTGGAGCGGATGCGGAACCAGTAGCGCCTTCCCGAGTAGGGACAGACACCTGCGGTGTCTGTCCCTAGGCCACCTTCACCATCCGCTTGCCGATGTTCTCCCCGGCCAGCAGCCCGACCAGCGCGCCGGGCAGGCTCTCCAGCCCTTCCAGCACATCCTCGCGGACCTTCAGCTGGCCGCTGTCGACCCAGCCCTTCAGGTCGGCCAAGGCCGTGTCGAGGCGGTCGTAGAAATCGCTGACGATGAAACCGCGCACGGTCAGGCGCTTGGTCACGATCAGGCCCGGCACGCCGCGCGGGCCGGCCGGCGGGGCGGCGCCGTCGTAGCCCGAGACCGCGCCGCAGCAGGCGATGCGGCCGAAGGTGTTCATGTTGAACAGCGCCGCCTCGAAGATGTCGCCGCCGACATTGTCGAAGTAGACGTCGATGCCGTCCGGGCACGCCGCCCTCAGCGCCTTGAAGGTATTGCCCGCCTTGTAATCGACGGCGGCGTCGAACCCGAGCTCGTTCACCAGCAAGTCGCACTTGGCCTGGCCGCCGGCGATGCCGATCACTCGGCACCCTTTGATCTTGGCGATCTGGCCGACGATCGAGCCGACCGAGCCGGCGGCGGCGGAGACCACCACCGTCTCGCCGGCCTTGGGCAGGCCGCACTCGAGCAGGCCAAAATAGGCGGTCTGGCCGGCCACGCCGTAGACGCTGAGCAGGTTGGTCAGCGGGTCCATGCGCGGCACCTTCTGCAGCTTGGCGGCCGGCAGCACCGCCCATTCCTGCCAGCCGGTGTCGGCGAACACGAGGTCGCCAGGCTTGAGGCTCGGGTCGTTCGACTCCGCCACCTCGGCCAGCGCCCCGCCGGCCATGACGTCGCCGGCGTTGATCGCCGAGCGGTAGGTCGCGCCCTGCATCCAGGCCCGGTTGGCGGCGTCGAGGCTGACATACAGGATCTTCAGCAGCGCCTCGCCCTCGCCCGGCATCGGGCGTTCGGCTTTGCTCAGCCGGAAATGCTGCGGCCCGAGGTGACCCGCACCGGGCAGTTCGGCGAGGACGATCTGGCGATTGGCGGTCATGGCGTCGCGCTCCCTGTTGTTGTTGGGCACATACATACCCTCTACCGGAGGGAGAGGGAGGGGCCCGCGCCGAAGGCGTGGGA